>NZ_JBTYZO010000007.1:0-243219 GCF_057808495.1 Hymenobacter sp. M1-2
ATCTACAGCCACGAAACGGGCCCCAACAGCCTCACGCTGCTCGACTCCGACCTACGGGGCACGGGCGCGGCCAGCACCCGGGCGGCCATCATTGATGAAACCGGCACTTACGCGCGCAACGTAACCACCAGCGGCTACGCTCTAGCCCTGGACCGGGTGCATTTCTGGCCCGCCAACCCCGATCTGTCCGTCGGCTTAATTAAAGAATATGCCTATCCCGGCCGCTACGATGCCTTGTTTGCTACGCCCAGCAAGTCCATTGGCCTGCCGATTAAGGATGTGCCGACCGTGCCCTGGGACGCGCCCAACACGTGGGCCAATGTAGTGAGTTACGGGGCCGACGCCAGCGGGCAGCAGGACGCCACGGCCGCCATTCAGGCCGCCATCAACTCCGGCGCCACCACCGTGTACTTCCCGAGCGGCGGCTTCTTCCGCATTGATGGTACGGTCGAACTGAGAGGCAATCTGCGCCGCCTCATGGGCAACGACGCCGTTGTTTATGGGGTAGGCCGGTTGAAGCTGGTGGAAGGTAGCGCCGCCGATGCGTCGGTGGTGATGATCGAACGCCTGCACAAAATCATCAACGGGGCCTACGCCCAGCCCACGATCGAGCACGCGTCGAATGCGCGCACGCTAGCTCTGACTTCTACCAACGACTTCAAGGTGCTCGGTAACGGGCGCGGCGACTTGTTCCTCACCGATTTCGTCGGGCAACTCTACCCCAACACGGCCGGACAGAATATCTGGGCCCGCCAGTTCAACACCGAGTACTACACCGTGCCTAATCGCGGCGCCAATCTGTGGATCTTGGGCATGAAGGGCGAGGGAGCCATGACGTTGATTCACACTTACCCAGGCGGTAAAACCGAAGCCTTCTGCCCCACGCCCTACCCCTCGACGGACAAGCCTACGGTGCCCATGTTCATCAACGACAACGCCGACGTGAGTTTGATTGGACTCAACGAAATCAACCACAATGGCAAACCCTACGATGTATGGGTGCGCGAAATCCGCAACGGCCAAACGCGCGACCTGACGCGCGGCGATGTTTTGTCCCGTACCACTTCGCCGCGGCCCAACTTCGACAACATCGCTTACTACAGCAGCGACACGAAAACAGTGAGTGAATCGGGCACGGGCACCGGTCTGCTGGGCGAGTACTTCACCGACAATACTTTTGCCGACCGCAAAATCAGCCGTACTGATCGGCAGGTGAATTTTATATGGGGCGAAGCATCGCCTGGTACTGGTATCAGTGGTGGCACCTTCGCCGCCCGCTGGACCGGCCAAGTGCAGCCGCGCTATTCCGGCACTTACACTTTCGGGACTGCCGTCGATGGCGGTATGCGGTTGTGGGTGAATGGGCGGCAGATCATCGATCAGTGGGCGCAGCGCGGATTGCAGTGGCACGCCGGGCAAATCACCCTGACGGCGGGCCAGAAGTACGACATCAAAGTAGAGTACTTCCGCGGCTGCTGCAACGGCTACGCCCAATTGTATTGGTCTAGCGAGCAGCAGCAACAGGAAGTTATTCCGGTGACTCAGCTTTACCCTCCCGGCACGACCAACACGACGCCACCCGTCGTTGGCACTGCGCCGCTGGCGGATGGCGTGTACACGCTCACGGCCGGTTGCGCGCCGGGCACCCGCCTAGACGTGAGCGGTGCCAACACCGCCGACGGCACGAACGTGCGAATCTGGACCGACAACGGCAATAGTGCCCAACAGTGGAACGTGCAGCGCCAGTCCGATGGCAGCTACCGCTTGACTTCCCTGCTGGACCCGACCAAGGTACTGGACGTGAATGGTATCAGCACGACCAGCGGGGCCAACGTGCACATTTGGTCGTGGCTGAGCCAAGCCAACCAGCGCTGGCTCATCACCGATGCGGGCAACGGCTACTTCGAGCTGGCCCCCCAGCACGCCCCCGGCCAGCGCCTGGACGTGAGCGGCGCCGGCACCACGGCGGGTACCAACGTGCAGATCTGGGAGAGTAACGGCAATGCTGCGCAACGCTGGCGCTTCACGCCGGTGGCGCCCGTCGCCGACGGCGTGTATACCCTGGAACCGAAGTGCGCCTCGGGGCTGCGCCTGGACGTGGCCGGCGCCTACACCGCTGACGGCACGAACGTGGCTACCTGGTACGAAAACGGCAACAACGCGCAAAAATGGAACGTGCAGCGCCAGGCCGATGGCTCCTACCGCCTCATCTCCCTGCTCGACCCCAACAAAGTGCTGGACGTGAATGGCTCGGGCACCGCCAATGGCACGAATGTGCAGCTTTATACTTCGAACACCAGCAACGCGCAAAAGTGGACCATCACTGATGCGGGCAACGGATATTTCGAATTGGAGCCGAAGTGCGCGCCGGGTCAGCGCCTGGACGTGAGCGGCTCCAGCAGCTCGGCCGGTGCGAATGTGCACCTGTGGCAGAGCTACCACAACGATGCGCAAAAGTGGCGCTTTGTGCCCGTCAACACGGGGACGGCGGCGCGCGGCACCAATGGAGCCGCCGCGGCTAGCCAAACGGCCGCGGCCCAGCAGCCCAGTGCCGCAGCCTTGGCCCGGCCGACGGCGGTGTATCCCAATCCGCTGCCAGGCGGCGTGGCGACGCTTCGCTATGAGTTGACAGCGGAGCAGCCGGTTGGCTGGGCCCTCTACGACCTACAAGGCCGCGCCGTGAAGGTGTCGCCCTACGCCAAACAGCCCGTCGGCGTGCACGAGCAAGCCCTCGACTTCAGCAAGTTTGCTGCGGGCCAGTACATCTTGCACCTCACCATGGGCACCAAAACCTCTCTCATCAAGCTGAGCCTGCGCTAACGGCCGACGGCGCCGTTGGGGCGTATGTGCGCGCTTGCTCGTAGCTCAGCGGCTAGATAGCGCCACTACGTTAGAGTGTTCATGAACCTAAACAACCAGGACTCCATCGACCTCTCCTAAGGAAATCTTAGGAGAGGTCGATGGAGTCCTGGTTGTTTAATAGGCGTGCTAGTACCAGCCATTTACTCAGTCAAGCGGGGTTTGGCAATTCCAGCAAGCAGCCGGCAAACCAGCTGCTTGCTTCCTAGCCGATATCCTACTGGAGCTTCTTTTACCAAGAAAGCCGCTAGCGTTGGCTACTGCTGTTGCTCCTTGGCATGTTGGAGGCTGCGGGCGGCGTCGCTGAGGGCTTTGGCTAGCTCATCGAGAGAGTCGATGAAGCGGGGGTTGGCGTTGTCGACAATGCTGTTGATGTGCTCGGCGAGGGTTTGGAGTGTGCTGCTGATGGGGTCCGGGTCGTTGCCGCTGAGGTAGCCTTTGAGCTGTACCAGGTCGGCGGCGATAGTGGCGTGGGCCGTCTCGCCGGAAGCGCGCAACGTTTGAATCCAGCCGTCGATATTCTTGGTGGCGAGGTCGAGAGCTTGTGTTAGGTCGCCGCTGCGGAAGATGCGGAGGGAAGCTTCGAGTTGGTCGGCGCTGGCGGAATGTGAAA
Source organism: Hymenobacter sp. M1-2 (assembly GCF_057808495.1). NCBI lineage: Bacteria > Pseudomonadati > Bacteroidota > Cytophagia > Cytophagales > Hymenobacteraceae > Hymenobacter > Hymenobacter sp. M1-2. The sequence continues at coordinate 3,473 of NZ_JBTYZO010000007.1, forward strand.
CAGACATAGAAAACGGAATTGAGTGGAAAAGGAAAGCCTTATTTACTGCATCCTCCGGGCAAGGGTTGGCGGCAGTTCTAGATATACCTAAACCGCACGGATCAGCTACTGGCAAGTAGTTGAGCCAGATAGTACTTTCCATTCACCGGTAAATCATCCAGAAACAAAGTGTGAAAAGCCTGCAAAATGGGCCAAAGGAAGCGTGAAGCCGCTGTGTTGGGTCGGTTCAGCACTAAGAGTGTCATTCCGAGCGGAGCGAGGAATCTGGGTTGTTCTTGAGTGGGTGCCTCAGATTCCTCGCTCCGCTCGGAATAACACTCGTACTGCCAAGTGAAAACGGCTGTAAGTCCCTTATTCGTGGAACACTTGCTTGCTCCACGAAAGCAAAAAGGCTGCTCCAATGATTGGAGCAGCCTTTTCAGTTGTGAGCTTGCGGTTGTTAGCCTTTCAGCGAAGTAGCCGCGGAGCTTAGCGTTTGGCCTAGTTGCTGGAGCTTGGCGCTGGCGTCGGGCGTGGCACTTTCGGCGGCTTTGGTGGTGTGCTGGCCCAAGGTCTGCAACGACTGGCTGATTTGGGAACCGTCGCCGCTACCAATGGCGCTTTTCAGGTTTTCCAGCTCGGAAGCAATGGCGCTCAGCGCGGGGCTACCGGCCCCGTTCAGGGTGGAAATCCAGCCGTCGATGTTGCCGGCGGCGGCAGGAGCGGCGGCGGTTAGGCCACCACCGAGGGCTTGCAGGGTGGCATCGAGTTGGCTGGAGGATTGGGAGGTGGAGGAATCCATAGGGGTAGAAGTGTTGGTTGGAAAGAAATTGAACCCTCTTCTTACTCAACCATTCCGCGAAAGTTGAGGCTCAACTAGTCAAACAACTAGCCCCAAAACATATCGGCGCTCGGCTTGTACCTCAGCTATCCCGCTCAACTCAACTGTAATGCAGTCATAAAAAAGCCAGCATCGTTCCGTGGGAGCTGACGCCGGCCGAAATCTTATACACACCAAAATCTTAGTGAAAATTTAATAGTCCTCTGTTACGATACCTTCAGGTTGCCGGCGGCAACAACGAGTGCCTGACCCAGGTGCCGCAGATGGTCGCCGGTGCTGTCGTGCAGGTCGCGGGCCACGAGGGACGTTTCTTGGCCGATGTGCTGCAAGGAAGCCGCAATGGAAGCGCGGTCGTTGTTTTGGATGTGGCTGCGCAGGGTGCGTAGTTCGCCCTGGATGCCGTTGAGGGCCGAGCCGCCGATGCCATCGAGGGCTTCAATCCAGTTGTCGATGGCCGTGAGCCCGGCACCAACTGGGTTTTGGCCGGGGTTTTCGAGGGCTTTGTAGATGCCTTGAACGGTTTGTTCGAGTCGGTCGGCGTGGTTCATGGCCGGGGAGTTTTAGGGAGTGAAATGATACTGGCGATACGCAAGAGCCCCGCCGTACGTTCTGCCGCCTACTTCAACTACGGCTGTTGCAGCATGGCTCAAGAGCGTAGCCAGCTCAGCGACGTAGTAGCGTGCAAACCTGTTTCGCGCTAATACGTCGCCAGCGAGTTTCTACGTGGTGGCGCAAATGGCGCGGTACTGCTTACTAGCTTCGCTCGTGCGCGGAACAGATTGCCGCGCTACTATGCCACACGCTCTAGTGAGACCCAGGAGGCGAAAGTTCTTTCCGGGAGCAAGGAGCCGGTTTCTTGTAAGTCAGCAGCAAGCGGAACCGTACAGCACTTGGTTCGACGATCAGAAAAAGACGTCAGACCGGAGCGGGCGTGTATCTTGGGCCTTTAAACCTTGCTATTGCCCATGCCCGCCCCTGTTCGCCGCGCTCTGCCTCTACTGTCGCTGTTGCTTCTTGCCCTATCTACGCCCAGTTTAGGCCAGCGCGAAGCCGATGGGCCACCTACTACCGATCCATTTCGCCGACCCGAAGCCGCACCGGTGGCCATCGGCAACTATAAGTCGCATCGGTACGAGAATGGCATTCTGAGCATCCGCAGCACCGATGGTGGCACATTACGCGTGCGACCCTGGGCGGCGGGTATAGTGCGGGTAGAATACTTCCCAGCCGGTACGCCAGTGCGGGATATAGCCTCGATAAGTGTAGTGCAGGCACCCGACCTCACGAAAAGCAACCTTAGCAAAGCGCCTCATAACCGGGGCAATGAGCTGGATTGGCAGTATTCGCCTAGCGACGGCACCGTCACCGTTATCATCCAGAAAACCCCTTTGCGGGTAAGCTACCGACGAGGCAGCGAAACGCTACTATCTGAAGTGGGCGGGGCGTTTCAGCGGCGTTCCAACGAAACTAGCAGGCCGGGCGGCACGGGCGTTTCTTTTCAGCTGCAACCCGATGAGCACCTCTACGGCACCGGCTCCCGGGCCCTGCCGGTGGACCGCCGCGGCCGGCGCCTCACGCTCTACAATGAGGCGCACTACTCCTACCAGAATGGCGAGCCGACGCTCAACGTAAGTCTGCCCACCGTGATGAGCAGCCGCGGCTACATGCTGTTTTTCGACCACATGGCGGCCGGCTACCTCGACCTTGGCGCGAGCCGCAAAAATGTGCTCGAATACGGCAACGAAGGCGTTTCTAGCCTGGGCTACTTCCTGATTACGGGCGGGTCTTACGCCGAAATCCTGAGCCGTTATACCGCTCTCACCGGCCGGCAGCCGCTGCCCCCGCGCTGGGGCATGGGCCTCATCCAAAGCCGTTTCGGCTATAAGTCGGATCTGGAAATGGAGCAGGTAGCGGCCCGGATGCGGCGCGAAGGATTTCCGTTGGATGCGCTGGTGCTCGATTTGTACTGGTTCGGGGGCACCAAGCGGCAGGGCGACTTGGATTGGGACTACGAGAAGTTCAAGCAGCCCGTGCGCATGATGCGGCGGCTGGACTCAGTGGGCGTGAAAACCATCCTCATCTCGGAGCCCTACGTGATGCGCACCTCCCGCAACGACGCCACCGTGCGCAACCAGGGCCTCGTAGGCACCCACGCCGACGGCTCGCCCTACACCGTGGAATCGTTCTGGGCCGGGCCAGCCACCATCTTGGACATGTACAAGCCCGAAACCCGGTCTTGGCTTTGGAGCTACTACCGGCAGCGCAAGGCCGAAGGAGCCGGCGGCTGGTGGAGCGACCTGGGCGAGCCCGAAAACCACCCCGCCGACATGCACCACTTGCCCGGCACAACCCGGCAGGTCCATAATGGCTTGGGCCAAGCGTGGGCGGGCATTTTGCAGGAGAATTACAGCAAAGAATTCCCGGAAGAGCGGCTGTTCAACTTGTCGCGCTCGGGCTGGGCAGGCATGCAGCGCAACAGCGTGTTTCCGTGGTCGGGCGACATCAACCGCTCGTGGTCGGGCTTTCAGGCGCAGGTGCCCATTATGCTGGGTATGGGCATGGGCGGCGTGGGCTACATGCACTCCGATGCCGGGGGGTTCTGCGTGGGGCCCGTGGATGCGGAGCTGTACACGCGCTGGCTGCAAATGGCCAGCCTCTGCCCCATTCTGCGGCCCCACGGCGAAGGCGTGCCGCCCGAACCCTATTGGTACCCGGAGCCCTACAAGAGCATCGTGCGGCGCTACACTCACCTGCGCTACGAGCTGCTGCCCTACCTCTACTCGCTGGCCTGGGAAAACAATCAGACCGGCACTCCGCTGGCTCGGCCCATGAACTTCGGCACCACGTATTTGCAGCCGGAGGCCGTGGAAACTGGCTCCGCTACTGCTCCACTCACAGCCGTCGGAAACCAAGAACTCGCCGCCCCTGAAGCCGCGCCCTCCAGCACCAGCACCGACTGGAACTGGAATACGGCCGCTGCTACGGCCTGGGGCGGGGAGCGACTGATGGCACGGCAGCAGCAAGAGTTCAAGGCCCAAAACACCTCGGCCCTCACCAACGTCAACGACCAGTACCTGCTAGGTCCCAGCCTGCTGGTGGCTCCTGTGCTGCAACCCGGCCAGCGCCGCCGCAACGTGGTACTGCCGGCCGGCTCCTGGGTAGATTTTGAGTCGCACCAGACCTACGCCGGCTCCCAGATCGTGGGCCTGCCTGCGCCGCTGGCTCGCCTCCCGCTGCTGGTACGCGCCGGAGCTTTCCTGCCGATGGCACCCTACGTACCGAGCACCACGCGCTACAAAACCGACAGCCTGCGTGTACGCTACTACGCCGACCCCGCCGCCGGCCGCACCAGCTTCACCCTCTACGACGACAACGGCAAATCGGCCTCGGCGCTACGGACCGGCGCTTATGAACTGCTGGCCTTCAGTGGTACCACCACGTCAACTCAGGCTGATATTAAGGTTGTGCCCAGCGGCCAAGGCTACGAAGGCGCGCCCGCCCGGCGTAGCGTGGAACTGCTGATTCCGCGCGTAGCCACCGCTCCAACCTCGGTACTGCTCAACAACGCGGCCCTATCCACCACCGAGTGGCAATACGATGCCGCCGCTGGCACCGTGCGGCTGCGTTTCCCGCTGGAGCGGCAACCCGTTAGTATTTCAGTCCGCGGCCTACGCCTGAACACCACGCCCACCGCCGCGCCCACCGAAGCCCTCACGCTGGAAGCGCCCGACAACCGCACGTTCTCCGACCGCACCGAGCTGCGCTACACGCTGCACCGCGCCGGCCAACCCGGCCCGCTCCGCATCTTCGACGCCGCGGGCCGGCTGGTACGTACTCTAACTCCCGCCACGGAAGCCGGCTCTCACACCCTCGTCTGGAGCGCCGACGACGCGCAAGGCCGTCCGGTGGCTAACGGCGTCTACTGGGCCGAGTTGGTCGGGCAACGCCAACGGCTGGTGCTGGTGCGTTGACTCTGGTGAAAGAGTAGCGCGAAAATCCGTTTCGCGTTACTATCGTGCTAAGAGCAAGCGAGTCTGTTAATGTGGTACTAGCTTACGGCTAACTGACGACTTCACCTGTTTGATTCTCTCCGATGTACACACGTAAGAGCTTCCCCGTTCGGGTCATTTTGTTCTTCAGCTGGCGCAAGCTGGTGCAGTACACGCTGCTGGCCACTTTGGTATTAGCGCTGTATAAAGGTTTGGGCTGGACGTTCATATCCGTTCCGTTTCTGCCGGTGGCTACTATTGGTACGGCGGTGGCGTTTTACGTGGGCTTCAAAAACAACTCTTCCTACGAACGACTCTGGGAAGCCCGCCGCATCTGGGGCTCCATCACCAATGCCAGCCGGAGTTGGCCGTACTCGTCAATTCCGTAGTGGGACACACGCAAACTGCCCATGCTGATGCAGCTACTTTGGACCATATTAAAGCAGTGCGGCGGCAGCTTATTTTGCGGCAAGTAGCGTGGGCCAATGCGCTGCGCTTGCAACTGCGGCGCACCGTGTTGTGGCAAGACGAAGAGCGAGCCCTGCACGTGGAGCTGGTACAACAGCAGCCCGGCCGCGAAGCCGAAAAGATGCGCAATACGCTGCGTCCGTTTCTAACGGCGGAAGAACTCAACCGACTAAACTGCGGCGCTAGCAACGTAGCCAACGCCCTGCTCCTTGGGCAATCGTTGCAGCTAACCGAGCTGAAGCGCCACGAGTTGCTCGATGGCTTTGAGCACTATCAGTTAGAAGGTCTCATGACGGAATGCTTCAGCCAGCAGGGCGCCGCCGAGCGAATCAAGAGCTTCCCTTTCCCGCGTCAGTACGCTTATTTCAGCACCATCTTCGTCGATACGTTTACGTGGCTGCTGCCCTTCGCGCTGGTGGGCGAGCTGGCCAAATTCAATGAGTACGCCGTCTGGCTCACGGTGCCTTTCAATGTGCTCGTCTGCTGGGTGTTTTTTTCCATGGAATCCATCGGCGATGCCAGCGAGAATCCCTTCGAAAACGGCATCAATGACGTTCCCATGACGGCTATCTGCCGCAACATCGAAATCGACTTAAGAGAAATGCTCGGTGATACGGAGCTACCGGCCCGCGTGCAGGCCGTGGATGGCGTGCTGCTATAATACAGCACTATCAGCCGCCGCTTAGTTATTTCGCGGGGGCGGCTACGACGTCGAAGTCCAGCTTGAATTCGTCGCGGATGGCGTAGGAGCCCAGGTTTTGGAAGAAGCGGGTGGAGTTGTGGTTCACGCCAAACTGCGTACGGTCGATGGTGGCGGTACCTTTGGCGCGGAGGCTGCCATTGGGCTGGGGCGTGAGCGTGAGCGGAAACTCCAGGGGCTTGCTGATGCCTTTGATGGTGACCTGACCACGGGCAACGCCCTGCCGCACCTCATCCAGCACGAAAACGGCCGTGGGATAAGCCGCGACATCAAAGAAATCGGCGCCGCGCAGGTGCTCCGCCAGCTGGGCCTGCTCCTGCTGAATGGTGCGCATATCCAGCTCGAAACGACCATTGCGCAGGGTGCGGCCATCGTAGTCGAAGCTGCCGCGGCGCAGTTGCACCGTGCCGCTCGGGGCGTAGGAGCCAACTTCGGCGTAACCGGTCCAGGCAATCTGGCTGGCGGCGGGGTTCACCTGATAGGTGGTGGCAGGCTGAGAAGCAGCTAGCGAAACGAAAAGCAGCAAGGAAATGAGTAGCGTTTTCATGGTAAGTCGAAGTGTAGCACGGACTTCAGTCCGTAGCTTGGAATGTTGAAAATGATAGAGAGTGGTAGCTCGGATTTCAGGCCGCAGCTCGCACTCGAAAAAAGACATTCTGCCAGGGGGCTGCGGGCTGAAGCCCACGTCACACTTAGCGGACGATGGCTTCGGTTTCAATCAGGCCCATGCCTTTGTAGAGCTTGCCAGCTTTGTCCTTGGCGAGGATGTACCAAAGAGCATCGCCGCCGTAGAGGCGCTGGGCGCTGTCGGCGTAGCGGTAGTTCTTGGCGAAAGTGTAGACGCGGCCGGCCCGCAGCTTGCCGCCGGGGCAGTTGAAAAACTCAGCAAATTCGGCGGGCGTCTCGCGGATATTGGCCTGCCAGCCGGCCTCACTATACCAAATGAAACTGCCGCATTCCACCACCTCCAACTCCCCCACCTCCGACCGAACCATGGTGCTGTGTCTCCACACGTAAGCGCCGGGCTTATCGGGGTTGGGCTCGGGATAAACGGGATTGGGATTGTGCCAGAGCGTGAGGCCCACCGGCACCTGGCGCAGCTTATCGGGCAGGGCGCGGGTGTGGTCGGTCCAGGCGGGGGTGGGGGCAGTTTGGGCGAGTAGCGGCGGGGCAGCGGCGGCTAGGGCCAGCAGAAGCAGCAAAGTTTTCATGAGTCATTGGGGGTTGAAGAATGACCCAAAGGTGGCGGCCTACATAGCCGGAAACGCCCCGAATCCGGCATCGGGACGCCCCAAATCATGATGTGGGACTAGTTTGCGGCTACCTGCAAATACCAGAGCTACAACTAGCTCCCCTCCTTTTTCAAGGAGGGGTGGCCGCAGGCCGGGGTGGTAAAGTCGTTGAACGATATCTAGCTCTAGCTTCTTTAGTTCTAGCTGAACCACCCCGGCCTGCGGCCACCCCTCCTTGAAAGAAGGAGGGGAGTTAGTGCTAGTTTCTAGCTCTCGCTTCTCATGTCCCATTGTCTCAGGTCTTATACTCTCGGGGGGCGACGCCGGTGAACTGCTTGAAGATGCGGTTGAAGGTGGTTTTGGAGTTGAAGCCGCTTTCGAAGGCCAGGCCGAGCAGCGTGAGCCGCTGGGCATCCGGGGTGGCAAGGCGACGCTGTACTTCGGCCACGCGGTAGCCGTTCACGAGGTCGTTGAAAGACTGCCCAAAACCATTGTTGACGGTGAACGAGATGAGCCGCGGCGCCAGTCCCGTGTGCGTCGACAGCTCCGCCAGCGTGAGCGTAGGATTGAGATACAGCCGCTCCTCTTCCAGCGCGTGCCGGATGCGGGCCACTACCGCCGCATCAACCGGCACCGGCGCGGATGCACCGGGCGCGGCCTCGGTGGTTGCCGGCAGCGCGGACGTAGGCTCGACAGGCTCCAACCTAACCGACACGGACGCGGCTTCGGCTTCCGTGGTTTCCTCCGGCGCGAACCGAACGGCTTGCATATCGGCTTGGCGCAAGCCCACTACGCCCACCAGAAACACTACCACGCCCAGCAGCTCAGTGGAGTAGTCGTATTGATAGTAGCGGCCGTAGAACTCGCGCAACACCAGCTCCAGCAGCCATTGCGCGCTCACCACAGCCACGAGTATCAATAAAGTGCGCAGCCAAACCAAGCGCAGCTGCGACACTTCCGAGAAATTCTCCACCAACCAACGCCGGTAATGGCGTAGCAGCCGCAAGCTCAGGAGCAGGTAGGCCGTCAGCGAAACCCAGGTCCCAATGAATTCGACGCGGTAGGTGTAAGGCCGGTGAATGGTTTCCCAGAACGTGTTGCGCACCTCGTAGGGCTGAAACCGCAGCCACCAGTACAGCCCGGCTTGCACCAGCACCGGCCCGAAATGCCACAGGTGGCGGGCCTGAAACTGGAAATCGTGGTTGACGAGGCTGCGCACGTAGAAGTACAGCAGCGGCCCGAAGGCGAAGGAGTAATAAATCGGAGTGAAATACCAGTCAGGGTCCTGCCCATAGATGTTGGCCAACCGGAAAAATCCGTCGAGCATCCACAGAGCAATAGCCAGCATGAGCAGGGCCAAAAACCGATTGGGCAGGCGGTTCTGACGGGCCATCCACAGCAGCCCCGCCGCGAAAACGGCCTGCGCCACCACGGCCAGCAACCCCACCACCAACGGCGTAAACGGTATTTGCATAAATAATTCCGGGTGAAAAGTCAGCCAAAATACCACCTGGCAGCAGACTTAGCCAGCAAAGTCGGCGTGTCTGCCAGACTCAGAACTCAACAAGTCTTCTGAATTGCGCACACGAAACGGCCAGACAGGAAGCCGAGCCTCTAGGAACTCGTTTTCAAGCAGCTACCATCTGGCCTTGTAGTAGCCGGAAGAATGGCCCTGCTCTACCAGGCTGGAAATAGCGCTGCTACGCAGCAAGACTTCCGCTAGACAAACGCATCTTTGTGGCCTGCCGTAGTAGTAGTGTACCCTCGTTTTCGAAGCGTCTCATGCCACAAACAGATTCTTCGGTGCTGGCCGCGCTGGCTCAGCGCTGCCCCCGTTGCCACCAAGGACCCTTGTTCAATCATTCCGCTCTCAATCTCACCAAGTTTGCGGAGATGCCGGAGCATTGTCCCGTGTGCGGCCAAGCCTATGAGCCCGAGCCGGGCTTTTATTGGGGTGCCATGTATATCAGCTTTGCCTTTTCTACGGGTATTATGCTGATTGTAGGCTTCGCTGTGTACTTCCTCCTCAACGACCCCGATACGTGGGTTTACATCGTGGCCGTGGCGGTGGTGGCGCTGCTGCTCACGCCGCTCAGCCTGCGCTACTCCCGCACCCTGATGCTGTACTGGTTCGGCGGCGTGCGCTACGACCCAAGCCGAGCAACCCGCTAGCCCAGAACTAGCTTCTAGCTCTAGCCCATCTCATCTGGCTTGCCGGCCATGCCGCGCAAAATTTGGTATGTTGAGTGCATGTTTCGAGCTGCCCGCCTCCTGCCCTTCTGCTTGCTGAGCCTGTTGGCCGCTTGCCAGTCCGGCTCTTCCTCCACGTCCGATACTCCCGCCACCACTTGCGCCCCGGCCGCGCCGGCGGCCTATACCATCCGCCATCCGCAGTGGGCCGATTCGGCTAGCATCTACGAAGTAAACATTCGGCAGTACACGCCGGAGGGCACTTTCCGGGCTTTCGAGAAGCATCTGCCGCGCTTGCAGCAAATGGGCGTGGGCGTGCTGTGGCTGATGCCGGTGCAGCCCATCGGCCAGGAGAAGCGCAAGGGTAAGCTCGGCAGCCAGTACTCCATCCGCGACTACCGGGCCGTAAACCCAGAGTTCGGGACGCTCGACGACTTGCGCCACCTCAACCAGGAAGCCCACAAACGCGGCATGCACGTGATTCTGGATTGGGTAGCCAACCATACCAGCTGGGACAGCAAGCTCGTGCAGCAACACCCAGACTGGTTCACCCGCGACGCTGCCGGCCAGTTTGTGCCGCCCGTAGCCGATTGGCAGGATGTCATCGACCTGGACTACTCCAAGCCCGAGCTGCGCCGCTACATGCAGGAAAGCATGGTCTACTGGCTGCGGGAAGCTGATTTCGACGGGTTTCGCTGCGACGTGGCCGGCTTGGTGCCCACCGATTTCTGGAACGATACGCGGCCGGAATTAGAGAAGATAAAGCCAGTGTTTATGCTGGCCGAGTGGGACGAACTGCACGACCCGCCCTTCCTGAAGAAAGGCGAATTCAACCCCAACACCGGCCTGCTAGAAAAAGCTTTCGACGCCACCTACGCGCTCCGCCTGCGCTACCTGCTCGACAGCATCAGCCGCGGCCAGCAGCCCACCGCCGCCATCGATAACTACCTACGGGTGGAGCGGGCTAGGTACCCGGCCAGTGCCTACCTCATGTATTTCACCAGCAGCCACGACATCAACAGCTGGGACGGCACCGAGTACGAGCGCCTGGGCCCCGATGCTCAGCCCCAGGCCGTGCTGACGGCCCTGCTGCCCGGCATCCCGATGGTGTACAGCGGCCAAGAAGCCGCCCTCAAAAAGCGCCTCCGCTTCTTCGACAAAGACACCATTCCGTGGAACGGCTACCCGCTCCAGGACTTCTACACGCGGCTGCTCCAACTCAAGAAACGCCACCCGGCCCTGCGCAACGGCGACCCGTGCAGCCAGTTCACGCGGCTGCCCTCGCCGACTGGTACGTATGCTTTCCAACGCCAAAAGGGGGAGGCGGCCGTGTTCACATTCGTGAATCTGACCAACCAGTCACAGACCGTAGAACTGCCCACTACAACGGCTAAGGGCCGTTTTCGGGATTTATTTTCCGATGCAACCGTGGCGTTGGAGCCGCAGCAGAAGCTGTCCGTGCCAGCGCATGGCTGGCGGGTGCTGGAAAAGCCATCTGCGCAACCCGCTCTCTAACTCCCTCGGCATGACCGACGCCCGAATACAATACGCCCTCGTGCAAAGTGCCCGCGCCGAGCTGCTCGACTATTGCGCCACACTCGACTCAGCGCACTTCACAGCGCCGCTAACGGCCTTTAACGACAGCAGCATCCGAGACTTACTCGTGCATATGGCTGGCTGCTATCGATACTGGCTCAGCACAGTAGCCCAAAGTCGGCCGCGTAGAACTGTTGACCCTGCCACCGTGCCCGATGTAGCCGCGCTCCGTCAGGTGTTTGCCGCGGCTGATGCCACCGTAGCCGAGTTTATCCAGCAGTTTGATTCTGCGTGGCTAACGCCTCAGTTCTTTGCGGCTTCTCATCAGGCAGAGCCGTTGCAGCTCACGCCCCTAGTGCTTTTCACACACGTCATCACGCACGAGTTTCACCACAAAGGCCAGGTTCTGACCATGAGCCGGCACCTGGGCTACCTGCCGCCCGATACAGACGTCATTCGAACTTGAGCGTGGTGCTTTTTCGGAGGTAAATGAGTGGGTTGAGGTCAGGCTTGGGCACAACCTGCGCCGTTGGCAGCCGTTTGGCTATAGACTTCTACTTCTTTTTCGTCACCGCTGCTTTTCCGCCCGTGTCTAATTTCGCCGCGCACCCCGATGCTCATTTATTCCAGGTTCGCCACCCGGAATGGGCTGCTTCTGCCACTATCTACGAAGTAAACTTGCGTCAATACACGCCGGAAGGCACGTTCCGGGCGTTTGAGGCGCACTTGCCGCGGCTGGCAGCTATGGGTGTGAGCATCGTGTGGCTGATGCCGATTCATCCTATCGGGGAAGTCAACCGCAAGGGCAGTTTGGGCAGCCAGTACGCCGTGCGCGACTATTTCGGGGTGAATCCAGAGTTCGGCTCGCTCGACGACTTGCGCCACCTCGTGCAAGCCGCCCACCAGCTAGGCCTGCGGGTGCTGCTCGACTGGGTGGCCAACCACACCAGCTGGGACAACCCGCTGGTACACGAGCACCCCGACTGGTACCAGCACGACGCGCAGGGCCAACTCGTACCGCCCGTGCCCGACTGGACCGACGTTGTAGCCTTCGACTACACGCACCAAGAGCTGCGCCGCTACATGACCGACGCCCTGCTCTATTGGGTGCGCGAAACCGACATCGACGGTTACCGCTGCGACGTAGCCGGCCTCGTGCCCACCGATTTCTGGGATGAGGCTCGCCGGGAGCTGGACGCCTTGAAGCCGGTATTCATGCTGGCTGAGTGGGATGAGTTGTACCCTTCCGGCGGGCTCACGTTCGAGAACTTCAACGGCAATACCCGGCTGCTGGAACAAGCTTTCAACATGAGCTTCGGGCTGCGCTTGCACTATCTGCTCGACCATATTGCCGAAGGAAAAGCCCCGCTCAGCGACATCACCGTGTACCTGGCGGCCGAGCGGGCGAAGTACCCGCCCACGGTATATCTGATGCACTTCACCAGCAACCACGACGTAAACAGCTGGGATGGCACCGAGTACGAGCGCCTGGGCCCGCTGGCCTTGCCCTTCGCGGTGCTTACGGTACTGCTGCCTGGCATGCCGCTGGTGTACACCGGCCAGGAAGCCGCCCTCAACAAGCGCCTAGCCTTCTTCGACCATGACCCAGTGAACTGGCAGGACTTCCCGCTGCAAGATTTCTACGCGCGGCTGCTCCAGCTCAAGCGGCGCCACCCCGCCCTGCGCAACGGCGACCCCAGCAGCCGCTTTCAGCCGCTGCCCAGCTCCCTGGACCTATATGCTTTCCTGCGCCACCAGGAAGCTGCCGCCGTCCTCACCGTCATCAACACCTCCCCCACTCCGCAGCTGCTCCCGCTGCCCCCGGAAACCGCCGGCTCCTGGACTGATGTATTCGGCGACACGCCCATCACGATCCGTGAAGACGATAAATTACCCGTACCGGCCCACGGTTGGCGGGTGCTGGAAAAACAGTAGTGCGGCAATCCGTTCCGCGCACGAGCAAAGCGAATAGCTGGCTCCGCGCCGTTTGGGCCAACGCACAGGGACTTGCCAATGAATCGTGCGCAGAATGGATTGCCGCACTATTGCTTGCCAGGGCCGTAGAGTACTTGGCCGCTGCGGGCGCCGGTGTGGCGGCCGTCGCGCACGGTGAGGCGGCCATTGACGAGCACGTATTGCATGCCGACGGAATACTGGTGGGGCTGCTCGAAGGTGGAGCGGTCCTGCACGGTGGCGGGGTTGAACACGACGATGTCGGCGGCGAGGCCGGGGCGGAGTAGGCCCCGGTCGGTGAGGCCGAAGGTGTTGGCGGGCAGGCTGGTCATGCGGCGGATGGCTTCTTCGAGGGTAAGCAGGCGCAACTCGCGCACGTAGCGGCCCAGCACGCGGGCATTGGAGCCGTAGCCGCGCGGGTGCGGCACGCCTTCCTGCCACACCCGGATGCTGGCGTCGGAAGCCACCATGTTTTGCGGGTAGCGCATGATGCTCTGCACATCGGTTTCGCTCATGCCGTGAAACACCATGCCGGCGTCGTGCTGCAATACCAGGTCCAGCACGGTGCCAGCTTCGGCGCGGGCCGTATGGGGCCGGCCGCGGCGGCGGTTTATTTCCTCGATGCTGAGGCCGTTGTAGCTGTTGTCGGGCGGGAAGCTGGCTACTACGGCGTAGCTGAAGTGCTTTAGCTTGCGGTGGTGCAGGCGGTGCACCAGGCTGGTTTCCACGGCGCGTCGTTGGGTGGGGCGGGCCAAGCGGGCCCGTAGCGAATCGCGGCCGTCGGCCTGCACGTCGTCGGGCAGTAGGGTGCTCAGGGAAGTGGAGCTGGCCGTGTACGGGTACTGGTCGATGGTGACTTCTTGGCCGACGCGGCGGGCCGTTTCCAGCCGTTCGAGCAGGCCAGCGGTGCGGCCCCAGTTCTGCGGCCCACTGAGTTTGAGGTGGGAAATCTGGACGGGCAGCGCGGCTTCGCGGCCCACGCGCAAGGCTTCTTCCAGAGCAAAAGCCACACTGTCGCCTTCGTTGCGCATGTGGGTGGCGTAGAGGCCGCCGTGCCGGGCCGCGACACGGGCCAGCCGCACCAGTTCCGGCGTGCGGGCGTAGGTGCCAGGCACGTAAATCAGCCCCGACGAAAGCCCGACGGCGCCGGCTTGCATAGCGCTGTCGACCAAGGCTTCCATGCGCTGTAATTCCGCCTCCGAAGGCATCCGCCGCGCCCGGCCCAACACGGCCTTGCGCACGTTGCCATGCCCAATGAGCGAGGCCACGTTCACCGAAATCCGGGCGCTGTCGATGACCTGAAAATAGCGCCGCAAATCGAGGCGCGAGGAACCGCAGTTGCCAGTAATGACGGTTGTTACGCCGTCGTAGATGAAATTATCGGCCGTGGGTTGGCGTAGCTCGTCGTCTTCGATGTGCGTGTGGATGTCGATGAAGCCGGGAGCCACCGCCAAACCGCGCGCGTCGAGCACGGTTTCGGCGGGGTAGTTGGCGGGCAACCGGCCGACGGCCACGATGCGGCCTGCACGCACCGCCACGTCGCCCTGGGTCCAGGCGTTGCCGGTCCCATCGTAGAGGTGGCCGTTACGAATGAGGATGTCGGCCCGCGGCGTCTGGGCCCGCGCTACTTGCCCCAGCCACAACCCCCACATCATCAAAATGAACCACGTAGCGCGCATACAAAGAAAGAACTAAGGTCCACCCGAAAGATAAGGATGCGTCAGGATCTACACCCATTAGCTTCGGAGCTAGCAAGATGCCCACCATCCATACGCTCAATTAACCATGCGGCAAGTAAAAGCGAAATTCTGCCGGGTAAGTTATCAAAGCAAGGTCCGACCGTTTAGCGGGCCTATGAAGCTATTTAAGTTAGCTAACCAACTCTTGTTGACCGTCATGCTTCGACAAACTCAGCATGATGGTCTGAAACTAACTTAAACAGCGTCTAAGGCTTTGAGTGGTCTTCTGCCACCTGTTTCGTCACGTTGTGGACTATTTTCAAGAGCAATAAAAATAGTCCACAGAATCGCAGTAAGAAGCTGTAGACTATTCTTACAACTTGTGAAAATAGTCTACAACAATGTGTCTGCTTCCTATGCAACCTTGATGGCCACTATCGTCCACAAAATCCGTGAAATCCGCTAAAATCCGTGTCAATTAGTGATCAGTGATGCCCAGCTCCGCCAAAATCTTCTCGGTAATAGCTCGGCGGCCGCTCACAAACTTATCGTCGGCGGGCTGGCCGGGTTGCGGCTCGGCGTTGAGGGCGAAAAAGTACACGTGGCCATCAGCTTGCTGCACCCAGCCAACAAACCAGCCGTTATTGTGCAGAGGGTCTTGGTAAGTCCAGCCGGATTTGCCGTGCAGCTGGTAAGTGGCCGTTTTCTTGAGCAACAGCAGGTGCTTCGTAATCTGTTGATTTTGCACCGATACCGGCAGTTTGTCGGCGTACAGGCGGCGCAGGAAATCAATTTGTTGGAACTGCGTGATGCGCGAATTGCCGGTCAGCCAGAAGGTATCAACAGTAGCCTCGGTCACGACCATCTTCCCAAACTTGAGCCTGGGCAGCCACTCATTGTAGCGTTTGGCCCCCACTCCGCGCGCCACTTGTTGGTAGCACGGCACGCAGGACACGCGCAGGGCATTGGCCAACGTTAGGTCCTGGTTCCACTGTGGAAAGCGACGCGGCACCCCGTCCCACTTCATCACCTGGCTGGTGTCGCGGATGACGCCGGTTTCGAGGCCGATGAGGGTGTTAGGAATCTTGAAGGTGGATGCCGGCAGAAAGCCTTGGCGGCAGCGCTTGGCATCGTAGGCGGTGTAGCGGTTGGCCTGGGCATCGAAGAGCAAAAACGAGCCGCGCAGACCATACGCGTCGAAGTGCTTTTTGAAGTCGCGCTCCGTAACGGACTGGGTGAAAGCAGCAGTGTGCGTGAGCAAGCCGGCGAGCAGCAGGAAGAGAAGACGCATGGCAAAACGTAAGTGGTATGCAAAGCTAAAGCGAGTTTGTAGTGGGCGCCAACTTTCCTGGCTCAGTTGAGCCCGCCCCTCGCTTTTTACTCCTTCACGTATTGATTGGGCTTCTGATTCTGCGCCGCCAGCTCCACCGTTTGCGCAATACGTTTCTGCCGGGTTTCCGGGCGCTTGGCATCGGCCACGTACTGCAAAATCTGCTTCCGCGCCGACTTGCTGAACGCCGCGAAATTCTCTTGCGCCACAGTGTTGGTGGCTAGGGCTTCTTCTAAATCGGTGGGCATTTCCAGCGCGTCGCTGGAGTTAAGGATGTTCCAGCTACCATCTTGCTGAGCGGCTTCGATTTTGGCGCGGCCGGCGGGCATGAGCAAACCGGCCGCATCGAGCTGGGCTACCCGCTGCTTGTTGAGCGCCGACCATACGCTGCCCTTTTTACGGGGCGAAAACAGCAGCTTGTAGCGGGCCGCGTCGAGCTTGCGCGGGAGCGAGTCTATCCAGCCGAAGCACAGGGCTTCTTCCACCGCATCGGCGTAGGTCATTTGGCGCTGGCCGCTTTCTTTTTTGTAAAGAATGAGCCAGATGCCTTCCGGCTGGGTATGGTGCGCCGCCAGCCAGGCCCGCCACGCCGGGCGGCTTGGGGCGTCTAGGTCTTCGAGGGTATCGAGCTTGTTGGCCATGCCGTAAAGTAGCACCTTGCCGTGCCCGCCGCAACTATTGCCCACTCCCCCGGTTTCTGTGCCGGCTTCACCTAGCCCAGCCAACCCAAAGCGACGCGCCAAAAAATCCATCCCTGTTACCTGTCACTTGTCACCCCCTCACAACATGCAAACTCGTGAACTAGGCCGCTCCGGCCTGCACATCGCGCCGCTCGTACTCGGCGGCAACGTTTTCGGCTGGACCGCCGACGAAGCCACGTCCTTCCGCGTGCTCGATGCTTTTCTGGCCAACGGCGGCAACGCCATCGACACGGCCGACGCCTACTCCGTGTGGGTGCCGGGCCACAAGGGCGGCGAGTCGGAAACCGTGATTGGCAAGTGGCTGCAACAGCGCGGCCGCCGCGACGACATCATTCTGGCTACCAAAGTGGGCTGGGAAGTGGATGCTGACCACAAAGGCCTGCGTAAAGATTACATTCTGCGCTCTGTAGAAGGCTCGCTCAAGCGCCTGCGCACCGACTACATCGACCTGTATCAGTCGCACAAAGACGACCCGACGGTGACCGTGACCGAACCGCTCGAAGCGTACGCCCAACTCATCAAAGAAGGCAAGGTGCGCGCCATCGGAGCCTCCAACTTCTCGGCCGCCCGGCTGCGCGAGGCCGTGGAAGCCAGCGAGCAACAGGGCCTGCCCCGCTACGAAACCTTGCAGCCGCTCTACAACCTCTACGCCCGCGCCGAATTCGAGGCGGAGTTGCTGCCGCTGGCGCAGGAAAAACACCTCGGCGTGATTCCCTATTTTGGGCTGGCTTCGGGCTTTCTTACCGGCAAGTACCGCACCGAAGCCGACCTCAGCAAAAGCGTCCGGGGCGGCAGCATCGGCCCGAAGTATCTCAACGAGCGGGGCCTACGCATTCTAGCGGCGCTGGACGCCGTAGTGGACCGCCATGCTCGCGCCACCCCGGCCCAGGTGGCCTTGGCCTGGATTATTGCTCAGCCCGGCCTGACGGCTCCCATTGCCAGTGGTACCAGCCCCGAGCAAATAGAAGAACTACTGAAAGCCATGGAGTTGCAGCTCACAGCCGAAGATTTAGACGGATTAAACACCGCTAGCGCGGAGTAACGCTCGACGGGCCTAGCTACTTTCCAAAACGAGTATCGGCGTAAGCCGATACTCGTTTAGCTTTGTGCCCTACCTGGTCCTGCCTGCAATGCTATGCTGCCTGTTTTGGAAGAGTTTATTCGGGAGCGGGTGCGCGGCGACGAAAGTCAGCTGACGGGTGTACTCGCCTGTTTCAAACCGCTCAAACTAAAGCGCAATCATGTGCTGCTAGAAGCCGGGCAGGTGTGCCGCAATTGCTACTTCGTAGCCAGCGGCGCGGTGCAGGTCTACGCCACTACCTCAGACGGCGCCGAAACCACCCGCGACGTGGTGCTGGAAAACAACTTCGTCACCGACATTTTTGGCTTCATCAACCAGCAGCCCGCCCGCGAGTCGTTTCGGACGGTGGAGCCATCCGGTTTGTTGGCCATCGACCGGGCCAGCTTTCAGCGTTTGCTGGAGTCGGTACCGCAGTTCGAGCAGATATACCGGCAGATTCTGGAGCTGTCCTACGCCAACTCCATCTACCGGCTCAACACCTTCGTGGGCATGGACGCGCTGCAACGGGTGCAGTGGTTGCGCGAGCATCAGCCCCGGTTTTTATTGCGGCTTTCCAACCGGCTGGTGGCTTCTTACTTGGGCATTTCGCCCGAAACCTTGAGCCGCATTAAGGCCCGGCTCTGAAACGTTGACATATATCAAGGCTAGGAAAAAGGGGGCCGCGCACCTTTGTGTCGTTCCTTTTTTTCACTTCTAACAGTCAACTTTTATGAAAGAGTACCTGCTTCTGTTTCGCAACGTGGGCGGCAACGGCCAGTACATTTCCACTCCCCAGGACATGCAGGAAGACATGCCCAAATGGGGCGCCTGGATTAGCGGTATCGCTCAGCAAGGCAAGTTGGTGTCGAGCCAGCCGGTGGAGTACGCGGGCATGGTGGTGAGCAACCACGGCGTAGCAACTGGCCCCTACCTGGAAGCCGGCCAACTGGCCGTGGGCTACCTCATTTGCAAGGCCGAGAGCCTGGAGGAAGCTATTGCGCTGAGTAAAAGCTGCCCGGTGCTGAAGTATCCGCAAGCCAGCGTCGAGGTGCGCGCTCTGGTTCCCTTTGCGGCCTAGCCACGGCGCCAGTTTGGCTACTTAACCCAGAACCCGACCGGGACGAGAGTTCGTCCCGGTCGGGTTCTGGGCTTTTCGCCTTGCCCTTTACTTAAACCATTCGGACTTAACCATTCCCAAGAATTCGGAAAACCCCGTCAGCTTGCCCTTTTCAAACTCAAATACGAAGACGTTGTAGCCGTCGAAGTGGAAACGCTGGCCTACGGTGCCCACAGAATGAAACCGCACAAACACCGCCGCCCCCGCCGCCGCATAGGTAGCCTCAGACATGGTGAGCTGGTCGGGCACCTCTTCCCGTTGCGCTATGAGGGTGGCTAGTTGCTGCCGGGCCGCCGCGCCCGTATGCCGCCCAACGAAGGGATGCGAAAACAGAACAAATTCTTTGCCGATCAACTGTTTGAAAGCTCCGTAGTCGCCGCGGCTTTCGCCGGCCTGCCAAGCCTCAAAAGCGCGCTGGGCCAAGGCCACGTTGGTGGCAGCAGATTGTGCGGCAGCGGCGGTTGCCAAGAGCAGGCAGCAGCCTGCAACAATGGCTTGAAAAACGATAGTCATTGAGGTAGAAAAATCAAAGTCAAGGCAATGCTGATCTGTTAATCATTGCCGACAGTTTACAATTGCTTCGCCACCAAGCCCACAACTCACTTCAGCACCACCTAGGCAATGGAAGCCATTAAAGTATCTGCTCTATGGCTGGCAAGCCAAGCTGTGTACGAATGCCAAAACAGGCTTAAAGCGTGGCCATGCCGCCATCGGCGATAAGCTCGGCACCGAGCACGAAAGAGGAGTCGTCGGAGGCAAAGAACAGGGCGGCTTTAGCAATTTCTTCGGACGTACCAAACCGGCCGACGGGCACCTGCTTGATGATGCTCTCGCCCATTTGCTGGAGCTGATCGGAGGAAATACCTAGCTTATCGGTGCTGTGCAGCGGCGTCACGACCGGGCCCGGGCTGATGGCATTGACTCGAATGGCACGCGGCAGCAACTCGGCCGACAGGTTGCGGGCCAAGGAAATGAGGGCTGCTTTGGTGGCGGCGTAAATGCTGGCCCCCGGCATGCCGATGTGGGCGTTGATGGACGTGTTGAGGATGATGGACCCGCCGTTGTTAATCAGCGGTTCCAGCGCCTGAATGGTGAAGTAGGCACCTCGGAAATTGATGTCCATACTCTCGTCGAAGAGTTCTGGCGTCATCTGCGCCAGCGGAGCAAATTTGGCTATCCCGGCATTGATGAACAGAATGTCGATGCGCTCCACCTGAGCTTTCACTTGCTCGGGCAAGCGGCGCACGTCATCGAGCTTGCTGGTGTCCGAGATAATGCCAGAGGCCCGTTCGCCCAATTCGGCAACGGCCTGGTCGATGGCGGCGGCATTGCGACCCGTGATGACCACGCGTGCTCCTTGGGCTAAAAACTCTTTGGCCGTAGCCAAACCGATGCCGCTGTTACCCCCGGTAATTACGGCGACTTTTCCTTGCAGACGATTCATGTTGTCATGTTTTATAATGTTCGATACAAAACTAATCATCATTTTGTAATGAACGATACAAAAAGGGATAAAAAAATTATAGCCTCTCCATCACCAAAGAAATAGTTGCCTGTAATAGCGCCCTATTTTGATTTGTAGTAGCCGTCACGCGCAAACCCTGGATAACTGTAAACAAGTACGTTGCCACCACTTGGGGGTCCTGATGACTGGCCAATTCGCCAGTGGCCTGCCCCTGCTGAATCAAGGAAGCCAGCATGCCTCGCATGCTTTGCTCGTTGTCGGCTACCAGGCAAGAAATGTCGGCATCCTGGTTGGCCAGCTCGGTGGTGGTATTGACCATGAAACAGCCTTTGCGCTCGGAATCAGTCAGGCTTTCCTCCAGCATGGCTTCTAGCACCTGCTGAATGCTGGCACGCACCGGCTGCTGGCCAGTTGTCAGGCTCTTAAGCCACTGCTGCTGGTCCTGCTGATAATTCTTCAGCGCCCGAATAAATAGGTCCCGTTTGCTGCCGTAGGTATCGTAGAGGCTGGGAGCATTGATGCCCATGGCCGCCACTAAGTCTTGCATGGAAGTAGCAGCGTAGCCCTGTCGCCAGAACACGCGCATGGCTTTTTGCAGGACTTCAGTCTCGTCGAATTTCTTGGGGCGTGCCACAGCTAACTGATTTTGTAGCAAATATTACACTAAACGCGCATCATTTATGCTTTGTTCAGCAAGGTGAAAAATCGTTGGGGAGTCGTCAAAAATCTGTCGCAACCCTTACCTTAAGCAAGTAAGAGGTGAATTCTGCTTGGTAGCTGAGTCCCGTTCAAGCCAGCAACTTCACCCCGCCGAATCCTGTCCTGTTTGCCGAGAATACTTGGGCTCCTCCAACCTGTGAGCTGGCGTTAACTTGCGAGCCGTCCGTTTTTTGAAGCGGCTGGCTTGCCTTGCCCCTGCCATAGCACTACCTATTGCATTTGCCGTCCATGACCATTCGCATTGCCACACCGCTCGACCTGCCCGAACTCTACCGCCTCTGGTGCCAGCTCATGGACCAGCACCAGGCCTACCATCCCGTGTTCGGCTACCATGCCACGGCCGGGTACAAGCTGCAACGGGTGCTACGCGAGCGGTTGGCCGAGCCGCATACCCGCGTGTTCGTGGCCGATGACACCAATGGGCTAGCCGGGCTGCTGCTGGCCACCTACCAAACCGGCTCCAGTGGCATGCACTTTTTCCGGCGCGGCTACATTGCCGAAACCATTGTGGTGGAAAATTATCGGCGGCAAGGTCTAGGCCGGGCCTTGTTCGGACGGGCCCAGGCTTGGCTTATAAGCGAAGGCGCCGACCATCTGGAGCTGCAAGTGGCCGTGCTGAATCCGGTGGCGTTGCGCTTCTGGCAGGCCCTGGGGTTTGCCGTCACGACGCAGCATCTGGTGTTGCCGCTGGCGCCGGTACCAGCCCTCGGCGGCGACTAAATACACGGCGGAGCCTAACTGAACCATTGCTTATCGCGTTAGGGTGAAAAACCCTAGTGTTCAGCCCATGCTCCTCGCTGCTCCCATAGACCCATTCGACTGGCAACGCGTCTTATGGACCGACGATGCGCCGCCACTGTTTCTAGTGGAAGTGGCTTTTCGCTGTCTTATCACTTATCTGCTGGTTATTGGGGCCCTGCGCATTACGGGGCGGCGCGGGGTGCGGCAGTTATCTATTTTCGAGCTGAGCATTATCCTGGCCCTGGGGTCCGCCGCCGGCGATGCTATGTTCTACCACGATGTAGCGCTGCTGCACGTGGTGGTGGTGTTCGTGATGGTGACGGGCTTGTACTTGCTCTTCAACCGCCTGACCGAGAAGTTTCCCCGCTTCAGCGACTGGCTGGAAGGCGCGCCCGTGCTGCTCATCGAAGACGGCCAGGTGCAGATGCAAAACTTCAACAATCAGAATTTAACCCAAAAAGAGCTATTCGGGGAGCTGCGGCAATTTCAAGTTGAACACCTCGGCCAGGTGCGCCGCGCCTACATCGAGGCCACTGGCAACGTGAGCGTCTACTTTTTCGACGACTTGGACGTGCGCCCCGGCCTGCCTATCTGGCCCGAACGGCTGCAACAAGCCCAGCGCCGCGTAGCAACGGCCGGCTCCTACACCTGCGCGCAATGCGGCCACGTGCAACAGCTAGCCCCCGACAGCCAAGCCGCGTGCAGCGTGTGCGGCCACGATGCTTGGCTGCCCGCCTGCGATGCCAAGCGCATCAGCTGAGGCCTGCGTTCCGGTGGCTACGCTGATAGTCGCTAGGAAGAGTTGAGTTGACAGTGGTTTTGAAAAGTCGCCTCCTGTTTGGCAAGTCCGAAATAGTACAATCCGCAGCTTAGATCCTATTGTTCGGTTAAACGCGTATTGACAGGTCTGTATACTTTGTTTTTCCAGCCTGGACGCCAAATCACTGCCAGTGGAGTAGCGATACGCGAAACCAACGCTGTGTGCAAGCCCGGCAGCAGCACCGCAGCTGCCGGGACTAATCTGCTGCCTACCACCGACCTGGCCGGCAACCCGCGCGTGGTGGGTGCGCTGCCCGATCTGGGCGCTTACGAGTTCAGCCAGCCGCTGGCCACCACGGCTGCCAGCCCGGTTTCCGTCACGCTGACGAGTTTTCCCAACCCTTTCACGGCTCATACCACGCTGCGTTATAGCCTGGCCCGCGCTGGCGCCGTGCACCTAGAGGTGCTAGACGCGCTAGGCCGCCGCGTAGCTCTGTTAGTGGATCAGCCGCAAGCTGCTGGTTCGCACGAGGTAGGTTTCGAGGTTCCCAACCACGCCGCTGGACTTTACTACGTGCGCCTGATTTGTCCGGAAGAAAGTGCCACGCGCGAGTTGCTCCGTTTACGGTAACTGTTTATGGTCTTTTAAATGAGGGGGATATTCCGCGCACTTAGGCCGGGGCGTGCAAAGCCGGGGTGGCTCTGCACGCCCCGTTCGAGCTTTTGCGCCGTAATAGTGCATTTTCTCGTATGTTTGGCCCCACCATTCATTTGAGACCATCTATATATGAGGCGACTTGGCCTGCTGTTGCTTGTCTTTCTTGGTATTTGGCTGAGTGGGTCCGCACCGACACAGACTACTGCACCGCCTGCTCTTGCACTCGCCACGGGTCAGCGCCTCCACTACGGGCCCGATTCCTTGCAGTATGGGGAGTTGCGCCTGCCAACAGGGCGCGGGCCATTTCCGGTGGTGGTGCTCGTGCATGGCGGCTGCTGGCTGGCGCAGTACGACTTGCACACCCTGGATTCTATTAGCCTGGCTCTCACCCGGGCGGGCTATGCCACCTGGAATCTGGAGTATCGGCGGGTGGGTAATGAGGGCGGTGGATGGCCGGGCACGTTCCAGGACGTAGGCATGGGCACCGATTTCGTCCGAGACTTAGCCAAGAAACATCCGTTGCTGCCCGACCAAGTGGTGGTGCTAGGTCACTCTGCTGGGGCCCAGTTGGCGCTGTGGCTGGCGGCGCGCCCGCAAATACTGCAAACCAGCCCGCTTTATCAGCCCAGTCCGTTGAAATTGCAAGGTGTGGTGAGTCTGGCTGGGATTATGGACCTGGCCAGCTACGCCACCGACCCCGGTAGCTGCAACGCTGCCGTTGCTCGGTTTTTGGGTGGCCAGCCGGTCCAAGTGCCAGAGCGGTACGCGGCGGCCTCGCCCACCCATCTGCTGCCCTTGCGGGTGCCTCTGCGGCTCATGCAAGGCACTGAAGATTCCATAGTGCCAGCGCGTCAATCCCGGGACTTTGCCCGCCTCGCCCAGGCTGCCGGCGACGATGTGCGGTTGTTAAAGCTACCCAAGGTGGGCCACTTCGAAATACTCAATACCACCCCCGCCCTATGGACGGCAGTGGACCAAACCATGCGGGAGTTGCTACCTATTAAGGCCCGGTAAGAGCGGAAAACGGGAGATATGAGACCTTTATTCACTTATCAGACTCTTACAGAAGCTATTGGGTGCGTTCCTTTTTGCCTGACCGCGTAAAGCCGATAACAGAGGAAAAAATATTTACCCAGGCCTGCACCAGCATGGCTTATACTGACTCCTGCGTTTGACTAGCGGCGGTTAGCTGCTGAAGGAGCCACCGTACCACATCGGCGTCTACTTGCTCACGGCACTCGTCGAGCCCGTGCCGACAACCCTCGTAGAGCAGGATTTCCTTGGGCTCCTTGGCGCGGGCATAGATGTTGCGCGAACAGGCGTCGGAGAGGATTTCATCGGCGGTGCCGTGTAGCACGAGCAGCGGGCGTGGGCTTACTTGCGGGGCCAGGTCGGTGCCGTAGGTTTGGCTGCTCATGGCTACCACCGCCGTGACTTCCTCGCTCAGCGCACCGGCACTCACTACCACAGCGCCGCCAAAAGAATGCCCCACCAGCGCAATAGCGCCGTAGCCTCGCTCTTGCACTAGATACTGCACACTCAGCAAGGTGTCCAGCACGCAGTCTTCAAGGTGGTTTGGCTTGCGGTAGTGCAAGCGCAACGAAGCAACACTCTTTGTAGCCAATTGCCGGGCTAGGCGTGGATACATGCCCCAGGCAGGTCCATCGAGGCCCCCGCCCGCACCACCTACCCATATTACCGCCGCCGCTCCTGCCTCGGCCGGATGCAAGCGCGCCATCATCTGGCCGGCGTTGGTTTGCAGCAGCAGCGTCTCTACGCCGCCTTCTTCAATGCTTTGAATTGTTGCTTCTTCCAAGATAAATTCTCGTTGCCGTTTCTGCTGTGCCATGCCGTGTGTTGCTGATTTGCGCCTATCCGGTGTACTGCCACCGCCAGAAATGGATATGGCGGAGGTTGAAACCCGCTGCCGCACAATCAACTACTCCCACGATGTAAAACGGCCACCTGCGAGCCCCAGCGGGGCGACATATCGGTAGAAAAGAAGACCATAACACTAGATGAAGCCCCAGCGGGGCGACACCTGGCTTCCCGCGTGTCGCCCCGCTGGGGCTTTTGTTCTTCTTGTCTGATGGCGGAGCTACTAATATACCGCCCCGCTGGGGCTCGCAGGTGGCGCAAGCCGCCAGGGCGGAGCGGCTACTTCTCAACGTAGTTGTAGGGCACGTAGTTTTCCCAGCGCCAGGGTGTGGCGGTGTCGCCGAGGAGCTTTTCCAGCAGCTCTTTGAAGATTTTGTCGGCGTTGGAGCTGTTGCTCAGCAGCAGCAAGCCCTTCTTCTGGTCGGCAAAAACGACGCTGTGGTTTTCCCAGCCATCATCGTGGCCCTCCTTGAAATAGGCGTGGCCGTACTGGGGTGAGTCCAGGGTGCCCCAGCCGAGGCCGTAGCCTAGCTTGATGGTGCGGTTGCTGTCGGGTGCCGCCACCGTAGCCAGCGGGCCGAACTGGCTTTTGTAGGGAATGCGCACCTGCGTGCGCGTCATCTCCTGCCGCGTAGCCCCCGATAGTATCCGGCCCTGCATCAGGGCGGCCAGGAAAGCGGCGTAGTCGGCGGGGGTGGTTTCGAGGGAGCCGGCGGCCTGGGCTTTGCTGCGGCGGCGTTTCTGTAGCGGCTGCCCTTGCTCATCGTAGCCAATGGCGTAGTTCTGTTCGAAGGCGGGCTGCCACACGTAGCTGGTGCGCGTTAGTTTCAGGGGCTTGAACAGCCGCTCTTCACTGAGTTGAGCCAAGCCTTGCCCAGTAATGGTTTCTACCACCAGCTGCAAGAGTTGCAGCCCTTCGCCGGAATACCAGTACTGGGCGCCGGGCGCGAACTTGAAGCGCAGCTTCTCATCCGGGTCCAGCCAGCGCCAGTTGGGCAGGCCGGTGGTGTGGGTGAGGGCCATGCGGGCCGTAAGCAGCCGCCACCGCTCGTCGCCGGCCAGACTCTGGTAGTCCTCGTACTCCGGCAGCGGCTTGCTTAGGTATTGATACAGCGGCTTGTCGAGGTCCAGGCGCTTTTCCTGCACCAGCTGCATCACGAGGCAGGCAAACACGGCTTTGCTGAGCGAGGCTCCGTACATGGCCGTTTGCGGCTCCAGCGGAGCCGCCTTGCTCAGGTCGCGCGAGCCGTACGTACGCAGGTAACGCACCTGGTTGTCTTCGAGCAAAGCCAGCGCCAGCCCCGGTACTTTGGCCGAGTCCATGAGCTGCCGCACGGTCCGGTCGATGTCGGCGGGCAGCAGGCGTCGCCCGTCCAGGGTACGGAAGGCGGTTTTCTGGGCGGCAGCGGGTCCTACTACGGTTACTAAGCTTATGCACAGGCCCACCCAAAGCGTGAAGTGTCTCATCGGGAGGCAGTTGAAATTCCGGGTCCAAGGAAAGGATTTCCGTCCGATATTGCTCCGCGGTAAGGGTAAGCTAACTCTGACTTACCGCACATCTCCAGTCGGTGTACCCTTGTTGTCGTTAGGCTCCCCCTCTCCCTTTGGAGAGGGGGCCGGGGGGTGAGGCCCGGCGCTAGAACGAAGCGGTACACCGACCGGAGAAGTGCTATAACTCCCTCTGCAAGCCCGAATAGCTATTCTTTTATGCGCCCCTCACCCGATTCTGCCCTACCTTGCTTCCGCTATGCCCGACCTACAGCAGCCGCTTCCCTACCTCATTATCGACTTCGACAGCACCTTCACGCAGGTGGAAGGTCTTGATGAATTAGCCGACATTGCCCTCACCGGTCACCCCGACCGCGAAAAGGTGGTGGGCGACATCCGCGCCCTCACGGACCGGGGCATGAGCGGGGAGCTGAATTTTTCGGAGTCCTTGAAGCAGCGACTGGCGTTGCTGCCGGCGCGGCGGGAACATTTGCCGCTGCTTGTGGAACGGCTGCGGGGTAAGGTGTCGGAGAGCATAGCTCGCAACCGCGCTTTCTTCGAGCAGTTCCGGGGGCGGGTCTACATCGTGAGCAGCGGCTTCCGGGAATTTATCGAGCCCGTGGTGGCCGAATACGGCATTGCTGCCGACTTCGTGCTGGCCAATACCTTCACCTTCGCCCCCGACGGCCGCATCACCGGCTTCGACACCAACAACATTCTGAGCCGCGACGGGGGCAAAATCGAGCAGCTCCGCCAGCTCGACCTCGCCGGCGACGTGTACGTGCTCGGTGATGGCTACACCGACTACCAGATCCGCGAGGCTGGCCTGGCCAACCGCTTCTACGCCTTCACCGAAAACGTAACCCGCGACGCCGTAGTGGCCCGCGCCGACGAGGTGCTGCCTACTTTCGACGAATTTCTCTACCAGAACAAGCTTCCGATGACGCTCTCCTATCCTAAGAACCGCATCCGCGTCCTTCTCCTCGAAAACCCCGATCCGCGCGCCGCCGAGCTGTTCCGGCAGGAAGGCTACCAGGTAGACACCGTGCCTGGCGGCCTCGACGAGGACGAATTGGTGGCGCAGATTGAGGGTGTGAGCATCCTTGGCATCCGTTCCAAAACGCAGGTGACGCAGCGCGTGCTCGACGCCGCCAACCGCCTCATTGCGGTGGGCGCCTTCTGTATCGGCACCAACCAGATTGACCTCACGGGCTGCATGAAAAAGGGCGTGGCCGTGTTCAATGCGCCGTTCAGCAACACCCGCTCGGTGGTAGAGCTGGCCCTGGGCGAAATCATCGTGCTGGCCCGTCGCATCCCCGAAAAAAACCCCAAGATGCACCGCGGCGAGTGGGATAAGTCTGCCAAAGGTTCGTTTGAAATCCGGGGCAAGAAGCTCGGCATCGTCGGCTACGGCAACATTGGCTCGCAGCTCTCGGTGGTGGCCGAAGCCGTGGGTATGCAGGTGCTGTACTACGACGTGGCCGAAAAGCTTCAGCTCGGCAACGCCGTGAAGTGCCGCACGCTCCAGGAACTACTCCAGCAAGCCGACATCGTGACCCTGCACGTGGACGGACGCGCGGCCAACACCAACCTCATCGGAGCCGCCGAGCTGGCCATGATGAAGCCCGGCGCCATCCTGCTCAACAACGCCCGCGGCCACGTGGTAGACGTGCCAGCCCTGGCTGCCGTGCTCCGCTCAGGCCACCTCGGCGGCGCCGCCATCGACGTATTTCCCTACGAACCCAAAACCAACCACGAAAGCTTCGAGAGCGAGCTGCGCGGCCTGCCCAACGTGCTGCTCACGCCTCATATCGGGGGCAGCACGGCCGAGGCGCAGCGCAACATCGCGGAGTTCGTGCCGGAGCGAATTATGCAGTACGTGAACACCGGCAACACGCAGCAGAGCGTCAATTTCCCCAATATTCAACTGCCCGAGCAGCAGGCGCACCGCCTCATTCACATCCACGCTAACGTGCCCGGCGTGCTGGCCCGCATCAACAACGTGCTGGCCGCCCACCACGTCAACATCCTGGGCCAGTACCTCAAAACCAACGAGCACATCGGCTACGTCATCACCGACATCGACAAAGAATACGAGCAAGAGGTGATTGGCGAGCTGCGCAAAGTGGAACACACTATTAAGTTTCGGGTGCTGTATTAGGGTAGTAGCGGCAGATTCTCAACCAGAAAAGGTTTGGTATGTATCCGTTTGAAATTCATATCACCGTTGAAGCGTTGCCAGTTACTCGGCTGGCCTCGTTTGTGGAAATCTGCCAGCAGTTGCAAGCCAAGCCGCTACTTATAGAGCTGGCGCGGGGTGCGGTGGCTACGCAGCTCATGCTGAGCAAAGTGGTGCAGCGGCAGAGCCTGGAAGAAGCTTTAGCCATTGCCACCGCGGATGCGGCGTTTTTTGGGGTACACGAATTACCAGCAACCCGAATCAAGATTGAAACCGCGCCTCAGTACAGTCATTTGGCGCCACTGCGGGAAGACTCCGCGCATCTTCCTTATTTCGAATGGCATGGCAAGGTGGCCTATGAGCGGGCCGATGCGCTGCTGGCGCTGTGTGTGGCCCACAAGGCTCATCTGTCTCGCAACGCGCTCAAAGACCAGGCAAACACCCGTTTTATTACGTTGCGGGAGTTTGGGGATGTCGGCGTTTTTCGGGCCCGCGTAGCGGCACTGACGGCTGCTCTACACCAGCACTGGCCGCTACTCAAGCAGGAGTCGGAATGCTGCCTCTATGATACCAACACGGCCCTCGACGTGGGGTGGCTGCCGCAATAAGCTCTTTTTCTATGCCCCTGTCCGACGCCCAAACCCTCGAAATCCTGGCTTACGAAGCTTTCATTCGCCGTGCGGCGGAGCTGGATATGCCGTTTATGCTGAAGGGCAGCTACGTTACCCGGCAGTACTTCGAAAACCTCACCGACCGTATGCCTAACGACTTGGACTGGGTATACATGAACCGCGTGGAAAGTGCCGAAGATGCTAAAACGCTCTTCGATGGCTGGGCTACTCGCGCTACGGAGCTGTGGCAGAACGACGGGGTGGTGTTCCGTAGTTTCAGCCAAAATGCCTTCTGGCGCATGATAGAATACGCCATGGATGATGATTTTCCGACTATCAACACCGATTTGCTGTGCTGGGTGAACGGCGAGAAATTCGAAGGATTCTCCATGGATGTCTCGTTCAATCTGCCGCTGGACGTACCAAGCGTGCCCCTGCTGTACCGTCCGCTCCAAGGCGAGCCTTTCATCATTCCGAACACTACGCCGCTTGCTTTGCAGGTAGCCTGGAAGCTGCATCAGTCCCTCGTCCGGCCCCGCTTCAAAGATTTGTTCGACCTGCTGTATCTGCTCAAGCACGCAGATTTTGATGAAGCCGCCCGCTTGCAGGCCGTGGAAGCCCTACGAAAGGAATGTCGCGCCGACAAAACGGACATAGCAAAGCTGCAATGGCTGGTAACTGGTAATTTGGAGCCGCTGTACTTTAGCGCTTCTGTGACGGAAGCCTGGCAGGTGTGGCGGCACGGCCGCTCATCTTCCAATAACTGGCTTCCATACATTGACCGCGTTGAATCCATCACAAATCCCGAAGCTGTGCCGGAAACTCTGCCGGAATTTCAAGCGCAACTTAAAGCGGCATTTGCCCAAGCCGGATTTGTTCCCACGTCTTACTAACCGTCCGCTTTCTGAGGTTCACACTTCGGCCGGACAGTTGGCCCATCACAAACGAAATAAGTAGTCTGTTCACTCACTCACGTTAATCACCTGGTTTATGGCTCAGCAAGAACAAGCCGTTGTATTCGACACGTATCCCGTCAGCGCACAATTTAAAGGCGTGCTCGGAGCCGATTCGCCCGTTATGGCTTTCCTAAAGGATGGGTGGAAAATCGTCAGCGTAACGCAGTCGGTAAGTACTGTACCTAACCTCGGAGGGCTGTTTTCCAGTAGCACGGCGGGCGTCGTAACGGGTCTGCTCCACCTGACCTTCGTAGTAGAGCGGCCTGTGGCCACCAATTAGGACTCGGAGACATAAAACCTGTTGCCACCCTTTGAGAAGGTGCCGCCTATAGTAGAGAAAGTTGAGAATACTGGCTTTAAAGAGGCAAGTTCTCTAGGTCGCGTAAATCCTGTGGCCGGCCCGTAACACGCTTTGTTTCGCGCAAGGCGTGCAGCCCAACGTACCGCACCGGGACATCCGCAAATGCTATTTCCAAGCTGCCAGTCAGGCAATCATCGAAACTCACGCCGGGTATCTGCGTCATCAAATCTATCCAAGCCTCACCGGAGGCAAAAGAAAGGAAGTTGGGCACCGTGGTGAAATCCGCTTCTGCAAACTCTCCGTTGTCGTAGCCAAAACGAGCCAGCGCTCGAACGGCGCGTTGCGCATTAGCGGCGGTTTGATAGTATCGTCTGTAACGGCATCAAACTGCCATTCAACAGTGTGGCAACGTTCCACCCCAATTCTAGATAAAAATCGCTGTGTAGTAGATTTATCTGCTGCAAGCGCGGTAAGAGAGGCTGAGCAATATCCAGTATAGCCTGAAGAAGTAATTTTTTGCGATTTTTTATTATGAAATCAAACTACTTCTTGGATGATCTCCAGACGAAAAAATATATAAAACCTGCTGCTAGTAAAGGAATACATAGGAAGAAAACCAAGAAATATTCTGCTCTATTATAAGCTCCATATATATCTGGTCCTGGCCACATGCGAAACCCAATAAAAGCCAGAAAACATGCGATGCAGACCCCTACAGGTTTCAATTCAGATTTGCGCCATTTGTAAAACAGAAAAAATAATGATGCTGCATAAAGTAGCGCAACTATTAATATTTTAAGCAGTATTACTGTGTTAGTTATGGCAGATCCTTCGTCAAGTAATAGTAATGCATACATAAGAACAGAGTATTAATATGGGAGCTTTAAACAGTTTTGAGTAATAGAGCCGGGAGAAGCTGTATCGGGTTGGCTTGGGTAATACAGTAAGTTATGTTCAAGGGAGAGAGCCTACCACTACGTATTCAACCTTTTCCTCGTGGAATAGGCGAAGTAGATTTAAGTACTCGTCTTCCATCGATGAGGGAATTATTCCGGGGCGGATTGGCTGGATTTGCCTCATAAATAGCCCGGGCCTGCCGGTTCAGCTTTACGGCCAAACTCAACCGCTCATACGGCGTTAGGCTCCAGTAGTAGCGGCGCTGCGCCTCCTCTGCTTCGGCTTTGTGGCGGGTTTTGATGATGGGCGACATACAAGCAACGCGTAATATTCGGTACACAAGATACGGCCACCAAATAAAGCCGGCGGCACCAGAGTATACGTTCTTCGTTTCGGTTGAGGGAAATTCCTTTCCGCAGCCACTTCCTTACTCGCCAGCTTCGTTCTCTTTGCCGTCATATTTCTCGAACGACACGCGGCCGAAGTCCCGGACGGTTTTCACCCGGGTTTCCACTTTCTCGGGCTCGGCGGCGTGAAAACTATCGCCACCCTCGCGGTGCAGGTACCACGTCTTCTCCGAGGGCGCGTATTTGAACGTGGTGATGTGCGTCCAGCGCCACCCGCTGCCACCGTAGTGCTCCACGGAAAAGAACCCGTTTTTGATGGTAATTCCCTGATACGGGTCCCCCATCATGCCGCCGCAGCTGGAGCACATTACCACGTGGTCGTTGCGGCCGGCTAGCTGGTAGCGGTGGTCGGGCTGGCCTAGCAATAGCAGCAGCGGCCGGTTGAGCGTGTCGCCCGCCATGGTCGTGTCGGCGTCTAGTGCTTGCAGTACCAGCACCTTATCCGCAAACGCGTCCTTGTTCAGGTCGCCGTTGGTCGTATCCAGCAGTTTGTAGCCCGCCGGAATAAAGGGTGCCAACTGCTGCACGGAGTCGGGTGTGGAGCTAGGTGCGGCCGCCGCGATGGTGCGGCCGGGCTTCGGCGCTACTGCGGGCGCCGAAGCCTCCGCGGGCTGCTTGGGTGGGTTTTGGCACGCCTGGAGGCTGGCCCAGAGAAGTAGGCCCAAAGCAAAGCGGTAGTAGTTTTTGGTCACGGCACAAAGCTAGGTTGAGGCGCTAAAATAGCAGTCTTCTCGTGCTTTACGGCCGAGTTTTGGCGAAAGTCTGGGCGGCTAATCTCAGTTGGCGCGGTCGGCTAGCAGGGCGTTGTAGCGCTGAATCATCTCGGCGTAGAGCCCATACACGTAGAGCAGCTTGTCCTTGCAGTCGTCGAGGCTATCGAGCTGGTAGGGCGCAATGGGCTCGGCCACCAGCGTAGTAGCGGCGGGAGCGGCCAGTTCCTTGAAATCCTGCGCGAAGTCGTAGTGAATGAGCTGCCCGACGCGCTTGATAAAGTCGAAGCTCAAGTTGGGGTCGTCGAAACGACGGTACAGCGTGGGCCGGCTGATGCCTAGCGCCCGGTGGAGCTGGCTCAGCTTCATTCCACTTTTCGCTACGGCCGCGGCCACGACTTCACCGCGGTGTTGCATAGTCATATCCTGTCAGAGTTGAGTGAGACAAAAGTGGCAAGATTGTGTCCGCGCCGTAGTTCCAAATATTTGTCACTTTTATGTCAATACTTGCTATATTTGATTCATATTTGTAACAAATAGTTATCAAACCTATAGCCTTATGCACACTTCCAGCCCCGATGGCGCGGCTCGTATCCGACAGATTTTTCCGGAAGCAGTGAGCGAAGGCCGCGTAGATTTCGACCGGCTGCGGACCGTGCTGCATACTGCCAGCGCCCTCGCTCCCACCGGCCCCGAGCACTACGAACTGCGCTGGGCCGGCAAGGCCGAGGCCCGCCGCGAAGTACAGCGCCCAAGCACCGCCACGCTCCTCCCCGACCCGGTGCGCAGCCTGGACTTCGACAGCGCCGGCCACGTGTTCGTCGAAGGCGAAAATCTGGAGGTGCTGCGCGTACTCCAACGCGGCTACTTCGGCAAGGTCAAGATGATCTACATTGATCCGCCTTACAACACCGGCAACGACTCCTTCGTGTATCCCGACGACTATTCTGAGCGCCGCGCTGACTACGAAAAACGCACCGGCCAACGCGACGAAAACGGCTTCCTCAACAAGCAGGACCTCTGGAAAAAGAACACCCGCGAAAGTGGCCAGTACCATTCGGCCTGGCTTTCCATGATGTGGCCTCGCCTCTACCTGAGTCGCAATCTGCTGCGCGAAGACGGCGTGCTGTTCGTATCCATCGACGACCACGAAGTACACAACCTGCGCCTGCTGCTGAATGAAGTGTTTGGGGAAGAGAATTTCGTGGGTCAATGGAATTGGTTTAAGTCGGCCACGCCGCCCAATCTATCCAGAAAAATAAAGAAGAATATCGAATACATCTTATGCTACCAGAAAGGCGGCAACCTTAAAAAATTCAAAGGGCTAGCCAAAGTCAGCCCCAGCGACGACCCACTGACCAAGACGCACAATACCTTCAAGGAGCTGGTTTTCCAACCCGGTTGGCTTCATATCAACGACGAGTACGCCACGATTCCGGCCGGCACTTACGGCACCGAAAAGTACCCCAACGAGCTGCTCAACGACCTGCTGGTGCGGAGCCGCTACAACGGTAACACCGTCAGCTTCCGCAACCGCTTCGTCTGGACGCAGCAAAAACTCGAAGCGGAAATAGCCCGCGGCACGCGGCTGTCCTTGTCTAAAAACCTGGTTCTCTCTTATAAAAAGGCCAGCTACGGCGCAGAAGTACCCCCCAATCTCATTGACCACTCGGTGGGCGTGGACACCACCGAAAAAGCGGGCCGCGAACTGACCAAGCTCTTTGGCGGCGTGAAGGTTTTCGACTATCCGAAGCCGGTTTCGCTGCTTAAGTACCTCATCAATTTCTGCTGCGAAAAAGACGACCTAATTCTGGACTTTTTCGCCGGCTCCGGCACTACCGGCCAGGCCGTGCTGGAACTGAATGAGCAGGACGGCGGTAACCGGCGGTTTCTGCTGGTGCAGTTATCCGAAGCCGTGGAAGCCGACAACGCGGCTTACCAGGCTGGCTACCACACCATCGCCGACATCACCCGCGCCCGACTTCGGAAAGTGAGTGAAAAGCTGCGCGCCGCGCGCTCAGAACTAGATGGCCTCGTGCCCAATACCGGCTTCCGCTGCTACCGCCTCGGTTATTCCAATTTCCGCACCTGGCAGCCCCACGTGCCCTCCACGTCGGACTTACTGGCCCAGCTGGAGCTGTTTCAGGAGCCATTGCGAGCCAGCAGCCAAACTGACGCCAACCCCGCCGTGCTCACGGAACTACTCCTGAAAATGACTGGTGGCCAAGACCTTCTGCCGCTATCAATGCCCGTGGCACGACGCAACATAGCGGGCCTGGAAGTGCATGAGGTAGCGGACGGCTTGCTGTGGCTGGCGCTGGCCGGCATCAACCCAGAGGTGCTAGCTACCGCCGTAGCCGCCCGGCCGCAGCGGCTGGTAGTGCCAAGCCGCTTCTTCGGCCCCGAAAACCCCGACCAGCAAGTCAGCAACGCCCGCCTTCAGTTAGCCAACGCCGGCGTAACGCTGCAATTGCTTTAACTCCAGGTCCGGCTAGCTGAAGAGAAAATGCACCCAGGTAATGCTCTTGTGCCACTTACCATTGCTCCCGTACTTGGGTCAGAATCTTCTCCATCTCGTTACGGACGGGCGCATCGTCGCCGGGCAGGTTGTTGTTCATGAAGGTGAAAGCCAGCAGCCGGCCCGATCTGGTGCGCAGGTAGCCGACGAGGTTGTGGTTGTTGGTGAGCGTGCCGGTTTTGCCCCAGAGCCAGGCCCCACTAGGCGCGGTGGGGCGGTAGCGGCGGCGCAGCGTGCCTTGGCCGCCTCCGGTAGCCAGTAGATTGAGCAGGCGCTTTTCGGGTACTTCGCGGTGCAGTTTCAGGAGCAAGGCGCCCAGCGTGCGGGGTGTCACGAGGTTGAGGCGCGAGAGGCCGGAGCCATCCACCCAGCGTGGGGCGTCGGGCAGATCGGCCAGAAACAGTTTCTCCATCACCCGAATGGGCCGGCTGGTGCTCAACGAGTCTTCGCCGAGCCGGCTCGAACACATGAGCAGCAGCTGCTCGGCCAGAAAATTGTCGCTCACCCGCAACATGCGGCGGTACAAAGAATCGACGGGCAGGCCGCGCAGCACGTGTACGCTGTCCTGGGGGCGTAGGCGGAAGGGCAGCGCCCCAACCGGGCGGCGTAGTGTGTCGCGGAGCAGCTGGCGCAGCAGGTCGGGGGTGGTGCGGAAAGGCGTTTCATCAACCCACTTCTTGGTGATAGGGAAGTATGAAAACTTGTTTTCCAGCAAAGCGCGGCGCACGTGGTCGTCGGCGGGGTTGGGCGTACCAGCCGCTATGGGGCTGGTGCTGGCCTGGAAGTCGCGGGGCAGCACGCGGGGACGGGACTGGCCGACGGAAGCATAAAACCGCACCGTATGGCCGTAAATCGGGAAGGGGCCACGCTCGGGCTGGTAGTAGTAGTTGTAGTCGTCCCAGGCCCAGCTGGAGCCGTAAGGGGTTACGCAGGGAATAGTAGCGTAGAACAGCTTTTCGGGGCGGCTTTTGAGAAAAGTAAAAGCGCGGCGGCTCGGCACGTCGCCGTGCAGCAGCGTAGGGTCGCCAGTGCCCCAGAATACCAGCGAGTCGTGCCGGAGCACGTAGCGCAGGCTGGGCAGCGAGTCGGCGGGGAGCAGATGCAGGCCGGCGTAGAGGCTGAACAGCTTCATGGTGCTGGCTGGGGTGAAGTACCGGTCGTCGTTGAGCGTAAACACGGGCTCGCCGGTAGCCACATCGGCCACGTGCACGCCCACATGGTGCTGCCGCAGCACCGCCGACTGCTGAATTAGCTGGTCCAGCCAGGCCGTTTCAGTCAGGGGCCGGCGCGCCGGCAGCGCCGAGCCGGGCGTCGCCGTCTGCACGGTAGTCGACAGCGACGGCAACAGCAATAGAAGCAGCGCAAGTGGTGGACAGTGGCGAAACAGAGCGGTACGCATAGGTTCGCAAGATCAAAAAAATAGGCGGTAGAATAGCGACTTAAGAGGCAATAAAACTGGCATGGCACCAAAGATTTTTCCCTGCCCCTTGGTCATTCCAAGCTACTCCACTCGCATAGAAAAAGCCTCTGGGGTAGAGAGGCTTTTTCTGTAAGGATGTTGAGGGTTGTCAAATCTCTTGCATTGCTCGCCACGCCTGGTTTGGCAAAGCTCTAGAAAGACTCAATGTCCTTACTATGTTGACTGTATCGGTCGGATTATTTCTTCTCCACTACACCCAAAGCATGATTAAAGAGAATAGTCTAACCAAAGTATCAGATATTGGCGGTATGTGACCAGTAAACGCATATTTAAACTTTCAATTAGGAAAGAATTCCGTATATGTTTTTCCGTTCTTATTAACGTTGTAAGTAATACCAGTAGGTTTGGAGCTTTTTTGATCATAAGTGAACTTAATATTCACTGAAACCTTATTCGTTTTATCCTCAACCCATGTAGCAATCTGCTTTTCCCATTGTGCAAATTTCCCTCGATTAATATTAGGTAATTGAGGAAATAAATTATCCGTGTTTGCACTACCTGACCCGCCTAATCTGTTTGCTATAATATGCCCTGCATCATCAGTCTTACTTCCTAAAGTTTTAATGAATTGCCTTCCTGCTTCCGTTGGTTCTGTACCTTTATTTAGGTAGTTCACGGATAAATCAGCTTTTACTTCTACTACTCGCTCATTCGTTCCGGTTTCAATTATTGTAATTAGCCCGCTTTTATGCTTCACCGAGCGAAAGCTCCTGGTACCTGTTTCAGCAGGGGATTTATCAGA
This sequence comes from Hymenobacter sp. M1-2, assembly GCF_057808495.1. Taxonomy (NCBI): domain Bacteria; kingdom Pseudomonadati; phylum Bacteroidota; class Cytophagia; order Cytophagales; family Hymenobacteraceae; genus Hymenobacter; species Hymenobacter sp. M1-2. The sequence continues at coordinate 40,758 of NZ_JBTYZO010000007.1, forward strand.
AACTTCATGTACAACTGGTCTGGAAGGAGCTGATTCAGAAGTTGTATGCGTTACTATTTTTTGCTTACCTGGCTTACCAATAATTTTAATTATGTCTGGCGCTACTATCGTGCTGACGTCCACGGTACCATCTTCGAATGTTGCAGTTTCTTTAACCTCAACTGAATAAAATAATGCATCGAATGACTTTTGGGGCGGCTCCACGAGCGTGCACGTGTGCTTTTTTTTGGAAAGCCCACTCGTTTCAGATGCTTTATCTGTTTCAGCAAAGCCTTGTTGATCTATATATGCTTTTAAAGCTTGCCCTTTCGTAGAGAAAGTATCCGAGGTAGTTACTAATATAAATTTCTGTTGAGCCCAAGTAAATGGATTGATTACCAAACATAGAAGAGTGGTAAAAAATAAGTGTTTGGGCAGCGTAGACAATGATGTTTTCATGCTTTTAGTGTTTGTGGGTTAGAGTACGATTTGTTTTCTTATCAGGAGAGAACTCCGAAGTCCATGCTGGCGTCATAGCGGCGAGGTTTGAGCTTACCTTCCGCGTACATCGGGTTGCGCCGGCGCAGGTGGGCTGGGGCCACGTTTCATTCCAGTATTGCGGTGTGCCATTTGGTGCTGGCTGCTTTTGTCACGCCAGATTTTGGTGGTAGCCAAGCGCGTGGTAGCCGAGGCATTGGCGCGGTCTTCACGGCGGTTCTGAGAATCCAGGCTCTAGCAGCTGTCGGTTTTCGGCTTCCAAACTAGCTTTGGCTTCTAGGTACTGCGCCCGGTCTTAGAGGGTGTTCACACCATAGGCTGTAACGGACAAACCGTGTTAAAGAATAAAAGAATTATTCACTTCGAACTTAAAGTAATTCTACTAATTCGCAAACGAATGGAGCCGTTATAGGTAGTTTTTCTTCCTCTTCCCTACTCCAACAGCCGCGAGAACGAGCGTAAGTAAACAAGGAGGTAAGACCCTAAAATGAGTATTTCCTCACACCGCTCTACTACCCACCACTGCATATACCATAAAAAAGCCCCCAACCGTGACGGCTGGAGGCTTTTGTGCTACTGCGCGTTGCCGGGGGCTAGCCCCCGAACGGTCTTAGGCGCGTAGCGCGTCGTGGTGGGCTTGCACGGCGGCAATGGCACCGTTGAGCAGGGCCACTTGCACGTCTACCTGGTCGGCGTCCACGTCGGCCAGGAAGGCGGCGACACCACCCTCATCGGTCGCGCGGTTTTCCAGGCGGGCCTTTTGGTAGTTGGCCGTTAGCAGTTGGCCTTGGTAGCTGCGGCGGTCCTTGGCCGAAAGGTCGGGGCGGGCTAGCTGCCCCGTGAGGTAGTTTACGCGGCTGGTGGCGGTAGCCAGGCGGGTAGCGGCCGAGGCGTCGGCGCGGTCTTCGCGGCGGTCCTGGAAGTCCAGGTTCTGGTCGCGGTTCAGGTAGCCGTCGATTTCAGCCTCCAGGCTGGCTTTGGCTTCCAGGCACTGCGCCCGGTCTTTGAGGGTGTTCACATCGTAAGCCATGCTAACAAATGAAATAATTGGTGAAAAAATGTTGAGCTTCAAATGTAGCAAGCACAGCCGTGTATGCAAGCTTATATCCTATTATTTATGAAATAAAATCTACTAACTACCAACCGCAGGCGGCAGCAGCGCGGCCAGGGCGGCGGCTTCGGCTTCCAGCGCTTCGGCGCGCAGGCGCAGCAGGTGGTACTGGGCGCTCAGGTCGGGCGGCAGGGCTGTGGGGCGCTGGTCGAGCCAGCGGTGGCGGTGCCAGACCAGCCAGGCCGGCCACTCGGTGGCCGGATCGGGTTGGGCCGTGGGGCCGGGGTCGGGCGGCAGGGCGGCGCGCAACGCGGGCAGGGCAGCGGCCCAGCGGGCGGCCTGCGTCGCCTGGGCTTCGAGCGGACGGAGGGCGCGGCGCGCACGGCGAGCGTGGTGCTGGCAGTAGTCGAGGCGGGCTTCGAGGGGTCCTACCTCAGGTGAGGAAAGGGCCGGCGCGGGCGGGGCGGAGGCCGACGCTAGACGCAGAGTGCTGGGGGCCGGAGGTGGCGGCGGCAGGTGTTGGATCAGCGGAGCCAGGGCTTCGGCGGCGGCCTCATTCAGAATCCGCCGGCCGGCTTCGAAGTGGCTCACCTTGATTTCACTCACGCCCAGCCAGGCTGCCAACTCTTGTTGTGTAAGCCCGAAATACGCGCGCACAGTACCTACCATAGAATCGGAATACAGAGCGGGATTTGTCATGTATGTAGGGTTCAATTAATAATTAATACTCTAACCCTACATATGAGTGTAGGGTTTGCAACAATAAAAACACTACAACCCTACACCTATTCCAGCACTCTACTTGCCAACTTTCCCGGCAAGAGCATGTCTATCGAAGAAATTTCCATTCAGTGCATTTCACCCCACCCAGTGCGAGTTTAGAGCAGTCTTGCTCCTGCCACGACTAGCTTACATTTGCTCAGAAAGAAGTAAAACGACAACTATGAAGATTTTAGTTACTGGCAGTAGTGGTCATCTGGGGGAAGCCTTGATGCGTACCCTTCAAGCAAGCAGTCATCAAGTTTTGGGGATAGATATCATCTCTTCCGCTTTCACTACGCAAGTGGGGTCTATCACCGACCGGGCTTTTGTCAGGCAGTGTATGCAAGGTGTAGATGCCATACTCCACACAGCTACTCTGCACAAACCCCACATAGTGACCCACGCGTACCAGCAATTTGTCGATACCAATATTGCGGGCACGCTTACTCTGCTGGAGGAAGCTCTCCGGGCCGGGGCTAGTTCGTTTGTTTTCACCAGCACTACCAGTGCCTTCGGGGCGGCCCTCACCCCGCCTCCTGGTGCGCCGGCCGCCTGGATCACCGAAGAAGTGCCCTCTATCCCAAAAAACATCTATGGGGTCACGAAGACGGCTGCGGAAGATCTGTGCCAGTTGTTTTACCGCAAGCACCAGCTGCCGTGTCTAGTCCTGCGGACCTCTCGCTTCTTTCCTGAAGACGATGATAATAGAGAAACCAGGCAGGCCTACTCGGATGAGAATATGAAGATAAATGAGCTGCTGTATCGAAGAGTGGATGTAGAGGACGTCGTTACTGCCCACTTGTTAGCCTTGGAAAAGGCTCCTTCTATCGGCTTTGCCCGGTATATTATTAGTGCCACCACGCCCTTCACGCAAGAACATCTGGTGGATTTGCCTAGCAAAGCTCCTCAAGTGGTAAAGCACCTGTTTCCTGACTATGAGCCAATTTACCTGCAGCACGGATGGGAGATGTTTCCGGGCATTGAACGAGTTTATGTCAACCAGCGGGCCAGACAAGAACTAGGCTGGCAGCCTCGGTACGACTTTGGTTATGTACTCGACCGGCTGCAAGCCGGCGCGGACACTCGTAGTCCGCTGGCGCGAGCGGTAGGCGCCAAGGGCTACCATTCGCATACTTTCACCGATGGTCCTTACCCCGTAGAGTGAGTTGCGTAGTCATGAGGCCCTTATTCACTGGCTGTTCACAAAAGCTAGTGTACCACCATTTTTTTCAGCAAGATCCAAACTCTCTATAGGTCGAAGCCTCAGAACATCCTTACCCTCCTTACCCTCCTAACCTCCTCCTTACACCGAAATAAACAAACTGCAACGCCGCCGCCCCGGATATATCGGCTAACTTTGTTTCCCGTTATGCCAGACCGAACCCCTACCCCCCCGGCTGCAACGGCCAAGTACATTTTCGTCACGGGTGGAGTGACCTCCTCGCTGGGCAAAGGCATCATCTCGGCCTCCCTGGCCAAGCTGCTGCAAGCCCGCGGCTTCCGCGTCACCATCCAGAAGTTCGACCCCTACATCAACATCGACCCCGGCACGCTCAACCCCTACGAACACGGGGAGTGCTACGTGACCGATGACGGGGCCGAAACCGACCTCGACCTGGGCCACTACGAGCGGTTCCTGAACGTGCCCACCTCGCAGGCCAACAACGTGACGACGGGCCGCATCTACAACCATGTCATCAGCAAGGAGCGCGAGGGCGCCTACCTCGGCAAAACCGTGCAAGTGGTGCCCCACATCACCGACGAAATCAAGCGGCGCATGCTGCTGCTGGGCGAAGACGGCCGTTTCGACGTGGTGATTACCGAAATCGGGGGCTCCATCGGCGACATTGAGAGTTTGCCCTTCGTAGAGGCCGTGCGCCAGCTGCGCTGGGAGCTGCCGCCCAACGATTCGCTCGTCATTCACCTCACGCTGCTGCCCTACCTGAAAGCGGCCGGCGAGCTGAAAACCAAGCCCACCCAGCACTCGGTGCGCGACCTGCGCAGCGCCGGCCTCCAGCCTGACATCCTGGTGTGCCGCTCCGAATACCTCATTCCGCTGGAGATGCGCAAGAAAATCGCGCTCTTCTGCAACGTCAAAATCAACTCCGTTATCGAGAGCCTCGATGCCGACAGCATCTACTCGGTACCGCTGCTCATGCTCAAGGAGCATTTGGATGAGCGCGTCATCAAGAAACTCAAACTGACCGGCGGCGCCCTGCACCCCGACCTCGAAACGTGGAAGGACTTCCTGGGCCGCCTCAAAAACCCCACCGAGGAAGTGACCATCGCGCTGGTGGGCAAGTACGTGGAGCTGCCTGACGCCTACAAATCCATCAACGAAGCCTTCGTGCACGCCGGCGCCCAGAACGAGTGCAAAGTGACGGTGCGCAGCATCCAGGCCGACCACATCACGGCCGACAACGTGGCCCAGGTGCTGGAGGGCGTCGATGGCGTGCTGGTAGCGCCCGGTTTCGGCGAGCGGGGTTTTGAGGGCAAGATTCACGCCGTGAAGCACGTGCGCGAAAACGGCATTCCGTTCTTCGGCATTTGCCTGGGCATGCAGGTGGCCGTGGTGGAATACGGCCGCAACGTGCTCGGCATGGCCGAAGCCAATTCCACGGAGATGAATCCGCAAACGCCAGCGCCCGTCATTGCCATGATGGAGGAGCAGAAGAGCATCACCCAGAAAGGCGGCACCATGCGCCTGGGCGCCTACGACTGTGAGCTGCGCCGTGGTTCGAAAGCCGCCAAAGCCTACGGCCGCAACCACATCAGCGAGCGGCACCGCCACCGCTACGAGTTCAACAACGACTACCTCAAGCAGTACGAAGAAGCCGGCATGGTTCCCTCCGGCCTCAACCCCGCCACCGGCCTGGTAGAAGTAGTGGAGATTCCGAATCATCCGTGGTTCGTGGCCGGGCAGTTCCACCCCGAGCTGAAAAGCACCGTCCAAAACCCCCACCCCCTGTTCGTGCGCTTCGTGAAAGCCGCCATCCAGCACCGGAAAGGGTGATGGGGACCCCTCCCCCGTCCCCTCCCCTTCGGGAGAGGGGTGCCAGACGTCTATAACGATGTCGTTGTTTACTAGAACGCACCCCTCTCCCGGAGGGGAGGGGACGGGGGTGGGGTTGAACGACTGCCCGGCATTGCATTTATGCCATCTTCGACCAATTTCACTCGCTTGAAAAGGACCTTTTGGCAGTCGACTGCGCATCGTCAGCACGATTCGTTTCGACGGCAAAAGGTCCTTTGTCGCGTTTCAAACCCGCTTTCCTCCTACTCACCTACTCACTCAATCACCTAATCACCCCAAATTCCCCTGACAAGTCCGACCTTTGCCGCAGCGTTGCCGGATTTTTGCGGATGGCGCTGCTTACGCATTCCTTCTTTGCCCTCATTTTTACCTGAATGGACAGAAATTCAGCAACCGGCCTGTTTTTGATAGCAGCCTTGCTCCTTGTCTACCTGTATTTCTTCAAGCCCGAGCCGCCCAAAGAAACGCCAGCCGACAAGCCCACGACGGCCGCCAGCGCCAAACCCGGCGCGGCCGCAGCTCCGGCCGCCGCCGCCGCCCTCGATTCGGCCGCGGCGGCGCGTTCCTTTGGCGCTTTTGCCGCTGCTACCCAGGGCACGGCCCAGCAGGTGCAGCTCCAGAACGACAACCTCACCGTTACGCTCTCGTCGAAAGGGGGCCGCGTGGAAGCTGTGCGCCTCAACAAATACAAGACCTTTTTCGGCAAGCCGCTCGACCTGATTGACGCCCAGAGCGCCCAGCTCGATACCCGTTTCCGCACCATCGCGGGCCAGAACGTGCGGCTGTCGGACCTTTACTTCCAGCCTAGCGCCGTGCAGCCTTTCGCCGAAGGCGACAAGAAAGGCCGGCGCCTGAGCTTCACGGCCAGCGTGGCCGGCGGCCAGATCGAGGAAGTGTATACGCTGCTCGACAACTCCTACGAGTTGAAGTACGATTTGCGCTTCACGGGCTTGCAGCAGGCCCTATCGCAGGAGCCGCTCACGTTCACGTTCGTGGACCGGGTGCGGCAGACCGAGCAGGACCTGAAGCAAAACCGCAACCACACCACCATCAACCACTACCTCGCCAACGACGACCACGGCGCCCTCGCCGAGGCTTCCGAGAAGCCCGAGGAAGTGACGATTACGGAGCCGCTGAAGTGGGCCGCCCACAAGCACGACTTCTTCGTGGCCGGCATCATTGCCAACGACAAATTCCCGAACGGCAAGTTCGCGGCCACCGTCGACCTCAACGACACCACCTTCATCAAAACCCTGAGTTCCACGCTCAGCATTCCGGCCGCCGATGCGCAGCAGGGCAAAGCTGGCTTCCGCTACTACTTTGGTCCGAACTCACTGCCCATTCTGCAAGACGTGGCGCCGGGCTTCGACCGGAACGTGTACCTGGGTTGGGGCCTGTTCCGCTGGGTGAACCAGTTTGTGATTCTGCCCGTGTTCCACACGCTGGAGCAATTCATCAGCTCCTACGGCATCATTATCGCGCTGCTGGTGGTGCTCATCAAGCTCGTGACCTGGCCGCTCACCTACAAAACCTACGTCTCGCAGGCCAAAATGAAGGTGCTGAAGCCGGAAATCGACGCCATCAAGGAGAAGGCCGGCGACGACCAAATGAAGGTGCAGCAGGAAACCATGAAGCTGTACCAGAGCTTCGGGGTGAGCCCCTTGAGTGGCTGCGTGCCCACGCTGCTCACCATCCCGATTCTGTTTGCCATGTTCCAGTTCTTCCCCAACGCCATTGAGCTGCGGCAGGAAAGCTTCTTGTGGGCCAAGGACCTGAGCACCTACGACGACCTTATCCGGCTGCCCTTCGAGGTGCCGTTCCTGGGCAGCCACATCAGCCTGTTCACGGTGCTCATGACGATTTCGACGCTGGTCATGACCTGGCAGAGCAACCAGATGAACCCCGCCGCCATGCAGGGCCCGATGAAGTTCTACAGCTACCTGATGCCCGTGGTGTTCATGTTCGTGCTCAACAGCTTCGCCGCCGGCCTCACCTGGTACTACCTCGTATCGAACGTCGTGACGCTTGGCCAGCAAGCCCTTACTCGCCGCTTCGTGGACGACACCAAGATTCGGGCCCAGCTCGAAGCCAACAAGGTAAAAAACAAGGACAAGAAGCCCTCCGGGTTCGGCGCCCGCCTCCAGGACGCCATGCGCGCGGCCCAGGAGCGCGACGCGCAAGGCGGCGGCAGCCGCGATGCTGGCACTTCGGCATCGGTGGAGCCCAAGACTGATAAGCCCAAGAAGCCCACCCGCCGCTCATAGTCGGGCCGCTTCCTGTACAACAAGAAGGCCTTCCGCGACGTGCGGGAGGCCTTCTTGTTGCTGATTATGTAGAAATTGCCGAACTGGTCTGCTTTTTGGAAATTGGCCCGCTACACCTTTTCTCTCCCTTCCTCATGCGCTACTTTCTTCCTGCGTTGCTGCTCCTCGTCGGCCTTGATACGCTGCCCGCCTGCACTGTCAACAAGCAACCCGCTGGTACCAATGCATCTGCTACTGCCACAACTCAGGCCCCCAAAGACGGGACCTCAGCAACTAAAGCGGCGGCCAGCCAAGCCCAGAACGAGCCGAGCATCGTCTTCAGCAAAACACCCTGCTTTGGCACTTGCCCCCACTACACCGCCACGATTTACCCCGATGGCCGTGTCAGCTACGAAGGCTTCAAGTTTGCCCCGGTAGAAGGCAAGCGCGAGTTCAAGATTTCCGCTTCTACCGTCAACACCATCCTGGCCCAGGCCCGCGAGATAGGCTTTAGCGAGATGAAAGAGAATTACACCGACGGTGCCACTGATCTGCCGAGCACCATTCTCTCCATTCGGCAAGCCAACGGCCCCGCCAAATTTGTAACCGTAGAATCGGGCGCCCCCGCGCAGCTGACAGGCCTCTTCGGTTATATCGAGAAGCAAATCACCGACGGCTTAGGCGTAACCGCCGACAAGTAAAGTACTCGTGTCATTGCGAGTGGAGCGAAGCAATCCTTCCTCTCTGTGAGACAAGCCTACTGAAGCAACAAGTGCTCCGTCGTTAGAAGCTAATCCTAACGACGGAGCACTTATCTTATAAGTAAAGTTTTCTACTTCGAGAGGAAGGATTGCGTCGTCGTGCCTCCTCGCAATGACAGCGTTTTACTCTTTCCGCACCCGCTCCAACACCAGCTGATTCATCGGATTAGGCGTGAGGCCGCGCACGTTGTTCTGGGTGAGGCGCACCACTTCATCGTAGTACACCGCCACAATGGGGCATTCCTCTACCACAATTCGGTCCATCTGGCGGTACAGGTCGTAGCGTTTTTCGATGTCCTGCTCCAGCTTGGCCTGCTCGTAGAGCCGGTCGTAGGCGGCGCTCTTGAAGTGGGTTTTGTTGGGGCCGGCCGGGGCGAAGTTCTTGCTGTAGAACAGGGCCAGGTAGTTTTCCGCGTCGGGGTAGTCGCCGAGCCAGCTGCGGGTGAAGAAGGCGGCGCGGCCGTTGTCAATCAGCTCCCCGTGCGCGGCACCCTGGTTCACGTCGATTTCCACCTGCACGCCTACCTCAGCCCATTTCTTCTGGTAGTACTCGCAGTATTCCTTGGTTTCGGCCACGGTGTTGAGGCGCAAGCGCAAGGGCTTGCCAGGGCCGTAACCAGCGGCGCGCAGCAATTGCCGGGCCTTCTCGGGCTGGTAGGTATAGCCGGGCACCAGCTGCGGACTGAACGAGGGCAGCGAAGCCGGCACGAAACCGGAGTGGCCGGGCTTGCCCACGTTGTTGAGGAAGTAGGCCAGAAACTCCGGCTTGTTCAGGGCATAATTCAGGGCTTGGCGCACGCGCTTGTCACGCAGGGCTTGGCCGGTTTCGGCATTGTCGCCGCGAAGGTTGGCGGGGTCCTGTTGCATGCCTAGGTACTCCGTGTTCAGGTAGGGCACCTTTTGCAGCTGAAACTTACCCCGAAAATCCTCCCGCACCGTGCCATCAGGGTACATGATAAGGTCGCGGGAGCCCGACCGAATGCCGCTCAGAAAATCCAGCTTGCCCTGCATGAAGGTCAGGAACTCGGTTTTGCGGTCTTGGATGAAGCTGATTTGCACGGCGTCGAGGTAGGGCAACGGCTGGCCCTGGGCATCCTTTTTCCAGTAAGTGGGGTTGCGGTGGTAGATGATGGCGTTGCCCTCGTCCCACTCCTTAAACAAAAACGGCCCCGTGCCCACCGGGTGCTCCCGAAAGTCCTTGCCGTACTTCTGCACCGCCTCGCGTGGCACCACGTAGGCGTAGGGCATCGTCAGAATGCCCAGAAACGGAATGAACGGCTCCTTCAAATGAATACGCAGCGTAGAGTCATTCACGGCCACAAAGCAGGTATCGGCCGGCTCGCCCTTTGCGTTTTCCAGCACCTTGCCCCGGAAAATCCAACCGCCGGGACTGGCCGTGGGGCCGTCGAGCAGCCGCCGGAAGCTGTACACGAAATCCTGCGCCACCACGCGCCGGCCTTTGCCGCCCGCAAACACGTCGGCATCGTGAAACCGCACCTCGGGCCGCAGCCAGAACGTGTAGGTCTTGCCATCGGAAGAGATTTCGTAGCGCCGGGCTATTGAAGGGCCGGGCTTGAGGCTGTCGTCGAGGGCCACGAGGCCGTTATAGAGCTGGGTCACGGCCCAGGTGTTGGCCTGGTTGCGGGCGAAGGCCGGGTCCAGGGAAGTCAGGCTTTCGGGCTGGTTGTAGCGGAATACGCGGCGGGCATCGGTAGCTGGCGCGGGGCTCTGGCAACCGGCCAGCACCCCGAGCAAGAACAGAACAGAAGCAGCGGCCAGACGCGAATTTGGGAGCATGGGAAAGGCGGAATCACGTATATTTGCCACAAAGGTACCCTGTCCGGCCGTTGCGCTGTGCCTCGGCCGGCACTTTCCCCTCCTTATGCGCCTCACCTACTACGGCCACGCTTGCTTTCTACTTGAAACCGGCGGCAGCCATATCCTCTTCGACCCCTTCATCCGCCCGAATCCGCTGGCTAAGGACGTGGATGTGGAAGGCATTCCCGCCGATTTCATCCTGCTCAGCCACGGCCACGGCGACCATGTAGCCGACGTGGAAGAAATCGGCCAACGCACCGGCGCCGACCTTGTGGGCATGGTGGAAGTGGTAGGCTGGTTCGGCCAGAAAGGTCTGAAAGGAACCTACGCCATGAACCTGGGCGGCACCGTCAAGCTGCCCTTCGGCACGGTCCGGATGGTGGCCGCCGCGCACTCCAGCTCCATGCCCGATGGCTCGTACGGCGGCCTGGCGGCGGGCTTCGTGGTGGAAGCGGAAGGCAAAACCTTCTACTTCGCCGGCGACACCGCCCTCACCTACGACATGAAGCTCATTGCGGAGCGCTACAAGCAGCTCGACTTCGCCATTCTGCCCATCGGCGGTCATTTCACGATGAGCATCGACGATGCCCTTATTGCCGCTGACTGGAGCGGAGCGTCCAAAATCATCGGGATGCACTACGACACCTTCCCGCCCATCACCATCGACCACGCCGAGGCGCAGGCGCAGGCCAAGCAAGCGGGCAAAGAGTTGGTGCTGCTCAGCGTTGGTGAAACCATTACTTTGTAATTTGATGGCTGATTCGTGTAATGGTTAAATGGCTGGTTTGCCAGCTCGCATTTACATCATCCCTTAACCATTCAGTCCTTTAGCCATTTAACCCTGACCCCCTCATGGGCAAAATCATTGCGGTAGCCAACCAAAAGGGCGGCGTGGGCAAAACCACCTCCTCGATTAACCTCGCGGCCTCGCTGGCGGCGCTGGAATATCGGACCCTGCTCGTGGATGCCGACCCGCAGGCCAACGCCACTTCCGGCGTGGGCTTCGACCCGAAAGACATCCAGAACAGCATCTACGAGTGCATGGTGGACGGCATCAACGCCCAGGACATCATCCTCCAAACCAACATCCTGCCCCACCTCGACCTCATGCCCTCCCACATCGATTTGGTGGGCGCCGAGGTGGAGATGATCAACCTACCCAACCGGGAGGAGAAAATGAAGGAGGCCCTGCGCCCCCTCGCCGATCAGTACGATTTCATCATCATCGACTGCTCGCCTTCCCTGGGTCTTATCACGGTGAATGCCCTAACGGCCGCCCACGCCGTTATCATCCCGGTGCAGTGCGAGTATTTCGCGCTCGAAGGCCTGGGCAAGCTGCTCAACACCATCAAAATCATCCAGAGCCGCCTGAACACGGAGCTGGAAATCGAGGGCATCCTGCTCACGATGTACGACGTACGTTTGCGCCTGAGCAACCAAGTGGTAGAAGAAGTGAAGCTCCATTTCCAGCAGCTCGTCTTTGATACTATCATCCCGCGCAACGTGAAGCTGAGCGAGTCGCCGAGCTTCGGCATTCCGGTTATTCTGCACGATGCCGAAAGCAAAGGCTCTATCAGCTACCTCAACCTGGCCCGCGAAATCGTGGAGAAGAATGTGGAAGCCGCCGGCGCCCCAGAAGCGGCAGAGGATACGGCTGCTTGATGTGCTGATTTTTTGATGTGCTAATGTGCTGATGTTGGACGGCCGGTGAGATTCACCGGCCGTTTTTCGTTCGTGGCCTGTTCCCACGGCTTGCCGGAGTGTTCCACGATTATTTTGCTTTCGTGGAACAAAATTTCCAGGGCTTCCCCGGCGTTTGTGTATTTTTGAATCCCGCTTTCCGGCGCCAGTGTCGGGGGCAGATTGTAGGTATGTCAGAGAAGCCAGAAGAAAAATCTATTCCGCCCGTGGCGGCCAAGCGCAAAGTCGGTGGTTTGGGCCGCGGACTCAACGCCCTGATTGAAGGTAGCTACGAGAAGAAGAGCGACCGAGTAGGCCTGGTACCCCACCCAGTGAACTCCGTCGGGCTGATTCCAGTGGGCCACATTGAGGCGAATCCCTACCAGCCCCGCACGCACTTCGACCAGGAGGCACTGCAAGAGCTGGCCGAGAGCATTAAGGTGCAGGGCATCATTCAGCCCGTAACAGTGCGCCAAACCGGCACCAACGCCTACCAGCTCATTTCGGGGGAGCGGCGTTTGCAGGCTTCCAAGCTGGCGGGCCTCGATACCATTCCGGCGTACATCCGCAAGGCCGACGACCAGCAGATGCTGGAAATGGCCCTCATCGAGAACATTCAGCGCGAAAACCTCAACGCCATTGAAATTGCGCTGAGCTACCAGCGCCTCGTGAGCGAGTGCAATCTGAAGCAGGAAGAACTAGGCGACCGGGTAGGCAAGAATCGCTCGACCGTCACCAACTACCTGCGCCTGCTCAAGCTGCCGCCCGACATCCAGATCGGCCTCCGCGATACGGCCATCAGCATGGGCCACGCCCGCGCCCTCATCAGCATCGAAAACCCCGACCAGCAGCTAGCCCTTTTCCACCGCATCGTGGCCGAGGAACTGTCGGTGCGGCGCGTGGAGCAGTTGGTACGCGCCGGCCTGAGCCCGGCCTCCAAACCCGATTCGCCCGAAGCCAAGCACGTGCAGGAAAGCGTGGTTCAAGTGCCCGTGGCGGAACTACGCCGTACCGAGCGGCACCTCACGGAGCGTTTTGGTAGCCGCGTGATGGTGAAGCCGGGTCCGCAGGGCCGGGGGGAAATCAAAATAGCCTTCGACTCAGTAGAAGACATGCAGCGCATTCTGCACATTCTGCAACCGGCTTAGCCAGCCTAACCCTACAGCCATGAAATTGAGCCCCAAGTATAGAACGTTGGCAGTCACTGCACTGCTGATGCTAGCGGGGCCACTGGCTCGGCTCGGGTTTGCTCAGACCGCTCCCTCCCCTACCGCTGTTACTACAGGAGCCGATTCGGCGCAGGTCAGTACGCCCGTTGTACCCGACTCGGTGCGGCGCACGGCGCGGTTGTTTGGCCTGAAGATGACCAAGCCCTCGAAAGCTGGCTTGCTCGCGGCCCTGCTGCCAGGCACGGGACAGATTTACAACCGCAGCTGGTGGAAACTGCCACTGGTGTACGGCGCGGTGGGTGGCACGGTGTATGGTGAAATTCGCTACTATAAGCTCTACCGGGAGTTTGCGGATGTTTACAATGCTCGCACCGACGGCAATCCTGATAACGATGACCCTGATAATGAACCGGAGAGGACTCGAAAACGGTCCAACGACTACGTGCAGCGAGGGGTTATTGTGTACCGCCGGCAGCGCGACGCATTTATAGGCTGGGTGGCCTTGGCCTACAGTCTACAAATTCTAGACGCCGTAGTGGACGCCCACCTGAGCGAATTCGACATTAGCGACGACTTGAGCTTGCAGTTGGAGCCCACTATGCTCCGTATGCCCACCGCGGCGGCCACGCCCGGCTTGGGCATTACGCTCACCTTGAAATAGGTTGTTAGTCTTTAGCTGCTCGTGTTTATCGTTTTATCAATCAATAGAAGCCGTAAGCTGTCCTGTTCATTGGCCTGCTGCGCAGTTACCGCCTATCCATTCAACAACATGAGACTAGCAACTAAACCCTGCAACCAGAACCCAGCAACATGAAGCTTCTGCTGATTGGCTACGGCAAAATGGGCCAGGCTATTGAAGCCCGCGCCAAGGCACGAGGCCACCAGATTGTCGGCATCATCGACCCTTCCCGCCCCGAAACGAGCATTACGGACTTCGAACCGAGTGGCGTAGATGCGGCCATTGAGTTCACTCACCCTGATGCTGCTTTCGCCAACGTGCAGGCCTGCCTGCGCCAGGGCTTGCCCGTAGTATGTGGCTCTACGGGCTGGCTGCACCATTTTCAGGAGGCCGTGGCCTTGTGCCAGGAAACGGATGGCTCGCTGTTCTATGCCTCCAACTACAGTGTGGGCGTGAATCTGTTTTTTCACTTCAACGAGTACATCGCCACCAAAATGCACCAGTTTGGCGGCTACGACGTGCAGGTACGCGAAATTCACCACACGCAGAAAGTGGACCAGCCGAGCGGCACCGCCCTCACGGCCGCCGAAGCCATTTTGCGGCATTTTCCCTCCAAAACCATCTGGCGCAACGAGCCGGCTCAGCAACCCAATGAGCTAGCCGTGCTGAGCGAGCGGACGGGCAGCGTAGTGGGCACGCACATCGTTACATACACGTCGGAAGCCGATACGCTGGAGCTGAAGCACGAGGCTCACACCCGTGATGGATTCGTGGAGGGTGCGCTACTGGCCGCCGAATGGCTACCGGGCCGCCAGGGCGTGTTTGGCATGAAGGATCTGCTGGGCTTGTAACATCCGTTTCCGCTTGCGCCCGGCTGGCCTTATTATAGTTGGCTTCGCGGCGCCATTCAGTCGTTATATTTACCGTTCCGGCGCGAGCTACGGCTTATGCCACCCTTTTCGTCTTCGTCATCATGGCCGTACAACAATCCTGGGAAGAGCGCATGAAAGCGGCTTCCGCTTCCAATAAACCCGTCGAAAAGAAGAAAGGCTTCTTCCGGGAGTGGGGCGACGCTATCCTGTTTGCCGTGGTGGCCGCCACGCTGATCCGCTGGGCCACCTTCGAGGCCTACACCATCCCGACGCCTTCCATGGAGGATTCGCTGCTGGTGGGCGACTATCTGTTTGTGAGCAAGTTGCACTACGGCCCCCGCACGCCGCAAACGCCGCTGCAAATTCCTCTCACTCACCAAACTTTCTGGTTTTTCGGGTGGAAAAGCTACTCCGATTTAATTCAACTGCCAAGCTACCGCCTGCCGGGCTTCTCGGAAGTAAAAAGTGGTGATGTGGTGGTGTTCAACGTGCCCTTCGAAAGCCAGCACCCCGCCGATCTGCGCACCAACTACATCAAGCGCTGCGTGGCCGTAGCCGGTGATGTGCTCGAAATCAAGGATACGCAGGTGTTCGTGAATGGCAAACCCATGAAGAACCCGCCGCAGAGCCAGAACCGCTATTTCCTGCAAGTTCCCCAGCCCAACGACGACTTATACAAAGCTTTCCAAGAGCAGGGCGTCACCAATTTCAACCGTCCCGATGGCAAGCCGGAGCCGCTCTTCGGCACCGAGGAACCCACCTTCATGATTGACGCCACGCCCGCTACGGCCGACTTCTTCCGCAAGCAGCCCTACGTGAAGGCGGTGGTGCAGGACAAGGCCGTACCCGGCCAGGCAGAGCCCGATATTTTCCCGAACAACCCCGACTACCCGAATAGCACGCCGCAGCCAATCAACAACTGGAACAAGGACAATTTCGGCCCGCTCCAGCTTCCCAAAGAAGGCCAAACCGTGCAACTCACGCCCCAAAACACGCCTATCTACCAGAAAATCATTATGCGCTACGAGCACAATGAGGGCGTGACGATAGTGAACGGCGTGCTCATGCAGAACGGCCAGCCGCTCAAAAGCTACACGTTCAAGCAGAACTACTACTTCATGATGGGCGACAACCGCCACGATTCGCTCGACTCGCGCTACTGGGGGTTCGTGCCCGAAGACCATATCGTAGGCAAAGCCGTCCTGATCTGGATGTCCACGGACCCCTACGCCGACTTCTTCCACAAAATCCGTTGGAGCCGCCTCTTTAACACGATCACGGATTAGCACGGATTTTAGCGGATTTCACGGATTTTGTAGCTGGCGCGGACATCACCTTGCCTAATACAACACGACAAAGAAGGGTTTGCCAAATGGCAAGCCCTTCTGTTTTTCAATCGTCCACAAAATCCGTGAAATCCGCTAAAATCCGTGCTAATCCGTGATCCGTGCTTAATCCGTGACCTACCAAGTGATTGGTTCTAGACCTTGCTCCTGGAGGTAGGCGTTGGTTTTGCTGAAGGGGCGGGAGCCGAAGAAGCCTCGGTCGGCGGCGTAGGGCGAAGGGTGTGCCGATTTGATAATGAAGTGCTTGCTGGCGTCGATGAGCTCGGCTTTCTTCTGGGCGTAGGCGCCCCAGAGGATGAATACAACGTGCTCTTTCTGCTCCGATATTTTCTGGATAACTACGTCCGTAAACTCCTCCCAACCCTTTTTCTGGTGGCTGGCGGGCTCACTGGCGCGCACCGTGAGCGTGGCATTGAGCAGCAACACGCCTTGTTGCGCCCATCGGTCGAGGTTGCCGTTGGGAGCGGGTGGCGTGCCGGGAATGTCGTCTTGCAGCTCCTTGAAAATATTCTGGAGCGAAGGTGGTGTCCGGATGCCTTCGGCCACTGAAAAGCTCAGCCCGTGCGCCTGCCCCTTGCCGTGGTACGGGTCCTGCCCTAGAATCACCACCTTCACCTGATCGAACGGGCAGGCATCGAAGGCGTGAAAGATCTGCGGACCCGGCGGATACACCGTGGCGGTAGCATATTCGCCCTTCACGAAGGCAATAAGGTGCTGGAAATACGATTTTTCAAATTCCGGCTGCAATACCTTGCGCCAGCTCTCTTCTATCTTTACATTCATCCTTCGGAAAAATTATTTTGCGGTTTGGGCAGGCCTTACGGGTACCGGCTGCGTAAATAAACCAATTTCTGCCCACGTCTGTTAGTCTCTCCTACACCGCAAGCAGCTATGAACACGACCACCACGCAGGGCGTCACCGTGAGTGTCACGACGAACTACCTGCCCGATTATTCCAGTCCTGGACAGGAGCACTACGTATTTGCGTACAAGATTGATATTCGCAACAACGGCGAATACACCGTGAAGCTGCTGCGGCGCCACTGGTATATCTATGATGCCAACGGCGTGGTGCGCGAAGTGGAAGGCGAAGGCGTAGTAGGCCAGCAGCCCGTCCTGGAACCCGGCGACTCGCACCAGTACGTGTCGGGCTGCAACCTTAAGTCGGGGCTAGGCAAGATGCGCGGCTCCTACGAGATGGAGCGCCTAGCCGATGGCAGCACCTTCGCCGTGGAAATTCCCGAGTTCACGCTCGTCGTGCCCTACCGGTTGAATTGATTTTGATTGAATAGTTGAATGGCTGAATTGTTAAATGGTTGGTCGTTCAACGAATACTGAGGACGACCAACCATTTAACAATTCAGCCATTCAATCATCAAACCTTTGCTTTTCCAGGCGTTTAGTTACATCCGATTTTTGCTCCGCTCGGGGAATGCACACGGTCTGCATTCCCCGTTCGTTTTTGGGTTGTACACCCACGTTATCAACCACAACGGCGCCTTCGCGGCTTTTGCCGCCATTGAGCAGCGGCGGCAAGAGCTACTGCGCAACTCGGAAACTGTTCAGGTGCGCGACTTCGGAGCCGGTTCTCACACGGGTGCTGGCCGAGAACGGCAAATCAGTGACATTGCCCGCACAGCTGCCAAACCATCGAAACTGGCGCAGCTTCTGTTTCGGCTCGTCAACCACTTTCGGCCGCGCACTATTCTGGAGCTAGGTACCTCGCTTGGGCTCACCACGGCGTATCTGGCTGCTGCCGACTCGCGGGGCCGCGTGCTGACTTTTGAGGGCTGTCCAGCTACGGCAGCCGTAGCCCACGAAACATTCAGGAAGCTAGGATTGCAAAACGTAGAACTGGTAGAAGGCAACTTAGACGACACCCTCGCTCCTGCCCTAGCCGCACTTTCCGCCCCGCTCGACTTTGCTTTCTTCGACGGCAACCACCGCTACGAACCCACGCTACGCTACTTCGAGCTTTGCCTCGCCCACCGCACCGAGCGGAGCGTGTTTGTGCTAGATGACATTCATTGGTCGCGAGATATGGAACGCGCCTGGCACGCCATTCGGCAGCACCCGGAAGTGCGCCTCACCATCGACTTATTCTTTGTGGGCCTCGTGTTTTTTCGCCGCAACCAGCCCAAACAGCACTTCCGGCTGCGCTTCAACAACGCCGTGGACAAAGTGCTGGAACGCACACGTCGGCTGTCGGCTTAGGTTCGTTTTTCGTTGTTGGTTTCTCGTTTTTCGAAGTCTTTGTGAGGACCCCGAAAAACGAAAAACCAACAACGAAAAACGAGCAAGCTACTTCACGGCTTCCCGTACGCGGGTTAGCTTTATGAGCAAGTCTTCCAGCTTGTCCAAGGCCAGCATGTTCGCGCCGTCGGACTTGGCGGTGGCCGGAGTTGGGTGAGTTTCGATGAAGAGGCCATCGGCGCCGACGGCAATGGCGGCTTTGGCTATAGTTTCGATAAGAGCCGGCTGGCCGCCCGTAACGCCGCTGCTTTGATTGGGACGTTGCAAGGAGTGCGTCACGTCCATCACCACCGGCACGCCAAAATCGCGCATGGCGGGCAGATTGCGGAAGTCGACCACCAGATCAGAATAGCCAAACGAATTGCCCCGATCGGTCAGGATGACGTGGTTGTTGCCGGACTGGCGCACCTTATCCACGGCAAACTGCATGGCCTCGCCGTTGAGGAACTGGCCTTTCTTGATGTTCACAACTTTGCCCGTATTGGCCGCCGCAATCAGCAAATCGGTCTGCCGGCACAGGAAAGCCGGAATCTGGAGTACGTCCACGTACGCCGCCGCCAGCGCCGCTTCCTCCGATTCGTGAATATCGGTAACGGTGGGCACTCCCATTTCGCGGCCTACTTTCTGCAGAATGCGCAGCGCCGTTTCGTCGCCGATGCCGGTGAAGGAATCAAGGCGGCTGCGGTTGGCTTTGCGATACGAGCCTTTGAAGATGTAGGGAATCTGGAGCTTATCGGTGATGTGGCGCACTTTTTCAGCAATGCGTAGCGCCATGTCTTCGCCTTCTATTACGCAGGGCCCGGCCATCAGGAAAAACTGGCCGGAGTTGGTGTTGCGGAAATGCGGCAGGGCGTTAGCGAGAGTGTCGAGCATGGGATGAGGCTAAGCTTCGGGCGGCGCTAAGTGGCAACAGCCCTGGATAGCCGCAAAGGTAACGGATACCGCCGCTTCTGCTGGTTGGAGAGAATGAAGCGCGGGCTGAAGCTCAGGCTACATTTTCCGCTTCAAGCACATAAATAGCTCCCGCCCTTGCCGCGGCCGGAGCGAGTTGTAAGCGGTGTCGAAGTGCACGAAATCGAAATACGGCTCGAAGTAGGGCTGGTATTCTTCTCTTGTTCCACCGAAGGGCGGCTCTGTCACGGGGCCAAAATCGGTTTCGAACAGCAGGCCCACCAACGTACCACCGGGACGCAATAGGTGCGCGCACTGCTGGGCGTAAGCGGGGCGCTGGCTGGGATTTAGGGCACAAAAGAAAGTCTGCTCCACTATCAGATCATACGGTGGCGTGGCGGGCAGCGCGAAGAAATCTTGCAGCAACAGATGATCCGGCGGAAAGTCGGGGACGCGTTGCTGGAGAGCAGCCAATGCCTCGGGCGCAATGTCGACCACAAATACCTGAGAAAAACCCAATTCGTGTAAATACTCGGCTTCGTATGCCCGCCCAGCTCCCGGAATTAAGATGCGCCGAGCATCAAGCGGACCCAATTGCTGGAAATACTCGCGTAAAGGGGGCGTTATCGTGCCCGTATCCCAACCGGTGCGCCCAGTGGTATAACGGTCACGCCAATAGCTTTCATCAAATACCGCATTGGATTCCATGTAGCTTCAAACTTTTTTACTATTGTCGAATGACGGAAAAAAACAGTTTTGTTTTAATTTTTCGTTTGTTTGTGGACAAAGATAATGCACCTAGCCGACCTCCTGGTCTTCATTTAACCCCGTTCACAATGGAACAAAACGAAAGCGCCGAACCCCGGAACAACAGTCGTATCCTACTCATCGCCGCTCTTTTCTTGGTACTACTTGGTATCAATGGTGTGCTGTACTGGATGAACCGGGAGAAGAATGCGGAGAATGAACAGCTCACTTCTCAGGTGAAAGAAAAAGATGATTTGCTCAAGACGCAGATCACGGAGTACGAAAAGTTGAAGGCTGATTTCGAGCGCCAAAGCCAGGAGGTACAGGCCATGGGCCTCTCCAACGACTCGCTGGAAGCCAAAATCGCCTCCATCAATGCCGATCTGCTGAAGCTGCGTTCCTTCAAATCCAAGAGCTTCTCGGTGGCCGACCAGCAGCGCTTCAAACAACGGGCTCAGAACCTAGAAGCGCAGCTACGGAAGAAGGACGAAGAAATTGCCCAGCTCAAAGCCGACAACGAAGCGCTTTACACCGAAACTACCACCCTTAAAGAACGTCAAAACCGCCTCAGCGACACGATTACTACCATTGCGCGCACCAACCAAGAGCTGAGCGAGAAGGTGGCCGTAGCTTCGCGCCTGCAAGCGGAGAACATCCGGATAGGCGTGGTAAACTCCCGTAATAAGGAGAAAGACGACGACGACAACGAGTTCAAAGCCAAGCGTGTAGAAAAGGTGAAAGTTAGCTTCAACCTGGGCCGCAACGACGTATCGCCCAAGGAAACCAAGCAGATTATGCTGCGCCTAATCGAGCCCGATGGTGCTGCCTTGTACAACCTCAGCACCGGCGGCGGCACGTTTATGATTGATGGTTCGGAAGCTTTCTACACGGCCAAGCAGGACATCGTGTACGACAACACCCGCCAGCCCGTGCAGTTTTTGTACGCCAAAGGTGCCCCGTACAAAACTGGTCTGCACACAGTAGAACTCTACGAAGGAGGAGTGATGATTGGCAAAACGACGTTCACGCTCAAGTAGGATCACGGATTAGCGCGGATTTTAACGGATTTCACGGATTTTGTAGCTGGCGTGGATGTCGTTATACCGCCTGGCCTAATCCAACAAAACCAGAAGAGCTTGCCAAATGGCAAGCTCTTCTGGTTTTGAATCGTCCACAAAATCCGTGGAATCCGCTTAAATCCGCGCTAATCCGTGATCCGATTCGTAGTCGTCTAGTTTTTGGAGGGTGGCGCTGATGTTTTCGGTGAGCAGGACGATGACCGAGCCGGGCTGGGCGGTGGCTAGCACGTGGTCGATGGCGTCCATTTCGTTTTCGATGTAGGTGATGGGGACGTTGGGTGCGTCTAGGCGCAGGCCCCTGGTCATGAGTTCCTTGAGTTCCTGGGCTGTTTTGCCGCGCAGGTCCCGGTCCTGGCGCAGGATGATTTCGTCGAAGGTGCGGCCGGCCACGCGGGCGAAGCTGAGCGTGTCTTCTTCGCGCCGGTCGCCGAGGCCCGATACCACGCCTATTTTGCGCGTGGCTTCGGTGGCGTTCAGGAACTCCGCGAATTTCTCGATGCCATGCGTGTTGTGCGCGTAATCGACGATGACCTCGAAGTTGGGGAACTTGTACAGGTTCATACGGCCCGGCGACTTGGCCGCCGAAGGCACGAAAGTGCGCAAGGCCTGCCGGATGTCGTCCTTGTCGAAGCCGTAGCAATAGCAGGCCAGCGCCGCGGCCAGCGAGTTTTCGATGTTGAAGGTGGCACGGCCCCCAAACGTGACAGGAAACTCGGCGGCCCGGCCGATGCGCAGCTTGTAGCTGTTCTTGTAAATGGTAACGTAGCCGTCTTCGTACACGGCCACCAGCCCGCCATGCTCGGCGTGCTCCCGAATGCGGGGGCTGTGCTCGTTCATGCTGAACAGCGCGACGCAACACTCCAGCTTTTCGCGCATGGCGTACACCAGATCATCATCGGCGTTGAGCACAGCCCAGCCGGTTTTGCGCACCGTGCGGGGCAATACGCCCTTTACGGCCGCCATTTCTTCCACGGTGTAGATATCGCGCATGCCCAAGTGGTCGGCGGCTACGTTGGTCACCACGGCTACGTCGCAGGTGTGGAAGCCGAGGCCGGAGCGCAACATGCCCCCGCGGGCCGTTTCCAGCACCGCGAAGTTCACCGTCGGGTCTTTCAGCACAAACTCTGCGCTGACGCCGCCGGTACAGTCACCTTTTTCCAACTGCACGCCCTGAATGTAGATGCCATTGGTGGTGGTGTGGCCCACTTTATAGCCGAGGGAGGCTACGATATGCGCCAGCAGCAGCGTAGTAGTGGTTTTGCCGTTGGTGCCCGTCACGGCGAAGATGGGAATGCGGGCCGTACTGTCGCGCGGAAACAGCATGTCGATTACGGGGGCCGCTACGTTGCGGGGCAGGCCTTCGGTGGGCGAAATGTGCATGCGGAAGCCCGGCGCGGCATTCACCTCAATCACGGCACCCCGGGTTTCATTCAGCGGAATGGCAATGTCCGAAGTCAGCACGTCGATACCGCAGATATCGAGGCCCACGATGCCAGCTACCCGTTCGGCGAGCAGTAAGTTGTAGGGGTGCACGAGGTCGGTAACGTCGGTGGCGGTGCCGCCGGTGCTGATGTTGGCCGTGCTTTTCAGATACACTTCCTGCCCGGCCGGCAATACCGATTCCAAGCTAAGATCATGCGCCTTCAGCAACTCCAACGTATGCTGGTCGGCCGTGATGCTGGTGAGCTCCTTTTCGTGGCCGACGCCGCGGCGGGGGTCTTCGTTTACCTTGTCGATGAGTTGCTGAATGGTGCTGCTACCATTGCCCGTCACAGCGGCCGGAGTGCGCTTGGCGGCGGCAATGAGCTTGCCATTCACAACCAGTAGCCGGTAATCGTGGCCCTCAATAAACTGCTCGACAATAACGGCACGAGAATATTTCTGGGCGGCTTTCAGGCCTTCGGCGGCATCTTCCCAATTCATGATGCGAATGGTAGCGCCTTTGCCGTGGTTGCCATCGAGCGGCTTCGTCACGATGGGGAAGCCTAGCTCCTCTATTGCATCGCGCAGACCGGCTTCGGAGTACACCGTGGTACCGTTGGGCACGGGCACGCCCGAGTCGCGGAGCATGGCCTTGGTGCGGTTCTTATTGCCGGCCACTTCCACCCCGGCGTGCGAAGTGTAGCTGGTGGTAGTGGCCCAGATGCGCTTCTGATTTACGCCGTAGCCCAGCTGAATAATGTTGCTGTTCTTGAGCTGGATGTACGGAATGTTGCGCGAGGCCGCCTCCGATACGATGCTCCAGGTGCTGGGGCCAAAAAATTCGTCTTCCCGGATCTTGTGCAGCTTTTCAATAACGGGCTGCACATCCACTGCCCGGCCATGACATAGGTCGTCCACAAGCTCAACCGCCGCCTCGGCCGCCACTCGGCCTGCCCGCTCCTCCTGGTAGCAGAACACCACGAAATCTACGCCCTCCTGGTGAGCCGGGTATGATTTGCCCCAGTACACGGGCATGCCGGCCGTGCGCTGCAAGGCCAACGCCACGCACTGTATTACGTGGCTCAGCGGCTCGCCATCAATCAAATGCTCCCGCGTGAGGGGAGGATGCTTCGGGGCCGGCTTGCCGGATTCGGCCGGGTCCAAATGGCCCAGCTCTGGCAGTAGCGTCGGCAGTTGCTCGGCCAGCGCCGGCACACTACTCGACCAAGTTTCGGCCATATCCTGCATGTCCACCTTCATTACAATCAGCTTGTAATGCTTCACGGACCAGTAGCTAGGCCCGCGCATGGTGCGGAGGTCGATAATCTTCATACGTAAGGAGAGAGTGGAAACAAAATTGGGCTGCGTGTACGTCGGAGTTAAATGTAGGAATTTGAGGCTGCAAAGCCAGCGGCTACATTGCAGCGCCATCATCCGCCTCTGCTACTACGTGGAGCCGTTCAAATGTTTATTGTTCAGAATCCCTCTTTCCAGGGTCAGCGGAGCAATAGCCTACGATGTAGTACCAGTCTGGTACAGCGGCCGACGTCTTGCTTGAGCCGCTAGCGCCAAAAAAATTTGCCCTGGTTGGGGCTAATCAACCAGGGCACTCGGTAAGCTGAAAACAGGAAAACGAGCAGTTCTACTCGCCGGGCAAATATACTCTAAATCTATTCCCGTGAAAAAAGAAGCAGGCTGTCGATTTACATTGACTTTGCCCCTTGCGCTGGCCATAGCGCTGTATGGTTCCATACCTTCTCGCTCAGCCCCAAATCAACACCAGCGTGCCCGCCACGATGAGTCCGGCGCCCAGGCCCGTTTGCCAGGTAATGGTTTCGCCCAGAAACAGCACCGACAGCCCAATAGCCAGCGCCACGCTAAGCTTGTCTACCGGGGCCACCTGCGAAACTTTACCTAGCTGCAAGGCCCGGAAATAGAAAATCCACGACAAGCCCGTCGCCAGCCCCGACAAGGTCAGGAAAACCCAGTTGGTACGCGTGAGCGTGTTTACCTCGGCCAGTCCGCCCCGAAAGCACACGATGCCCCAGGCCAGCACGAGCACCACTACCGTCCGCACGGCCGTGGCCAGATTAGAGTCGACACCCTTGATGCCGATTTTGGCCAGCACGGCGGTTAGTGCCGCGAAAAGAGCTGCCAGCAACGCATAAATCCACCACATAACCGGAGACAGAAAAGTTTTTCAGCGCAACTGCCACATCATTCCAAGGCCCATGCCCCCGCCGGGCTGCCAGGTAGGCACGAAGCTCATGCCCTTCGGCAGCCGGGGCTTGCGGCCCCAGCGGTTACGGTGGGTAAGGTAGCCCACGTGCGCCGACAAGATACCAAACCCTGCTCCCGCTACCACGTCGCTCTGCCAGTGCTTGCTGTTGATCATGCGCAATGCCGCCACGCTCGTAGCAATAGTATACGCCCCGACTCCGTACCACTGGCTTTGGTCGCGCAGCTCGGTATGTACGATGCTGGCCGCCAGAAACGCCTGCGCCGTGTGCCCCGATGGAAACGACAGATTATCGGAACCATCGGGCCTGGTCTCGCGGGTGAGGTTCTTCACCGCGAATACCGTAGCCAGCATAAATAGCTCACTTTTGAGCACCACCAGCCCGGTATTTATCCGGTCGTCGCGCGACTCTACGCCGGCCAACGCCACGGCTCCGAGTTCCAGGTACGGCGCGAGAAGCAGCACGTTATCAAGCTTGGTGCGGTAAGTGGGAAATAGCTTGTGAATGTCGCGGTTGGCTTCCTGATTGGTATAGAATCCGCCGTCATTAAACGTGTAGGCCCCGTAGCCGATAAGCACTGCGGGTACGATGGTCGCCCGCACCAGCTTGCCCTTGTACCAGGGTTGCTTGTTTAGGGCCGGTATACCTCCTGGATTTTCAAACTTGTGCGTAGTGTCAGCGGGCACGGGCGCTACTTGCGCCTCGGCTTGAACAAAGACTGAAGCTGCCAGCGCCAGTGTCAGAATCACCTTATGCAGTGCCGATTTCATGCAAGACTGCTTTTGCTGAAAAATTAGATGTAATTGTAGCTCAGCATTTCAAAAATCAAAAGCCCCACCGTAAGCTATTAACTTTCAGCGGGGCTTTGAATACTAAAAGAGGTGACGAGCTTAAACGCCTTTGTCGGCATCGTCAATGTAGAGGGGAAGTTCTGGAATGGTCGTGAGCGAAGCTCATACACCGTCATAATTCAGCACGTAAAATTCACCGATGTTCAAGGGCACCTCTACTCCGCCAAGCGAGTGGCGAGAAGATGTTTCCGCGAAGAAAGACTTGTACTTCTTTTCAATCGCCCATGCCTCCTTCATAAAGGACTGCAACTTGTCGGCTATTCCATGACTGTACAAAGACTCATCTGTTGGATCCATGTTTATGGGGAAATGAGAATGTATAGAGGTCAGTCAGTAGGTAAGGGACCAAGATGGAAAAAGCCCCGACCTAATGGCTTGTCGTTACCCAAATCCTCGAAAGCGCCGACCAGTAGGTCGGCGCTTTTTTAATGCTCGTTTGGAGGCAGGTGGTTGGCCAGTTGTACGCCCTCGACGAGGTAGCGCAAGTGGACCATGCCCAACCAGAGCGTCTGCCAGCCCGGCGGCCCATCGCTGACACGTCCTAAGTGGCCACCCAACCCCGCCAGGGCATAGAATACGTCCCGCACGGTCTGGATAGGTCGGGCGCGCTGGCTGCGCAGTACCCGTAAATAAAGGGTGGATAAGCCCGCCGTTTCTGCGGGCCCACCGGGCTGCTGGCGGCTGTGTTCGCGCAGGTCCACCAAGGCCAGGGCTACCACGCTGAGCAGAGCCACGGCCGCAAACAGGCGCGAGGCCGTGTGCAGTTGCAGGCGTTCGGCCCCCAAACCGGTTTTGAGGGCCTTGTGAAAGTCCTCGATAAGCCAGCGACTGGCGTATTGCTGGGCCCGTTCCCGGGCTTGGGCATCGGTGGCCATGACGTCGTCGCAGAGCAGCAGCCATTCCAGCTTGCCGGCCGGCTCCCAAACCCGCACCACGCTGGCCGCCACCGGCGCACCCTTGCCCGCGCTGGCCCCGGGCCGTTGCGGGGCCCGCAAGGCCAGTAGTGGGCTGTAGCTCACCCGCAAGCAGGCCAAACGGGCGGCCTGGCCCGGCCGAGCACGCAAGGGCAACTCGATTTGCCCGGCACTGGGCTGGTCCCGGGCCACGGCAAAGAGCGTGGCTGCTGGTGCGCCGGCCGCCACCACCAGGCCCCGGTCTTGGGCCGCACGCACCACAAAGCCTAGCCCTTGCTGCCGGCACTGGCGCAGGTGCTCGTAGATGTCCGCCCCGCGGTCGGCGACCACCACCCAGCGCCCGCCCGCGGGCGGGGAGCCAACGGCCCGCAGGCTCTGGGCCCACAACGCGGACTCGCGGGCCCGCCCCTGCCGGGGCCGAATACCGCCGTGGGGGTGCGCCTTCTCGGCGGCGGAGCGTGCCTGGCGCACGTAAAATTGCTGGTCGAGCAGGCCCAGCAGCGGCAGCGGGGGGCGCGGCCCCTGCGCCGGGGCATGGTCGGCCGGCCAGTGGGCGGCCACCAGCGAGTGCAGCAACACGCCCTGCTCCCCGCTGGCCCCCGCCCCAACCGGCCCCAGGCCGGCCCGGCGAGCCGTGGCCGGGGCCCAGCGCAGCTGGGTCGTATCCTCCAGCAGCAAGTAGGTGCCCGCTGCCTGCAACTGCTGCTGAACCAATGCCCGGTGGGGGCCTTGCAACGTATCGGGGGTGGCCGACGCTCCGCCCAGCAACTGGTAGGCCGCTTTGCTGGCGTAAGCAGACCCCGCTCCGAGGCGGGGAATGCTGGCCCCGGGCTGGCGGGCCCAGCCGGCGGCCAGCGTGCACACGCGCCGGCGCACGTCACCGAGTTGCACGCTGCCAAAGTGCGTCTGCGCCCACTGGTGGGCATCACAGAAGTGCTGCGAAATGCTCATCCCTCAAGCTACGCGCAAAAAGCAAAAAAGCGCCGGCCTATCGGCCAGCGCTTTCGCAGTCAAGATTTGGGTAAGGACAAGCCTAGTGGTAAGGGCTTTTGGTTTAAGCTTCACTAGCAGCTAACGTGTCAGCAAATGGCACAAGCGGTTGGGCATCTGTTCGCTCTATTCTCTCAGCAACCTGGGTCACATCTTGCGAACCAATCACCTTAATCTGAGGATGTTCCCGCCAACTACGAAACTGCTTTATTTTCTCGGATTGCGCTGCAGCGGGTTCATCAGCTATTAAATAGAATGCATTCTCTTTTTCTTGGCGCTGGAACTTATGTATGAGTCTGTTAATAACATCCACATAATGCCCAAACTTTTTGTCAGTCGTAGTGGATGACTGTGAGAAGTCGATTGCAAAAGCCCCAACTAAAGCTCCATTAATTCCTATGCAATCCATCTCAAAAGGGAAGTGCAAGCTAGGCAGCACAAACTCTCGAACAGGAAGATTAACATTTACTTTGCTAGCAACCCTGTTCAATAAGCGCTTTTCCACTCTATCCTGAAATAGCTGAACTGCGATATCATTATTTGCATATACCGGTTCCTCGATGTGGGTTGACACAAAGGATTTATACAAAGTATCTAATACTTTGTCCGTTAGTTCAGTGGCAACAGGAGTCGGCGTACTGAACTGTAAGAGCCCGTTGTAATAACGGTGCATATAGTCTACCTCGCCAAATGAAAAAGCAAGTGGATCAAACGCATCACTATGCAGTGTGATTGATTGCTGCATCTGATGCTTCTGTAACTCTATCTTCTCGACTCTTTCATTCGCATCCTGAACTTTGCGTTGAAGCTGTTTCAAGGTGCTGTCCACCCAATGAGCTATATCTGAGTTGAAAAAATGGCGTGCTAGTCTGACCTTGAATGGAGATATACGCAGATGGAGCTTTGTGCCAGTATGAGCTAGAAGCCCTACCGTAATCACGTCGCTCCCTGAAGGGCCAGGTACTATGCGTACGAGCGTGTAAAACGGTTCCATATTAAGGAAGAAAGTGAGCAAAGTACTCGTTCAAAACTAACTGATTCCTCTGTCTATCGAACAGAAAATCAGCCATATTAGTTTGAAGCGCAGGAGTAAATCCAAGCTCTGAAGGTATTAACGCGCACATCGTAGGAAAGGCTGCTTGGCAAGCGTTGACCCTAAGATAAAAAGCGTTTGTAATTTCTGTGGTCCAGTTTGGAGCAAGGCGAGTCAACCGCTTCAGCCCAGCCATCATAGGTGTAAATAGAAGTGAGTCGTTAAATGACATGGATACACACCCATTCACCAATTGGTCATACGGCAAAGAGCTAAAACAGAAAGCATGATCAATAGCTGTCCACCTATAGCGGCGCTCGGAGGTAGGTACCAGTAGTAAATTAGGATTACTTGGTTTGCGGTCATCATTTTCAATCCAAATATCTAGCAGTGTAAGCAGCAACAGGTCGAAGAAATTCTCTGTACGCCGCCAGCTGCTACTTCGTGTGGTTTGTTGCAGAGGGCCAACCTCAACTGCATGTGATATAACACGAGACCCGAAGCATGGACGAGCAAAGTGAGATGTTATTTGTCTCCTAGAAAGTTTAGTGGGCTGGGCTACTTTGTAAGCATCAACATATGTAGCAGGTAGATCAATTACAGCTGCCTCTGGAGTCGGCAACCCCCAAACTTTCAGAAGAAAATGGCCTAGAAACTCACTTATCAGGAAACAAGGGGGTATATGTGACCCAGCGTTCTTAACAACATAAAACCGATCATCATCACACAAGACTTTCAATGGTGCATGGCCTCTGGTATCATATTCACCTTCTATGCTGATGACCGCAGGGCTCAATAGAGATTTGAATATAGGTGCTACCGGAGGAGCAAAACTTAAACCAGCCATTTGAATCGATCAAGATTACAGTCAATCTAGCTTTCATTAGGCGATGTTATACCTATGTTGTACTAAAAAGGAAAAACCCCACTGTAAGTAGTTGACGAACAGTGGGGTTTTTCTCCTTAAAAGAGGTGACGAGCGGATTCGAACCGCTGTAGGAGGTTTTGCAGACCTCTACCTAGCCACTCGGTCACGTCACCGTTGGTTTGGGGATGCAAACATACGCGTTAATCTGACTTTTGCCAATGCCAAGGCTTGGTTTTCGGCTGGCAGCAGGTAACTGACTGGCATTGTGTAGAAAATTTTCGGGGCCGATGAACCGTAGCTTCTTTTCGACGACGATGATAGCCGAGTACAACCACGCAAAAAAGGCCCCGACTTTCGCCGGGGCCTTGTCTGTTCCGAAGGCTACTAAGCTTACGCTTGCTCGTCTTCTTTCTTGTCAGCGTCGTTGCTGGTCAGGGCGTTTTTCACCGTGTCTACTACGTCGCCCGCTACTTCCTTGGCTTTCTCGAAAGCTTCCGTGTGGGTGGCAGCCTCTACGGCGTCGCCGACCACTTCTTTGGCTTTCTCGATGGCAGCCGAAGCGGCACCGGTTACGGCGGCTACGATACCACCGCCGGTAGCGGGAGCTTCGTCAGCATCAGCCGCCGGAGCAGCTTCTGCGGCGAGAGTTGGAGCGGCTTTGGTAGCCAGCTTCTGCTCGCCCGCCTGACGCTCGTTGCCCATCATCTTGTCGCGCAGGGCGCTCAGAGCATCCAAGTCGCCGAGGGTCGACTTCTCGGCCGTGGCCGGCTTCTTGAGGTCGCTCAGCTTGCCTTCGCCTTGGGCGGCAGCACCAGCGGCACCGCCAGCAGGCTTCTTCTTGGTGAACTTCGAAGCGCGGCCATCTTCTTCAGCTTGCTGGTTGTAAGCAGCCGTGTGCGAGAGCACGATGCGACGGTCATCTTTCGAGAACTCGGTTACGCGGAAGTCCAGCGACTCGCCGTTTTCGGCGGTGCTGCCATCTTCCTTCACCAGCGACTTCGGATAAGCGAAGCCTTCGATGCCGTAAGGTAGTTCGAGTACGGCGCCACGGTCGGTTTTCTCCGTGATGGTAGCCTTGTGTACCGAGCCGGGAGTAAATACCGTCTGGAACGTATCCCAGGGATTTTCTTCCAGCTGCTTGTGGCCCAGGGCCAGGCGGCGGTTAGCCACGTCCAGCTCCAGAACTACTACGTCCAGACGGTCGCCTACCTTCACAACTTCCGAAGGATGCTTCACCTTCTTGGTCCACGACAGGTCCGACACGTGCACGAGGCCATCAACACCTTCTTCCAGTTCAACGAACAGGCCGAAGTTGGTGAGGTTGCGCACCAGACCGTTGTGCTTGGTTCCTACGGCGTACTTGGCGCCGAAGTCGCCACGGGTCCACGGATCTTCGCTCAGTTGCTTGATGCCGAGGCTCATCTTGCGGTCTTCGCGGTCGAGCGTCAGAATCTGCGCTTCTACCACGTCGCCCTGCTTGATGAAGTCCTGCGGGTTACGCAGGTGCTGGCTCCAGCTCATTTCCGACACGTGGATGAGGCCTTCCACGCCGGGGATGATTTCCATGAACGCGCCATAGTCGGCTACGTTCACGATGCGGCCTTTCACTTTCGAGCCTACGCCCATGTCGGCGGGCAGCGAATCCCATGGGTGGGCAGTCAGCTGCTTCAGGCCGAGGCTGATCCGCTTCTTGGCTTCGTCGAAGTCCAGAACTACGATGTTCAGCTTTTGATCGAGCTGCAACACTTCGCTCGGGTGCGCGATGCGGCCCCACGAGATGTCGGTGATGTGCAGCAGGCCGTCTACGCCGCCAAGGTCGATGAACACGCCGAAGTTGGTCATGTTCTTGATAACGCCCTCGAGGATCTGGCCTTTTTCCAGGTTGTTGAGGATGGCTTCGCGCTGCTTCTCGAGGTCTTTCTCGATCAGGACTTTGTGCGAAACTACCACGTTGTCGAAAGCAGCGTTGATTTTCACCACCTTCACTTCCATGCGACGGCCCACGTAGATGTCGAAGTCACGGATAGGCTTCACGTCGATTTGTGAGCCGGGCAGGAAGGCTTCTACGCCATCCAGATCCATGATCAAACCACCTTTGGTCCGGCGCTTCACCACGCCTTCCAGCACGGTGTCGTTTTCCAAAGCGTCGTAGATAGCCTTCCACGCCTGCTTGATCTTCGCCTTCTTGCGCGACAGGATCAGTTGGCCATTGGCGTCTTCCTGGTCCTCAATGAACACCTCTACCTCGTCACCAACTTTGAGGTCGGTCAGGTCGCGGAATTCAGAGAGGGGCACCAGACCATCGGATTTGAAGCCGATGTTCAGAATTACGTCGCGGTCGGTGATACCAACTACAACGCCTTTAATTACTTCTTCTTCCTGGACAGTGGTCAGCGTGTCGCTGTACATCTGCTCCATCTCGGCGCGCTGCTCGGCGGTATAGTTACCCCCGAAGCTGTTGGCTCCGACATTGTCCCAGTCGAAGTTATCTACTACTTCTGCCATGATATGATGCAGTGGCCCTTCTGTACACGTCCGGCGCAGGGCCCGCCTCCGGAACGCGTTTTTGCTTGATACACAGCGCCGAAGCCCTGGCCCGCCACCCTGGCGGGGCGGCAAAGATACAGAGTTTGTTCTCAAGTAATTGAAATATGTTCCTAAGTTCACAAGCTGTCCCAATACTCCTGGTTCTGCTGGTTCATAGCAATGTCATCGTTATGAAAGTCAATGCGATCATGATAATCGTCTTGAAAATTGTAATTTGATTTTATTAATAATCGGCAATAAGAAGTGCATTGCTTGAAATTGGCCAGCAGCACATTAGTATCAAGAATTATTCTCACGAAGTCTCACGGCTAGAGGAACGCATTCTCTCCGTGAGCCACTGCTCCATTGTGGCGGCGGTCCAACCGTTCTGATCCCACAGCTCATCTACCATATTGGCTGCCTTCTCAGCATAGTATAGACCAATGATATGCTTTATTTCCGCTGCGTCGCTCGCTGGAACACGTAGATTCTCTGCTGGTGGCGTAGCCTCAATGAGACGGTTCGTTTCTGATAGCTTTTGCAACAGCATCTCTTGCAGTTCCTTTTCGCTTATCTCTACTGAATCTGGCAATTGCAGATGAACAACTACTTGTTTCATAGCAACAAAAATAGAAAAATCAGCAACAGAAAATCCTCCTAGCTCCGCCCCATTTGCCGCAGGAATGCCACGTGCGACACAACCGCGTAGCGCATCTTCGGATACTCGTTGTAGGGGATGTTGAACTCGGCACACGCCTGGCGCAGGATTTTGCTGATGGCCGGATAGTGGACGTGCGAGATTTTTGGGAACAGATGGTGCTCAATTTGGAAGTTGAGGCCGCCGACGAGCCAGCTGATGACGCGGTTTTCAGTGGCGAAATTGGCCGTGGTTTTTACCTGATGAATGGCCCACTCGTCTTCCAACTTACCGGTAGTTTCGTGGGGTACGGGGAAGGCCGTGGCTTCTACAGTGTGCGCCAATTGAAACACGAGGCTCAGCACCAGCCCGGCGAAGCAGGTGGTAACGGCAAAGCCGGCGAGCCAGCCGAGGAAACCAACGGTGTAAATGGGTAGTGCCACGTATAGAACTAAGTTCAAGACCTTAAAGCCCCAGAAGACCAGATGGTCGCTGGGGGCCATTTTCTTGAGCGGCATGTTCCCGATTTTGCGCGAGAAATACTTCTGGTAGTCCATCACGAAAATCCAGGAGATGTAGAGCATGCAGTACAGGAACCAGAAGTAGAGGTGCTGAAAGCGGTGCAGCTTGTAGCGCGGCTGGTCGGGCGTCATGCGCATGAAGGGCCGGATGTCGATGTCGTCGTCGTGGCCTTCAATGTTGGTGTAGGTGTGGTGCACGAGGTTGTGCTTGGCGTTCCACATGTAACTGCTGCCACCCAGTACGTTGAGGGTGAAAGCGGCGAAATGGTTGAGCCACTTGTAGCGGCTGAACGAACCGTGCGCGCCGTCGTGCATCACGTTGAAACCGATAGCGGCAATAGCGCCGCCTAGCAGCACACATTCTAACAGTGCCCAGGCAGTGGGTGGCGTGAAAAAAACGAGGTGCACATACAGACCCACGAAGCTGAGCGTGAGTAGTACAGCTTTGCTGAGCAAGCTAAAATTGCCAGTGGAAACGGTACCAGCTTCTTCAAAATACTCGTTGATGCGGCGTTTCAACTCAGAGTGGAAAGACCGCGGCGCGGCGAATTTGGGCAGGGACATAAGGAAGACCGATTTGTCGATTGTCGGATAACTCCGGGCAGCCAAGCGGCTCGAAGTATGCCGCAACTGCCTTGTGGCAGAAACGGCTAGCCTCGCACCTTGCGCAGCCATACGGTACTTGCAAAAACAGGCATCACGAACGGATATACATCTTATATAGATGCAACACATCCGCCCGCTACGCCTGACGAAGAAGACCTTGTAACGTGAGTTACGCTGATAAAGTGCAGCTCGCTTTGTCTATGCGCGGCCCAGAGTCCGCAAATGGGCCACGTGCGAAGCCACGGCGTAGCGCATTTTGGGGTATTCGTTGTACTCGATGCTAAACTCCTCACACACCTGCCGGATAATTTTATTCAGAGCCGGGTAGTGTACGTGCGAGATATTAGGGAACAGATGGTGCTCGACTTGGAAGTTGAGCCCCCCGACAAGCCAGCTGACAATCTTGTTATCGGTGGCGAAGTTGGCGGTGGTTTTGATCTGGTGAATGGCCCACTCGTCGTCAATCTTGTTGGTGGTGGCGTGGGGCACTACGAAGTTGGTGTGCTCCACGGTATGGGCCAATTGAAACACGATGCTGAGGCTGAAGCCTGCCACTGAGGCAAAAACCACAAAGCCAATCAACCAACCCCAGAAGCCTACTGTGTAGATGGGCAGTGCCATAAACAGGCCTAGGTGCAGCACCTTGAAGCCCCAGAATACTCCTTGGTCGGTGGCCGTCATTTTCTTGAGCGGCATCTCCCCTATTTTGCCCCGGAAATACTTCTGATAGTCCATGTAGAATATCCAGGCAATGAAGAGCAGGGCGTAGAAAAACCAGAAGTACAGGTGCTGAAACCGATGCAAGCGGCGGCGCGGCTGGGCGGCGCTGAGCCGCAGCCATGGCTGCGCGTCGAGGTCATCATCCACGCCTTCCACGTTGGTGTACATGTGGTGAATGAGGTTGTGCTTCATGTTCCACATGAAAGAGTTGCCACCCAGCACGTTCAGCGTGAAAGCCGCAAACTGATTCACCCACTTCGATTTGCTGAACGAGCCGTGGGCGCCATCGTGCATGACGTTGAAGCCAATAGCGGCCCCAATGCCACCGAGCAAGGCACATTCTAGCACGGCCAGCAGCGCTGGGGGCGTCCAGAACACGAGGTGCACATACACGGCGACGAACGAGGCCGTGAGAATAATGGCTTTAATAAAGAGGCTGGCATCGCCGGTGGTAGCCTTGCCAGCTTCCTGGAAATAGGCGTTGGTGCGGCGCTTCAGCTCCTGGTGGAAAGAGCGAGACGCGGCGAATTTGGGTGCTTGCATGTAAAAAGCTACGTGGTAATTCGGGTAAAGGTATCGTATCCAACGCTAGCCAACCCACGATTCACTCCCAGCAACCAGATTTTGCACATTTCCTGTTACGCTGGTCGATTGTTGGTTGCCTATCACATTGCTTCTGTCCATCGAATGCACGTGAGCTACAATAGCCAATCGAGCAAGAATTAAAGTTAATAAGCTCCGGCAGCTACTTGAAGCACATAAGATTGATACCCCAGTGCGATACGTGCAAAATAGTGTCTTGCCCCTATCTTTAGCTCAGCCAGCCGCGTATGCATAGCACAACAGTTCTTCTTCCACCAACCCAACTCTTCAGCGATGAGCTACATTAAAGTAGGCCAAGACGCCAATGGGCAAGACATCAGACTGCACTATACCGACATTGGGCAGGGTGCGCCGGTGGTGCTTATTCACGGTTGGCCCCAAAGCCACGAAACCTGGTCTTATCAAATCGGAGAGTTGCCTAAGCATGGCCTGCGCGTAGTAGCCTACACCCGTCGCGGTTTCGGCAACTCCAGCAAGCCCTGGACCGGCTACGACTACGACACCCTAGCCGACGACCTGAAAGCCGTACTCGACGAGCTGGATCTGCACGATGTAACGCTTGTCGGCTTCTCGATGGGTGGCGGCGAAGTGGCCCGCTACATGAGCCGCCACAGTGGTGCCCGCGTGGCAAAAGTGGCGTTTATAGCTGCTGTAACGCCCTACCTGCTCAAAACCGAAGACAACCCCGATGGCGTCGATAAATCGGCTTTCGACGGTATCCAAGCGGGTATTGCCGAAGACCGGTTCGACTTTCTGCAAACTTTTGGCAAGCTCTTTTATAACGTGGGAGTCCTGAGTAAGCCGGTTAGCCAAGCTACGCTCGATTGGTCGTTTGGCATGGCCTCGCTCGGCGCGCACCAAGCTACGGTCGGCTGCGCCCACGCCTTCGCCGCAACCGACTTCCGCCGCGACTTAGCCAGCATTACAGTCCCGACACTGGTCATTCACGGCGAGGACGACCAAACGGTGCCCATCAAAAACAGCGGGGCCCGCATGCAGGAACACATCAAGCACGCCACCTACGTGGTATACAAAGGTGCCCCGCACGGTCTGTTCATCACCGACAAAGAC
This sequence comes from Hymenobacter sp. M1-2, assembly GCF_057808495.1. Taxonomy (NCBI): domain Bacteria; kingdom Pseudomonadati; phylum Bacteroidota; class Cytophagia; order Cytophagales; family Hymenobacteraceae; genus Hymenobacter; species Hymenobacter sp. M1-2. Next base: position 76,622 of record NZ_JBTYZO010000007.1, read on the forward strand.
AAGCTGAATAAAGACCTAGTTGAGTTTGCAACCACCTCAGCCGTGCGCGCCAACCAATAGCATCAGCCCGACGAAGTAAGTCGGCGCCATAGACAAAAGCCCCAGCTCTCGAAAAGAGTTGGGGCTTTTGTCTGTAAAGACACCGTGACTTGTAAGCTCAATTTCTTGAGACAGATTGGATTTGTACTTCATCTCAACACGGGGCGAAACCACTCGGCGGCTAGGCCATAAAAAAAGCCGGCAAGCAATAGCTTCCGGCTTTAGTTGTTGAGATAGGCGTGCCAGTTCTGGTCTATGGTCCCAGCACTGAGTTTGAGAAAGCCCGAAAGCGTAGGCTTCTTGGGCTGCTGCCTTATCGTGAGGCCGGCTTCTTGCGGGGTGCGGTGGCCTTTGGCGTGGTTGCACCGCGCGCAAGCCGTGAGCAGATTGCTCCAACTACTATCGCCACCGCGGGAACGAGGCATTACGTGGTCGAGCGTCAGGTTTTTGGTGGAGCCGCAGTACTGGCACTCGAAATGGTCGCGCTTCATAATGTTGTGGCGGCTGAGGGCAATGCCTTTGTAGGGCACGCGCACATAACGCTGCAACCGAATGATACTGGGCTTGGGATACGCCGTGCTAACCGTGCGCAGAACGCCGTTTTCCGACCGGGCTATCATCTCGGCTTTGTCGAGAAATAGCAGGACGAAGGCCTTCTGCACGCTGCACAGCGTGATGGCGGTGTAATCGCCGTTGAGGACTAAGACTTTTTGATCCATACGCGCTTGAGGGTGGAATCATCGGGTTCAGCGAAAGCTAGATGATTCTAAGCGCATTAACAACAGCTCAGAAGTTTAGTTTCTGTTAGCTCAACGAAGTATTGCTTCAACAACCCCCAGCAATGGCCTGGCAGCAGTCTTAAGCTGACGGTAGTCGGCGAAGACTGCCAGCCACGGAGCTTGGCAAGTCTTCAGACTTGCGGTATTAGAAGTTGCGGTGTGTTTGCCGGTTGTCAGTCTGAAAAATCTTCAGAAGTTGCGGCGTGTTTGCCGGTTGTCAGTCTGAAGACTGACTGGGCTTCGTGGCTGGCAGTCACGCCGACTGCGTCGGCTTAAGACTGCCGCCAGTTCGCCCGCCAGTTCGCCGCTAGTTTGCTTCTACTCCGCCAGGATTCGTTTGATGAGGCGCAGTTTGTGGGTGTACTTCTGCCGGTCGCGGTTGAAGATGCCGTTGTGGTCGAGCGGGTCGATGCGGACTTCGCCGCTGGCGTGCAGAATCTGCTGGTCTTCCAGCAGCAGGCCCACGTGCACAATATTACCTTCGGCGTTGTCGAAGAAAGCCAGGTCGCCGGGTTGGGTTTGGGCTACGAAGTGCACGGTTTGGCCGAGTGCAATCTGCTGGCGGGCATCGCGTGGTAGTTGGACGCCCACCAGACCGTAGAGTTGCTGCATCAGGCCCGAGCAGTCGATGCCGAAGAGGCTTTTGCCGCCCCACAAGTAAGGCGCTTTGAGGTAGATGAGGGCCATTTTCTGGAGCAACCGCAGGCGCTGGTCGATGGGACCGTGCGGGCCGTGGCCGTTCTGCGGATTGGTAGCGGCCCCGTTGTAGAACATCTGCCGCTCCCCTATTCGCAGCGTCATGCCATCAAAAAATGGGAGCCGGGAGCCTAGCTGTACCGGAATGCGGATGTCGGTGCTGCTCACCATCTGCACCACATCGAGCGTGCGCGGATGGTCCTGGGCCTGCCAGGCGGCCAGGTAGTCGTTGCTCACGGGCGTGTGCTGCTTGAGGTCCATCCAGCCCACGTACTGGTCGGCGGCCGTCCGGACCTGAATCCACTGCCCTTGCGTGAGCAGAATAGAGTAGCACTCCCCAAAAATGAGCTGCGTAACTATTTCGGCCTTATCGGTAGGCTCGGTGCGCACCGGCACAATGCTCAGAGCGCAGATTCCGTGTTCCAAATCAGTGAGTGAATGAGTGGATGGGCGAATGAGTGAATAGCGGTAAACGTGGCTGGCACCTTATTCATCCTTGGTTCACAACAACGGCACGAAGCTCCCGCTTAAACCGCAACCGGCCAAACATCTGACAAAAATCTTCCCTCATTCCTCTATACACTCATTCACTCATTAATACTCGCGGGCGCGGTCCATTTCGCGCTTCTGGTCCTTGGCTTTGAGGTCGTCGCGCTTGTCGAAAAGCTTTTTGCCTTTGGCTAAGGCAATTTCCAGCTTGGCAAAGCCCCGCTCGCTCACGTACATGCGCAGCGGAATAATGGTGAGCCCCTGCTCCTGTCCCTTATTAGCTAACTGTTTCAATTCGCGCTTGTTGAGGAGCAGCTTGCGGGCGCGGGTGGGCTCGTGGTTGTTGTAGGTACCTTCGGTGTACTTGGCAATCGTGACGTTGTGCAGCCACAGGCTGCCGTCGGGATGGAAGGTGCAGAAGCCATCCTGTAATTGCACGCTGCCTTCGCGGATGCTTTTGATTTCGGTGCCTTGCAGCATGATGCCGGCGTCGTACTTCACCAGGAAAGCGTATTCGTGGCTGGCGCGGCGGTTTTGGATATTGATGCGCTTCGGCGCGTCGTCTTTTTTGGTAGCCATAAGTAGAGAAGCCGCTTGGGCAGCGGCGTAAGCAAGTTCGCAAATGCGGGCGGCAAGGTTGCGAATTATTTCGCGTGGAAAGCTGCTGGCTGGTTTGGGCTGGTGGTTGAGGCTGCAGCAAACCTGCACGTACTACAGCAGTTTCAAGCGGGGGTCGGAGCTGACGAGCTGGGTGGCAAAGTCGCCGGCCTCGTACTGAAACTGGGCCGTGATGGCCACCATGCCCGCATTGTCGGTGCAATATTGGAAAGCAGGAATGAACACCTGCCAGCCTTGAGCGGCAGCCTCATCTTGCAGGGCCTGGCGCAGACCAGAATTGGCGGCCACCCCGCCCGCCAGCGCAATCTGCGTCAGGCCTTTGTCCGCGGCGGCGCGGCGCAACTGGCGGAGCAGCGTTTGGATGATGGTGTACTGAATACTGGCGCAGAGGTCGGCTAGGTTTTCTTGTATGAAGTTGGGGTTTTGGGCGGTTTCTTTCTTCAGGAAATAGAGCACTGCCGTTTTCAAGCCGCTGAAGCTGAAATCGTAGCCGGGCATGGCCCCCACCGGGAACGGGAAGCGGGTGGGGTTTCCTTCGCGGGCCAGCTTATCCAAGTGCGGGCCGCCGGGATAGGGCAAGCCGAGCAGCTTGGCGGTTTTGTCGAAGGCTTCGCCGGCCGCATCGTCGATGGTTTGGCCAATGATTTCCATCTCCAACGCGCTCCGCACTACCACCAGTTGAGTATGGCCGCCACTGACGGTAAGGCACAGAAACGGAAACACTGGCCGCGGCTCCTCAATGAAGTGCGCCAGAATGTGGGCCCGCATGTGGTTTACGGCAATCAGCGGCTTGCCGAGAGCCAGAGCCAAGGTTTTAGCGAACATCCCGCCTACCAACAAAGACCCCAGCAAGCCCGGTCCTTGCGTGAATGCTACGGCGTCGAGGTCTTGTTTGGTGACGTCTGCTTTTTGTAGCGCCGCTTCCACCACTGGAATCAGGTGCTGCTGGTGGGCGCGGGAAGCTAGTTCGGGCACCACGCCGCCGTACTGCTCGTGCACTTGCTGCGTAGCCACCACGTTGGCGCGGATTTCACCGGCTACCAGCACGGCGGCCGAAGTGTCGTCGCAGGAAGATTCGATGGCGAGAATGGTGGGCTGAGGCATAGTATGTAGCGCGAAGCTCGGGCTGCGCGTATCGATGAACAACAATCGTTGAGATGGCACAGGTCTTGCGCAAAGCAAGGTGCTTCGCAGTACAGACAGACGGAACCGGTGCCAAAGTTCGTTAAAACTGCCAACCTGTAACCGCTGCCGTTCGTTGGTGCGGCAACCGAAACGCGGCCGGGCGCATCTGGCAGGCAAGCGGCAACCCTGTATCTTCGCTCCGATATCTTTTTCATTTCTTCGCGCTGTGCCCCGTTTCGTCTCCATTCTGCTCAAAGTACTGCTAGCACTGGTCCTGGTGCTGGTAGTGGCGACGGCGGGCGTGTTGGTGGCTTTGCGCATTCCGAGCGTGCAAACGCGGCTGGTGCAGGAAGCCGCCGCCATCCTTACCAACAAGCTCGGGCAGAAAGTAATAGTGGGGCGGGTGGATGTGCGGCCCTTCTCGCGGGTGTTGCTGGAAGGCGTGCGGGTGCTGGACCGCCAGGGTGGCGAACTGTTCAACATTGGTCGGGCCGATGCCGACATCAGTCTTTTCAGCCTCTTCGACCCGAGCCACTTGCACGTAGGCAAGCTCACGCTGGAGGAGCCGCGCTTCGCCCAGATCACCTACGCCAACCAGCCCGACTCCACCAACCTTTCGCAGTTTCTGGCCGCCGTACGGCGGCTCGTCGGCCCATCCGATACCACGAAGAAAACCACCAAGCCGTTCGACTTCAAAATCAACGCCATCAGCCTGCGCAACGGCCGCTTCGTGCTCGACAAGAAAAACCGGCCCAAGGAACCCTACTACGGCCGCTCGATGGACTACGCGCACATGCACATCGACAGCATCTACGCGGATTTTTCGCAGATCTGGCTGCGCGGCGACACGATTCATTCCCAAATTGATGGCTTGCGGGCCGTGGATTCGCCTTCCAACACCCGCTTGCACGAGCTGACGGCCAACATGACCTACGCCGGTAAGTTTTGGGAATTTTCGGGACTGAATCTGCGCGTTGGTAACAGCCAATTACTCAATTATCTGCGCTTTGAATACCAGCACTTCCTCAACTTCACCAACTTCAACGACTCCGTGCGGGTGGTGGCGCGGCTGGGCCCGTCTCGGATAACTTCCGACGATATCGCGCAGTTTGCGCCGCAGCCGTTTATGCGGAACCTGAAAGAATCGGTGCTGCTGGCGGGCGAGGCCAAGGGCTACGTGAAGAATTTCACTACCAAGAACCTCGACATCACCTACGGCCGCAACACGCACGTGGTGGGCAACATCAACGTGGAAGGGCTGCCCAACTTAAAGGAAAGCTTTGTGGAGATGCGCTTGCGGCCTTCCGTGATTGACGGGCGCGATATCCGCAAGTACATTCCGGCTTCCGGCTGGCCCTACGTGGAGCGGCTCGGCACGGTAAAGCTGAAAGGCCAATTCCTGGGGTTCTACAACGACTTTGTAGCGAATGGCTCTTTCCAGACGGCACTGGGTTCGGTGGTGTCCGACGTCAACCTAAAATTCAAGACCGACCCGCGTTTTTCTTCTTACGAAGGCGATGTGCGGACCACCGACTTTCAGTTGGGCAAGCTGCTGGGCAAGGAAAAAGTGGTGCGCGACGTGACCATGAACGGCCGCGTCGAAGGCGTAGGTTTTACCCCGGAACGGGCCAGCGTCACGGCTAATGCCACGGTGCAAAGTATCTGGCTCAATGGCTACCGCTACCGCAACATCAGCACCAACGGCCGTTTCAGCCGCGAATCGTTTACGGGCAAGCTGGCGGCCAACGACCCTAGTTTGCAATTCGACGCTGATGGCAGCATCAACCTCAATAAAAAGAGCCAAGCCTTTGACGTACGGGCCCGGATACGCCGCGCCGACCTGCGCGCGCTCGGCCTCACCAAGCAGAGCGTAACCGTGGCCACCACCGCCGACGTGCAGTTCAAGGGGTTACGTCTTGATGATTTGGTGGGCCACATTCTGCTGCGCAATTCCCGCGTGGGTTACGCTGGCCGCACGGTAGCTGTGGATTCGTTCGATGTGGTGAGTGAGCGGACTGCGGCCCAGCGCCGGCTGGCGGTGCGCTCGGAAGTGCTGAACCTGACGGCCACCGGCAACTTCGACTACACCGAAGTGATTCGTAACGCCCAGATTCTGCTGACCGAATACCAACTCAATTTCGAAAGCAACGAAGCCGCCATTGCCGACTATTACCGCCGCAAGCGGCAGCGCGTGATTCCGGAGTACGCCATCGACTTGGATTTGTACCTGAAAAAGGCTAACCCGGCGTTGCAGTTGTTCGTGCCGGGGCTGCAAGTGGCTAACTATTCGCGCATCGATGGCTCGTTCCGCAACGGGCAAACGTCTATTCTACAGCTTGGCGGCAGCTTCGATACGCTCATTGTGGATAGTGTCCGCACCTACCGCACGGCGTTTGAATTCAACACGTCCAAACTGCCCTACCAGCCGGAAGTGCTGGCGCAGGCCAACGTGACATCGGAACGGCAAGTGCTGCCAAGTTTAGGCCGCACCGAAGGCTTCTACGTGGAAGGCGTGTGGGACCAGAAGCGCATCAACTTCTCGACTTCGTTGGCCCAAACCAACACCACCAACAAGGCCCAGATCAACGGCGCCCTCTCCTTCCTGCCCGATGCCGTGCAAATCGTGTTCCGGCAGTCGGGCGTGAACCTGCTGGATAAGAACTGGACCATCGCGCAGGACAACTCGGTTATTATCTCGAATAAAGGCAAGGAGTTCGACATTCAGAACCTGAGTTTGAGCAACGGCCCGCAGAGCATAATGGCGCAAGGTTTCGTCTCGCAAGATGCCAGCAAGGAGCTGAAGCTCACGGTGAAAGATATGGAGCTGGCCACGCTCGCCTCCCTCACCAAACAAAACATGACGGGCCGGGTGAATGCGGAGGGCACCGTGAGCGGCGTGTACGGGGCGCTGGCCATCAACTCCACCCTCACCGTCGACTCGTTGCACTTCGATAAAGTGCTGATTGGCAACGTGGCGGGCCGCAGTTCCTGGGACAACCGCGCCCGCCAAGCTATACTGGATCTGGACGTGCTGCGCGATGGCCGGCGCGTGTTGCGACTGGCCGGTACCATTGCCCCGTCCCGCGAAAACGAGCAACTTAACCTAACCGGCGTGCTCGACAATGCGCCGGTGAAGCTGGCCGAGCCTTTTCTTAAAACGCTATTCCGGGACTTGGGCGGCACAGCCGTGGGCACTCTGCGCCTGGCCGGCCGCTTCAACCAACCGCACCTCACGGGTACCATCGACGTGAGCAACGGCCAACTCACGTTCATCTATCTGAGCACCACCTACACCTTCGCCGACCGAATTCAGTTCACCGAAGATCGTATTGCCCTGCGCGACATCCGGGTGAAGGACCCGCTGGGCAATGGCGGCGTCGTTTCGGGTGATATTTTTCATGATGGATTCCAGAACATGCGGCTGGCGCTGGAAGCTTCGTTCCGCCGGCTACTGGTGCTCAATACCACCCGCAAAGACAATCAGCTGTACTTCGGGACGGCCTACGCCACTGGCACGGCCCGCGTCAATGGGCCTTCCAGCAACTTGGTGGTGAACGTGCAGGCCCGTTCTGAGCCGGGCACGCGCCTTTCCCTGCCGCTCGACAACGCGGCCCGGGCCGAGAAGGCCAACTACATCCGCTTCGTCAACCGCAACCTCACCGACACGGCCCGTACGCCGGTGCCGGTGGGCGTGCAGGATAAAGTGGACTTGTCGGGTATCCGGCTGAATATGAACCTGGAAGTGACGCCCGATGCCTACGTGGAGATTCTGCTTGATGAGAGTACCGGCGACGTTATTCGGGGCTCGGCGGCCGGGCGGCTGCGTCTCAACATCGACACGCGCGGCGACTTCAATATGTTCGGGCAGCTTGAAATCGTGCGAGGGGCCTACAATTTTACCTTGCAGGGCCTTGTAAACAAGGAATTTGTGGTGCGGCCGGGCGGCACCATCTCCTGGAACGGCGACCCGCTGGCCGGCGAAATGAACGTGACGGCCGCCTACACCCAGCGCACCTCGCTGGCTCCGATCCTGGCCAGCAATAGCGCCGTGGTACCCGTCACGGCCGTGATGAACCTGACCGGCCCGCTACTGCTGCCCGTTATCAAGCTCAACCTGGAATTCAATGATATTCCATCGTCATTGGAAAGTGACTTGGTGCCGTTTCTGTCGTCGTTGCGCAACGATGAGCAGGAGCTGAGCCGGCAGGTGTTCAGTCTGGTGGTGTTCCGGCAGCTGGCGCCGGCTTCGTCGCTCTCCTCCATCAGTTCGTTTCAGGGGCAGAACAACGCGCTGGGCAACAGTCTGGGTCAGATTATTTCCACCCAGCTCGGCGCCCTCACCTCGCAGCTCGACCCGAACCTGGAAATCAGCTTCAACTTTAATGGTATTTCGGCGGAGCAGCTACAGGCGTTGCAAGTGCGGCTGAGCTACTCCTTCCTCAACGGGCGGCTGCGCGTAACGCGCGAAGGCGGCTTCAACAATGGCGTGGTGACGGACGCCAACACCGGCGTTACCACATCAACGACTGGCAATACGTCCCTCATCGGCGACTTGAGCCTGGAATACTACCTGCGCGCCGACGGTAAGTTCCGGGCCAAGCTGCGCTACGAAACCACCCCGCGCGACATCAGCGCTCTGAACACGCTGCAAAACCAGGCTCGGGCTGGCGTTTCGCTGCTGCACACCGAGCAGTTCGATTCGTTTACCGAACTATTCGCCCGCAAGCATCTGCGCCGCCGCGAAATAAATGCCCGCAAAGCCCGCGAAGTCCTCAACGTAGACGACGACCCGAGAACGAATCTGTAGTTGGATAATGGCTAAATGGTTGCATTGTTAAATGGTTGGTCGTTCAACGAGCCGTTAGCACGACCAACCATTTAACAATGCAACCATTTAGCCATTAAACCATCCAACAATTACCTTTGCCCTTCTATGCCCCAACCCCGCCCAACCCGTAAGAAAAAGCTAGGCAGCTACCCGCACACGATGGTCGTGTTTAGCATCACGCTGGCTTTGCTCGTGATTGGGTTGTTTGGGCTGCTGCTGATTCACGCGCACAAGCTCTCTAATCTGGTGAAGGAGAACATTGAGATGCAGGTGTATCTGGAGCGCGACTTGCCCGCGACGGAGCTGCTGCGCCTGCAACAGGACTTCTCGCGCAAGCCCTACATCGCGCAGCGCGACGGCAAAGCGCAGGTCCGGTTTTTGTCGAAGGAAGAAGGCGCCAAGCAGTTCATCGAGCAAACCGGTGAAGACTTCCAGCAATTCCTCGGCGACAACCCGCTCCGCGACGCGTACATCCTGAAAATCAACGCGGCGTATTCCGACTCTTTGCAGATGGGCCGCATTGAGCGGGAACTGAAGGCGGAGCCGGGCGTGCACGAGGTGCAATACGTGCAAAGTCTCATCAGCTCCATCAACGACAACGTGCGCAAGCTTGGCCTCGTGCTGCTAGGCTTCGCGGTGGTGCTCACGTTCGTCGTGACGGTGCTCATCAACAATACCATCAAGCTGGCCCTGTTCTCGCAGCGTTTCCTCATTCGAAGCATGCAACTCGTCGGGGCTACTTCGGTTTTCATTCAGCGCCCCTTCCTGAGCCGCGCCACCTGGCAGGGCTTGGCGAGCGGGATTCTGGCGGGCCTGCTGCTGCTAGCGTTACTCCAATATGCTTACCTGCAAGTCACCGACCTGCGCGTACTCCGCGACGACCAGCTGATTGGAGCCTTGCTGCTAGCAATGGTGGTGCTAGGCTGCGGCATCGGCTTCCTCAGCTCCTACCGCGCCGTGCGCAAGTACTTGGGTATGTCACTAGATGATTTGTATTAATTTGAATTGCTTAATTGATTAATGGTTGAGCAGGAAAGCAGCGAGCGGAAATTTTTGCGGTTGGCCGATCTTGAGTGCTACCGTATCAGCTTCGCGCTCAGCAATGTGGTATGGAATACCGTTTTACTTTGGGCACCTTTGGCGCAGCATACGGTTGGGGAGCAATTCATTCGGTCCGTCGATAGTGTTTCGGCTAACATTGCCGAAGGCTTTGGGCGCTATGGCAAGAAAGATAAAATCAAATTTTACAGAATTGCCCGTGGGTCTTTATTTGAAGCGCTGGACTGGAACGAAAAAGCTAAAGTCCGGCATCTTATTTCACCTGATAACTACTCTCATATTTTCGCCGAGTTACAGCGGCTTCCCAAAGCCATCAATTCGCTCATAAAATACACCAACGACCACCTAGCCATTTAACAATTAAGTCATTTGACCATGCAAGAAACTCCCCGCTTCGCCTTCGGGCCGCGCAACTACCGTCTGATGTTCATTGGCCTGGCTGTGCTGGCCGCCGGCTTCATTACCATGACGCTGGACTCGGCCGACTACGGCGAAGGATTTCTGGGCATCACGCTCGGCCCTATCTTGCTGGTTGTGGGCTTTCTGATTGAGTTCTGGGCCATCATGGCCAAGCCACAGGGCGGAGCCCCAATAGCGCAAGACACCATCACCCGCGACACGCTGGCTCAGCAGCCGACCCCGGCCGCGCCTTCGGCTCCTTCCTACAAGCGCCCCTAGCTGCTGTAGCGCGAAGCTCTGGCTTTGCGCATCGTTGCGGAGGTTGAACAACCGGCGTTAGGTAACAACGACATCGTTCAATGATGCGCGAGGCGGGAGCCTCGCGCTACTTTCTTATTTATGAACTACTGGTACGCGCTGCTGCTGGCTATCGTCGAAGGTCTGACGGAATTTCTGCCGGTTTCCAGCACCGGGCACATGGTTATCGTGGCTAACCTGCTCGGCATCGGGCAGCTGCCCTTCACCGAAACCTATATCACTTCCATTCAGCTGGGCGCCATCCTGTCGGTGGTGGCGCTGTACTGGCGGCGCTTCCTGCAAAGCTTCGATTTCTACGTGAAGCTGCTAGTGGCTTTTCTGCCGTTTGGGCTGCTCGGTTTTCTGCTCAAAGATGTCATTGAGGAGTTACTGAAAAGTGTGACGGTGGTAGCGGCGTCCCTGGTAGTAGGCGGCGTGGTGCTGCTGTTCGTGGACCGTTGGTTTGCGGGCCCGCGCAAAGAAGTGACGACGCCGAGCCTGCCGCAAGCCTTGCGCATCGGGCTGTTTCAATGCCTGGCGCTGATACCCGGCGTGTCGCGCTCGGCGGCTACCATCGTGGGCGGCTTGGCCCAGGGCTTCGACCGTCGTTCGGCGGCGGATTTCTCTTTTTTGCTGGCCGTGCCCACGATGTTCGTCATCACGGCCTACCAGCTGTACAAAACCTACAAAGTAGCCGCCCCTGGCGCCGACGACCTCAAGCTGCTGCTTTTCGGCAACGTGGTGGCTTTCGTGGTGGGGTTGCTGGCCGTCAAGACCTTCGTCAACTTTGTGGCGCGTTTTGGCTTCCGGGCCTTCGGTTTCTACCGCATCATCGTGGGCGTGTTCATCCTAGTGATGATTGCGCTGGGCATCGACCTGAAGCTGATTTAAGCTTAGCATGGACATTTCTTCTTTCGACTTCGAGGCCGGCGAAATCCTGCTGCTCGACAAGCCCCTGACCTGGACCTCGTTCGACGTGGTGCGCAAGGTCAAGAACACGCTGCGCATCAAGAAAATCGGCCACGCCGGCACCCTCGACCCGCTGGCTACCGGTTTGCTCATTCTCTGCACCGGCAAGAAAACCAAGCAGATCGACCAAATTCAGGCCCAGGAAAAAGAGTACACCGGCACCTTCCGCCTCGGTCAAACCACGCCCAGCTTCGACCTGGAAACGCCCGTGGATACGGAGCTGCCCTACGCTCACCTCACGGAAGCCGAAATTCAGGCTGCTACCACTGCTTTTGGAGGGCTGATTGAGCAAACACCACCGCTGTTTTCGGCCGTGAAAGTGAACGGTGAGCGGGCCTACGAAGTAGCTCGCCGCGGCGGAGAAGCCGAAATCAAGAGCAAGCAAGTCACAATCCGGGAGTTTGAAATTACCCGCGTGGCGCTGCCCGAAGTAGATTTTCGGGTGACCTGCTCCAAAGGCACCTACATCCGCAGCCTCGCCCGTGACTTTGGCCTGGCCCTAGGCTGCGGCACCCACCTCACCAAGCTGGTCCGCACCCGCATTGGCCAGTACCGCGTAGAAGAGGCGTTGACGATGGACCAGCTCATTGCCCTGCGCCCACCACGCCCGGAAGGAGAAGCCGAACGGCCTCCGCGCCGGCAGAAGCCGCCCCGCCCCGAGCGCCGCCCCGGCCTGGAGTACTTCAACGCCAACAATTCTGCTCCAGACCCCGCGCCGGCTTCGGAAAGCACCGCCGAATAGCTTTTGTAACATCCTCAACAGCCTGCTTACCGCTGTCAGCTTTTCTGCTAGCCGATGCTTAATCTACTAGCTACTAGCAACGCCTCACAAGCAGTTAGCGAAATACCCTAATCAGCGCAACCCAGCGATTCATGGAAATCATTCACGATCCGGCGCAGTTTCCGCACCTCGGCAATGCCGTAGTGACCAGCGGTACATTCGATGGCGTGCACCTCGGCCACCAGCAGATTCTGCGGCGGCTGCGGGAAGCGGCCGAGCAAAGCGGGGGCCCGGCCGTGGTGATTACCTACTGGCCACACCCGCGCCTGGTGCTCGACCCGCCGCCCAGCCACCCCGAGCCGCTGGATTTGCAGCTGCTCAACACCCTTGACGAGCGCACGCAGAAGCTGGCCGAGTTCGGCGTCGATTATTTGCTTATCGTGCCCTTCACTCGCGAATTTGCGGCCTGGACCTCAGAAGAATACATTCAGCAGATTCTGCTGCGCACCGTGGGCACCAGCAAGCTGGTGATTGGCTACGACCACCGCTTCGGGAAAAACCGGGAAGGCGGTTTCGAGTACCTCAGCCAAAACGCCGACCGCTATGGCATGAGCGTAGAGGAAATTCCGCGCGAAGACGTAGACGCCGTGGGCGTGAGCAGCACCCGTATCCGCCGCGCCCTCGAAAGCGGCGACGTGCTGACCGCCAACCGCTACCTCGGCTACGATTATCCCCTGACGGGCACCGTCGTGAAAGGTCGCCAGCTCGGCCGCACCATCGGCTGGCCCACCGCCAATATTGTGACCGACGAGCCGCTGAAGCTGATTCCGGCGCGGGGCGTCTACGCCGTTATGGCCACCACAGCGGCTGGCACTCATCACCCCGCCATGCTCAACATTGGTGTGCGCCCTACCGTGGGCGGCGACCTGGCCCAAACAGTAGAGGCTCACCTACTCGACTTCGAAGGCGACCTGTACGACCAGCAACTGCGCGTGGAATTCATCGCCCGCCTGCGCGACGAGCAAAAATTCGATGGTTTAGACGCGCTGAAAGCCCAATTAGCGCTGGACGCTGACGAAGCCCGCCGCCATTTGATTGGAGGGTGAAGTGAGAGGTGAGAAATTAGATAACCCAAGTTGCGGACTACAGCTAAGACTAGTTCCCCTCCTTGGAAAGGAGGGGCTAGGGGTGGTTGATTCACGCCAGAACGATTTGTAGAACTAGCTCTAGTATCGTTCAACGCCTGATCAACCACCCCTAGCCCCTCCTTTCCAAGGAGGGGAACTAGTTTTAACGCTAGTCATTAATTGTCTGCAACTTGGGTTAGATATCAGAAGTGAGAGTTGAGACTACCTGCTAGTGATAAATCCAACACGTAAAGTCTCACTTCCCATGTCTCACAGTCTCATATCTATTCTACCTTGCGCCTCTCAACCATCCCACCCTCTTTATGATCAGCAAAGTAGTACCCGACGCCCAAACGGCGCTGCATGGCCTCACCGACGGCATGACGCTCATGCTGGGTGGCTTTGGCCTGTGCGGCATCCCGGAAAATTCCATTCAGGAGATTCTGCGTCTGGGCGTGAAGAACCTCACCTGCATCAGCAACAACGCCGGCGTCGATGACTTTGGCATTGGGCTGCTACTGCAAACCAAGCAGGTGCGCAAGATGATTTCCAGCTACGTGGGCGAGAATGCCGAGTTTGAGCGGCAGTTGCTGAGCGGGGAGTTGGAAGTGGAATTGATTCCGCAAGGCACGCTGGCCGAGCGGTGCCGGGCGGGTGGCGCGGGCATTCCGGCTTTCTACACGCCGGCCGGCTACGGCACCGAAGTGGGCGAAGGCAAAGAAAGCCGCGAGTTCAACGGCAAGATGTACCTGCTGGAAACCGCTCTGCACGCCGATTACGCCTTCGTGAAAGCCTGGAAGGGCGACACGGCCGGCAACCTCATCTATAAAGGCACGGCCCGTAATTTCAACCCCATGATGGCCACGGCCGGTAAAATCACGGTGGCGGAAGTGGAAGAGCTGGTACCCGCCGGCGAGCTGGACCCCAACCAGATTCACACGCCCGGCATTTTCGTGCAGCGCATCTACCAGGGCCAGCACTACGAAAAGCGCATCGAGCAACGGACGACTCGTTGATGTGTCGATTGTTTGATATGCTGATGTGCTAATTGCCTTCTGCCATCAATTCATCAAACGACGGTTGCCAATCAACACATCAGCATATTAGCACATCAAAGAATCATGTTAGACAAACACGGCATCGCCAAGCGCATTGCGCAAGAAGTAAAGAACAATTCCTACGTCAACCTCGGCATTGGTATTCCGACGCTGGTGGCCAACTACATTCCGGCTGGCATCAACGTGGAGTTGCAAAGCGAAAACGGGCTGCTCGGCATGGGACCCTTCCCGACGGAAGACCAAGTAGACCCCGACCTCATCAACGCCGGCAAGCAAACCGTAACCACCCTGCCCGGCTCCAGCATCTTCTCCTCCGCCGACTCATTTGGCATGATCCGCGGCGAGCACGTGGACCTGACCATTCTAGGAGCCATGGAAGTATCGGAAAACGGCGACATCGCCAACTGGAAAATCCCGGGCAAAATGGTGAAAGGCATGGGCGGCGCCATGGACCTCGTGGCCTCGGCCAAGAACATCATCGTCGCTATGCAGCACGTGGCCAAGGACGGTTCGAGCAAGCTGCTGCCGCAGTGCACCTTGCCCATTACCGGCCTGCGCTGCGTGAAGAAAATAGTAACCGAATTAGCCGTACTCGACATAACCCCAAATGGCTTCGTGCTGCGCGAACGGGCACCCGGAGTATCAGTAGAGCAGATTCGGGCTGCCACGGCGGGTAAGCTGGTGGTGCCCGATGAAGTACCGGAGATGCAAGGCGTATAGCTGTCATTCCGAGCGACGCGCGGAATCAGGAGAAGGATATCAGAAGGGGGAGGGGGGACTTCGGAAGTACCCCCTCCCCCTTCCGATATGCGGCCCCGGACCATTTTAGCGGGAGGTCGGTATTTTTTGGTCCGGCTTCCCGCCAAAAAATAGCGAGGCCGGACCAGATTGGCAGGACGCCGGTATTTTTTGATGGCAGCTCGGTATTCTTTGATGGCAGCTCGGACCAGAATGGCAGGAGGCCGGTATTTTTTGGCGGCAGCTCGAACCAGAATGGCGGGAGGTCGCATGAAATTCATCCGGCGGCGCGTAAGGCTAGCTCCCCCAAGTTGCAGACAATTAATGACTAGCGTTAAAACTAGTTCCCCTCCTTGGAAAGGAGGGGCTAGGGGTGGTTGATCAGGCGTTGAACGATACTAGAGCTAGTTCTACAAATCGTTCTGGCGTGAATCAACCACCCCTAGCCCCTCCTTTCCAAGGAGGGGAACTAGCTCCTAACTCTAGTCCGCAACTTAGGCCAGTTAAGGCCAGCTGCTAGCGGTACCTCGCGCCAAATGCTGCAAGCGACTCTTGCTGCTTCAGCATCCGGCCGCTTCCGGGCGCCGGGCGCTTCGCCTGTAATGGTGGCTGCTAACCTCCTCAGATTCCTCGCGCTGCTCGGAATAACAGACAGTTAACGGGTTCGGAGGTAAGCCTGAGCCAGAATACGCTCCGCGGCTTCTTCGGTGAAATGAGAGAAATAGCGCAACAGCTGGGCCAGGGCGGCGGCGGGCGTGAGGCCGCCAGACCGCACGGCTTCGGCCAGATGGTCGGCTAGCGTATCGGGGTGGCTGGTGAGGGCCGGAAACTCGTGGTGCGTTTTGTAGCGGGCCAGAATATCAACCCGCAACTGCGCGGGCGCGCCGGGCACCTGCGTGAGCAGGCGCTCCATCACCAGTTGTACTTCGTCCATGAACAAGGTGCGCACCAAGCCGGGCGGCGTGGGTATGGCCTGCCCGGCGGCGGACACGAGCAGTACGGCCGCCGGCATATCCGGCTGCCAACGAGCTACGTCGGGCGGGGCGCAGAGCCAGGCCGTGGGCGGAAAGCCAGCGGGCTGAGTCAGCAGCCGGCCCAAGGTCTGAAGACGACGTTCTTCGGGCGGAAGCATAGTGCAAGGTACGACGGCTGGACCGGATGCGTTAGGACGATGCCCCGTAGCGCGAAGCTCCGGCTTCGCGCCTCGTTGAGCGATTGAAACCGCGCCGGAGCAACGACCTCGTTCAACCTCAGCAACGATGCGCGAAGCCGGAGCTTCGCGCTACTGGGCTACGGGTTCCACGCCCCACAGCCAGCACTGGCTATTTAGGCGATTCTACCTCTGAATGAGCCTTTTTACCATCCAATTTGTTGTAGCGCCGTAAGACAAGCGCCGTACCCGGCTAGCAGGACGGTATCTTTGTGTCTCTTCCACGACATTCTCCTTCTTCTTTATATGGCAACGAGTTCAAACGGCAAGGCCGGTGGCGGCCACGCCAAAAAGCAAACTTTACCCGGCATGCCCCAGGTAGCCGAACGGCTCACGCCCACGGCTGTTCCGGCCCACAAGCTGGTACTGCGCACCCTGCGCCGCTCCGACTTCAAAGCCGTGAAGGAAATCATGGACAAGGTGTACTCCAACATGGAGGGCTCCTGGTCATCGGACGAGTTTAGTGCCCTGCTCCGTAAGTTTCCCGAGGGCCAGATTGGCATCGAAGACAATGGCCGGCTGGTGGCCGCGGCTCTGGCTATTATCGTGCAGTATTCCGATTTCGGCGACCGGCACACCTACGCCAAAATCACGGGCAACGGCAAGTTCAACACTCACAACCCGGATGGCGACACGCTCTACGGCGTGGACGTGTTCGTGGACCCGGAATACCGCTCCCTGCGCCTGGGGCGCCGCCTCTACGATGCTCGCAAGGAACTATGCGAAAACCTGAACCTGCGCGCCATGGTGGCGGGTGGGCGCATACCGGGCTATGCGGCCTACGCCAATGAAATGACGCCGGCCAAGTACGTAGAGATGGTGCGCAACAAGGAAATCACGGACCCCATCCTCACTTTCCAGCTCGCCAACGAATTCCACGTTCGCAAAATCATCCGTGGCTACCTGCCTTATGATTCCGAATCGAAGGCCTACGCCACGCTGCTGGAATGGCTGAACGTTTACTACGAGGAAGAGGAAAAGCTCATTGGCAACCAGAAAAGCAACGTCCGCATCGGCATCGTGCAGTGGCAGATGCGGGCCACGCGCAGCCTGGAGGACTTGTTGCAGCAGATCGAGTTCTTCGTTGATACTGTGTCGGGCTATAAGTCGGACTGCGTGATGTTCCCGGAGTTCTTCAACGCCCCGCTCATGGCCCTCACCAATGAGGAGTCGCCGTCGGTGGCTATCCGCTCGATGGCGGCTTTCACGGAGCCTATCAAAGCCAAGATGATGGAGCTGGCCGTGAGCTACAACATCAACATTATTGCCGGCTCCATGCCGGTGTATGAGGATGGCAAGCTGCACAACGTGGCCTACCTCTGCCGCCGCGACGGTACCGTGGACGAACAGTACAAGCTGCACGTAACGCCCGACGAGGCCAGCTACTGGGGCATGCGCGGCGGCGACAAACTCAAGTGCTTCGACACTGATTTCGGCAAAATCGGCATTCTGATTTGCTATGATGTGGAGTTCCCGGAACTGGCGCGCATGTTGTCCGACGAGGGCGTGAAAATCCTGTTCGTGCCTTTCTGGACCGACACCAAAAACGCCTACCAGCGGGTGCGCATCTGCGCCCAGGCCCGGGCTATCGAGAACGAGTGCTACGTAGCTATTACCGGCTCGGTGGGCAACCTACCGCGCGTAGAGAACATGGACATTCAGTATTCGCAAAGTGCCGTGTTCAGCCCCTCGGATTTCGCCTTCCCCCACGACGCCATCGTGGCCGAGGCGACGCCAAACACCGAGATGACCCTCATTGCCGACCTCGACCTCGACCTGCTCAAGGATCTGAATACGAGCGGCGCCGTGCGCAACCTGCGCGACCGGCGCCGGGATCTGTATTCGCTAGGCTGGACGGTGAAAAAGACCGAGCGCGACGACGAACTGTTATCTCATGGTTCGGAAGAGCGTCTGCCGCGCACGAGTCGGCGCAAGGCTATTGCGGCCGGCTAAAGGCTGTTTGTTGGCTATAATCCACATTTTAATGCCGGTTGTGCTACTCTACTCGTAGCGCAGCCGGCATTATTTTATTGATAAAAATATTCTAATGCTCTTGTTAAGAACTCAACTTTACCCATCTTACAGCTCCCTTACACACACAACCAACTTTTTTAATGCGCATGGAACCATCTACTACCTCTTCTACCTCATCTTTCAACATTGGCCAGCCTACTACGGGCGCATTGGCAGAAGCGCCCAAGATTAAGCGTTTCGTCAACTACATAATCGACATCATCATCATTGGTGTTGTTGCCAACATTATCATGTATGTGCTGATAATGGTAGGTCTGAGCGGGATTATTGCTTCACTGCTTTCCCTTGTCATCAACCTTGTTGTATCTTACTTCTATTACACCACGCTGGAAGGTAGCTCAGGCCAGACTATCGGCAAACGTGTGACAGGCACCAAGGCGGTGATGGCCGATGGTTCGCCACTTCTGCCCGACGCGCTTCGGACGCGTACTCTGTGGCGTTTGATCCCCCTAGTAGACGCCATAACCTTCTTGCTCGACGGTCCCGGCTGGCACGACCGTTTCTCGGAAACGCGCGTGGTGGAAGTAAAGAGCTAAGCAGCTCTCTTCCCAAGAAATAGCAGCAAACGCCAGTGGTTTTCGAACCACTGGCGTTTGTTTTTTGACGAGCTTCCAAACCCCTCCCCAACTTGCGAGTTTGAAAGAAATGTTTGGAGACTACGCCGCCATATCTTCGAGCCATTAATCGCTCTTCACTCTCTCCTTTTCAAGCCGAACACATGAAACGCGTTCTTATTACCGGGACCAACCGGGGCCTGGGACTCGACCTCACCCGCCAGTCGCTGGAGCGCGGCGACACCGTATTTGCCACCTGCCGCCGCCCCGATGCGGCCACCGACCTGCACGAGCTAGCCGCCCAACACAAGGGTCGCCTCACGCTCGTGCCGCTCGATGTCACGGACGAAGCCAGCATTCAAGCGGCTCTCGCAGTGGTAAAAGCCGCTGCGGATGGCCTCGATCTGCTCATCAACAACGCGGGCGTTTACCCCGGCGCCGGCCCCGAAGACCCCGAAAACCAGCGCTTGGGCCAGTTCACGGCCGATAGTGCCCTGAACGTGCTGCGCGTGAATGCCGTGGGGCCGTTGCTGGTAGCGCAGGCATTTCTTGATTTGCTGCGGGCAGGCACCAAAGCCCGGATCCTGAGTCTATCGTCGGGGCAGGGCTCTTTGACGTGGAAGGCCTCCGGCGACCCCTACCATTACAGCGCCAGCAAAGCCGCCCTCAATATGTACATGCGAGCATTGGCGGCCGAGATTGGGCAGTACGGCGTGCTATCAGTATTGGTAGATCCGGGCTGGGTGCGCACGGGCATGGGCGGCGGTTCGGCCGCGCAAGACCCGGCGGTAGCCGCTAAAGGCATCCTGCGCCTCGCCGACCAACTGCACGCCGAGGAAAACGGCAGCTTCGTAACCTGGCAAAATGAGCATGTGCCGTGGTAAGGCGCTAGATCTTGCTGTATCTGTTGATGGCTGCTTCTACTTATAGAGGCAGCTAGAGGCAGCCATTTTGTTTGTCGCCTTTGTCAAACAAGTCTCCGTCCCCAAACAAAATTGGGCAGCGGGCAAAGACGAGATTAAAGTTGAATTAAATCGTGTGAAGTCAAAATCCATAGCCGAAGCCCAGCCGTATGCTTCTCTGTCTGCCCACTAGTAGGCAAGGCGTATTATTTCTCATCCTCTTCCTTCCTTTCAATGAACAGCAACTTTACTCGTTGGACGGCGGCCTGCAAAGGCGCGGCCCTCACTGCTCTTTTCGCTGGCGCCGTGGCGCTGCCGGCCACCGCTCAAACTATTTACGGCCTCTCCTCGGTGAGCGGCACTCCTGGCAATGCCTTGGTCTCGTTTAGTGCTACGGCGCCCGGCACCATCACGGCCACAGTGCCTATTACGGGTATTGCCAGCGGCCAAACGGTGGTAGGGCTGGACTCGCGCCCGGCCACCGGGCAGCTGTTTGCCCTCGGCTATGATGCCACCGCCCAAACCGGCCAGCTCTATATCATCAATGCAACAACCGGCCTGGCTACCGGCGTAGGTGCCGGCCCCATTGCCATGCCCCTGGGCGGCGCTACGGCCCGCATCGGCTTCGACTTCAACCCCACCGTAGACCGGATTCGGGTGGTGAGCAGCCTCAACCAGGCTAATCTGCGCCTCAACCCCGTAACGGGCGGCTTGGCGGCTACTGACGGTAACCTTGCTTACGCAACCAGCGACGCCAACGCTGGGCAGACCCCAGCCGTGGGAGCCGTAGCGTATACCAACTCCTACCTTGGCGCCACCGGCACCACGCTCTACGATATCGACGAGGCCGCCAGCCGCCTGCTCACCCAGAATCCGCCAAATAATGGCACGGTCAACACCGTGGGTACGCTGAGCACCGCCACATCCGGCCAAGGCCAATCGGCTGACTTCGATATCTACTTCAATTCCACTACCAGCACCAACACGGCTTACCTGACCATCACTACCTCGGGTACCACCGGTACAAGCACGGCGCTCTACACGCTTAACTTAACCACGGCGGCTACCACTTCGGTAGGCGCTATTGGCAACGGCTTGGTCAGCGTCACGGATATTGCCGTGCAGATTACGCGGCCCACGCTGCCTGCCCTCACTGGTCAGTTAGTGTATGCGCTAGGTGCAGGTACTACCACCAACCTGCTCACGTTCGACTCGGCCAACCCGGGCCTTATTCGTTCCGCGGTGAGCATAACGGGCGTCGATGCCACGCAGACGCTGGTGGGTCTGGATGTACGTCCGGTTACTAACTCGCTGTACGCGCTGGGCTACAACTCAACAGCGCAGACAGCCACTGTTTATACCATAAACGCCGCCACGGGCGCGGCGCGGGCCATTAATGCTACGCCGGTAGCTCTGGCGCTGGGCGCGGGCAGCGTATCGTTTGACTTCAACCCGACCGTAGACCGGATTCGGGTGGTGGGCGCCAACCGCGCCAACTTCCGCCTCAATCCTAACGACGGCACCGTAGCCGCTACTGACGGCCAGATCAGCTTCGCCACGGGTGATGTCAACGCGGCTGCCACGCCCTCTATTGGCGCGGTGGCTTACACTAACAGCGTAGTGGGTACTACCGAAACGCAGCTCTTCGACTACGATGCTGCCCTCAACGTGCTGGCTCTGCAAAACCCACCAAACGCTGGCACGCTGACCACCATAGGCGCCAGCGGCCTCGCCGGCGATGCTACCCGCGACATTGACATGGATATCTACACCAGCGGCACCACCAACTCAGCCTACCTGGTTGCCAATGCTGCCGCTAACGGCAACAGCACTTTCTACACGCTCAATACCACCACCGGCGCTACCACCGCAGTGGGCCTTATCGGCAATGGCAGCGCCATCCGCGACATTGCCGTGGCCGGCGCTGCCGGTGTGACGGCCGTACGGCCCGCCGAGTTGGCTACCAACCTGTCGCTTTATCCTAATCCATTGCGCAACGAAGCGCAAGTAACCTTCGGCCTGCCCCGCGCTGCCCGCGTGACAATGACCGTGACTGACGCTCTGGGCCGCACCGTAGACACTATGGATGCTGGCGTGCGTGCTGCTGGTCCGCAGACGGTACGCTGGAACGGTCGGGGCCACGCTGCCGGCACTTACTTCTTCCGCCTCAGCTTCGATGGCCAGCCAGCTGGTACCCGCCAGGGCGTATTGCTCGACTAAGGTTATCTTTTAGCTTATAAAAAAGCCGTTCCGCAATGCGGAACGGCTTTTTTATTGTGCTTAGATTCTGCTCTGCTACCCTTGCACCGCTGCTAAGTGCGCATGGTCGCGGAGGACGGTGCGGAGGAAGGCTTCGTCGGGGAGCTGGGTTTGGATACCAGTGAGCGACTTCACTTTATTGGCCACCTCGTTGAGTAGCTCGTAGTTTTCGTGCTCCAGCCCTTTGAACAGCAACTGGCGGATGGTAGCTACATCGTGGTCCTGTAGTTGGGCGGCTTGCGGGAATACCACCACGTAATCGGAAGCGGTGAAGGCCGGGGCCAGCGGGCCGGTGCTCTGGCGCGGCCGGGTGCTCACGACGGCCGTGCCGGCCGCCAGGTCGCCGAGGCGCTGGCCGCGGCCATTGGCCAGAATCACGACTATGGCAATGAGGCCGCTGAACAAGCCAGTATCCACGATGCGCAGAATCCAGCGGAGCAGATAGTCGCCGAGGCCGGGGCGGGTGCCATCGAGGCGGATGACTTTGATGTGGCGGGCCTTTTTGCCGATGCTTTGGCCATTGAAGAAAACTTCGCAGGCCAAGTGGTAGAACACGTACGGCACACCCGCCAACACCACCACCAGAATTCCCATCAACTCATCAGTTACTCCCGCAGCCGAAAACAGCAGCAACCAAGCCACTCCCCACGCCACTAGGATAATATTGTCGATGATGGCGGCAACGATTCGCTCGCCTACGCTGGCGACTTCGTATTCGAGCGTAACATTCTGGGTGGTCTGGACGCGGATGGTACTCATGGCAGAGGCGCGGCTGGCAAGCGGAATCGCTTAATTTAGGTAACGGAAAATAGAGACGAGGTCGGAAAAATTAGCAATCTTCGCAGAACCTGACAAGGCTGCAAATTACGGGTTCTACCCGCATTTCAGTCATTGCAGCCGCCCATCCTATCCGTTATTTGTTGCCATTTTTTCCTCTGCTAGATTCGTGTATGCGTGAAGCGGTATTTCTCCGGCTCAATGAAGCCAAGTGGCAGCAGTACGAAAGCCAACCCCCAGCCGATCCCGATGAGCTGGCGGCTCGTTTCGTGGAACTTACCGACGACTTGGCTTACGCCCAGACGTTCTACCCCGGCTCGCCCACTACGCGCTACCTCAACGACCTGACGGCACGCCAGCACCAAGCCATTTACAAAAACAAAACCGAATCTACGGGCCGGTTTGGGCAGTTTTGGCGGCAGGAGCTACCGTTGCTGGTGGCTCAGCACCACCAGACGCTGGCCGTGTCGCTCATCCTGTTCACGGTCTTCACGCTGGTCGGCGCACTTTCGGCCGCCTACGACGACAGTTTTGTGCGAGTAGTGCTCGGCGATGCCTACGTGAATAAAACCCTCGAAAACATTGAGCGCGGCGACCCCATGGCCGTGTACAAGGGCATGAGCGAGGCTCCCATGTTTCTTTTTATTACTCTGAATAACATCTATGTGTCGTTGGTGGCGTACGCGCTGGGCGCCACGCTGGGCATGGGCACGGTGTGGGCGCTGTTTCGCAACGGTATGATGCTGGGCTCGTTTCAGTACTTCTTCTACCAAAAAGGTGTGCTGCTGCCTTCCCTACTCACCATCTGGATTCATGGCACGCTGGAAATATCAGCTGTTGTGCTGGCTGGCGGAGCGGGCTTCGTGATGGCGCGGGGCCTGCTGTTTCCGGGTACCTACTCCCGCACCGACTCCTTCCGCCAAGCCGCCCGCGACGGCCTCAAGTTGGCCATCGGGCTGGTGCCTATTTTCATCGTGGCTGGTTTCTTGGAGGGCTTCGTTACGCGCCACACCGAAATGCCCGTGTGGCTGAGTCTGGCCATTATTGGCTCGTCGGGGGCCTTCATCATCTGGTATTTCATTCTTTACCCCCGGCAACTCCAGCGTCGCCTTCTGTCTGCCTAACCACACCAGCTCATGCAAGCAAAATTCACCCACGCGTCTGAATTCCGCCAGGAGCGAGATTTCGGGGCCAAAATTGGAGCCACGTTCGAGTTTCTAGGTGCGCACTGGCGGCCGTTGGGCAAGTGCCTGCTTTACTTCGTGCTGCCCGTCACGCTGATTATGGGCGTCGGGTTAGGAGTCGTGACCAACGGTATGTGGAACATGATGGGGGCAGCCAAGGACAATCCCAACACCGTTGATCCTTCATCGATGTTTGGCGCCTCTTATTTCGCGGGCTTCGGAGTAGCCATGCTGGGTGGAGTGCTATCCTTCATCATGCTTATGAGCACAGTGTATGCTTACGTGCAGCTGCTCATTGCAGAGCCGGTTGAGTTGCCAACGCCGGCCGAAGTCTGGGTGGGAGTAAAGCAAACCCTCGGCCGAATACTACTGGCGTTTGCGTTGCTGTTCGGCATCTACCTGCTCGTAGCCCTGGTATTTGGGGTGGTAGTGGCGGGAATGGGCCCTTTCGCGTTCTTGCTATTATTCCTCCTTATTCCCGCGCTGGTGTACGTGGCGGTGCCGCTTGCTCTCTATTTTCCGGTTCTTATTCTGGAAGAAAGCAACGTGACGACGGCGCTCCAGCGCTGCTTCTACCTGGCGCGCAATAACTGGTGGTCTACGCTCGGACTAGTATTCGTGGCCGGCCTCATTCAGAGCATGCTCACCATTCTGTTTGTTTTGCCCCAGTACGCCGTGATGTTCGGTAAGCTGCTTAAGATACCCGGACTACAATCGGACGCGCTGGGCATGGCGGCGCAGTGCATTTACGCGGCCGGCACCGTGCTTACGTACCCGGTGTCGTTGCTGGCGCTGGTGTTCCAGTATTTCCACCTCGTGGAGCAGAAGGAAGGCCTGGGCATGCGCAGCCTTATCGACCGTCTAGGGGCCGGCCCGGCACCCGTGGCCTACAACCAAACCTACCGCCCCGACGATGACGGCGAGTACTAGGTGAAGGGCATTCTGAGCACAGGTTTTAGCGGTGCGCGTTCCGCGGGGAATCTGACTGGTTCGAGATTTATCTCTTGAGTTTATTATGAAGCAATTGAAGTTTACCCGCAAATCTGAATTCCGCCAGGAGCGGGATTTTGGGGCCAAGATTGGAGCTACGTTTGAGTTTCTAGGTGCGCACTGGCGGCCGTTGGGCAAGTGCTTGCTCTACTTCGTGCTACCGCCGGCATTGCTGATGGGCGTGGCGTTGGGAGTGTTCCAAACCAGATCCCTCGACATCATTGGCCAAAGCTCCGACAACTCATTCAAGCACGTGTTTGACCTCTACAACGCTGGAGGGCAAATGTACTGGCTGGGCATATTAGCCTCGCTGGCTTCCTATGTGATGCTAGGGGCCACCGTAAACGGTTACGTGCTGATACGGCTGGCGCTACCACCAGAGCAGGCCGTGACGCCCGAGTTGGTGTGGAACCAAGTACGCCCTCTAGCGCCACAGTTGCTATTGATGTCAATTGTTGTGCTCCCTCTTGTCTTAGTGGGATATGTGCTCTTGCTGGTGCCAGGCTTATACCTAAGCATTGCGCTGAGCCTAGTGTGGGTGGTGCAGGCATTTGAGCAGCAGGGCATAATTGCAGCCATTAAGCGCAACCTATGGCTGATCCGCAGCAAGTGGTGGTCTACCTTCGGCCTGATTGTAGTGATGTCGCTGCTGGTGGCTGTAGTGGGCATTATTTTTCAGCTGCCTCTCTACGCCGCCACATTTGGTAAGATGTTGCATTGGTCATGGCTGGAATCGGATGTGCTGGTTGTATTTTCCACCATCCTGGCCTCTGTTGGCCGCATGATTCTGTACACCCCCGTTTTTGTGGCGCTGCTGTTTCAGTACTTCAACCTCGTGGAGCGCAAAGAAGGAGTGGGATTGCGCAGCCTCGTCGACAGCCTGGGTGCTAACCCAGCGCCCGTTGCTTACAACCACACCTACCGTCCCGATGATGACGGCGAGTATTAAACGGGGCAACTTTTCGCCTATATTTCC
This sequence comes from Hymenobacter sp. M1-2, assembly GCF_057808495.1. Taxonomy (NCBI): domain Bacteria; kingdom Pseudomonadati; phylum Bacteroidota; class Cytophagia; order Cytophagales; family Hymenobacteraceae; genus Hymenobacter; species Hymenobacter sp. M1-2. The sequence goes on from NZ_JBTYZO010000007.1 coordinate 102,450, forward strand.
CCACTTTTCTGCCCGCCTGTACTGCGCTTCTTAGTGTATTTTTTCTCTTGTTTCCGCCGTGGCTGCCATGTGGCGCTGCTGCTTTTGCTGCTCCTTCCCCTGGCCGCCGTCCCGGTTGCCGCACAGCGTACCCGCGATGCTGCCGCTACCTACGCACTTCCCCCCGACCGCGCCGCGCCCGTGCCGTTACGGCGGCCCGCGCCCGAGCGAATGCGGGCATTTCGGCAGCAGCGGGAATTTCAGTACGTGGAAGTGAAGAGCGAGCAAAGTGGCTGGGATTTGCTCAAGCTCCGCTTTTGGCGCTGGATTTCCGATTTGCTCGAAACCCGGCCCGGCAAAATTTTGTGGGAATACGGCATCTACGCCGGGCTGATAGTGGCCCTGGTGTTTGTGGTGCTGAAGCTTATGCAAATTGACTTCACCCGTGCCTTCGGCCGCAATCCGCGCCCGGCCGCGCTGGCCTACGATGTACAAGACGAAGACATCCACGGACTGGACTTCGATAAGCTGCTGGCCACGGCCGAAACGGCGGGCAACTACCGCCTGGCCGTGCGTCTGGGTTATTTGCACGTGCTCAAACAGCTCACCGACCAGGGCCTGATTCGGTGGCAGCCCGATAAAACCAACCACGACTACCTCTTCGAACTGCCCAATGGCCCACTGCCAGCGGCCTTCCGAGAGCTAACCCGGCAGTTCGACTACGTGTGGTACGGCGAGCACGACGACCTCACGCCCGCCCACTACGCTCAGGCGCGCGCCACGCGAGTCGCGTTTCAGCAACTGCTCCAACCCAACCGCCGCGCTGCCTGATCCACTCCGCCATGACGACTTTCCGCTGGTATTTGTTGGGGTTAGCGCTGCTTTTCGGGGCTTATGTGGCCGTGGAATATTATCGACCCAAACCCCTGGACTGGACGCCCACTTTTCAAAACAAAGACAAGATTCCCTACGGCACCTACGTGCTTTACGACGTGCTGCCCGAAATAATGGGCGTGGAGAAGCGTGAGGTGAAAGCCGTGCGCGTGCCCATCTACAGCCAGATTGAAGGAGCCGAAGAGTTAGACGAGGAATACACTGTTACCGCCGATACAGTATCGGAAGAATACGAGGAAGACTACTCAGATTCAACTGCAACCGACTCGGCTGCCCAAGCTACTACTACGGATGCCACTGCCGATTCGACGGTTTCTGCTTCTGCCGATACTACGGAATTTGAGGAAGCTACCTTTCTCGGTGACCCCGCCGAAGCTACTGCCGCTGGGGAGCCGGATACCACGGAAGCTGCCGACTACATGGCCGGCCTAGCCGAATCTGGCTTTGCGAAGGCCACCTATGTTTTCGTGGATGATGCCTTTGAGCTGAGTGCTTCGGACTGCCGCTCCCTGCTGCGGCACGTGGCTCGCGGCAACGACGTGTTCATTGTTGCCGAGCAGTTTGACAGGCATTTTGCGGATACGCTAGGTTTCCGCACCGCACCTTTCGTTAGCCGGCCCCACTTGCAAGACGCCTCGCCCGATGCCTTGCTCAAAGACTCGGCGCTGTTTCGGCTGAGTAATGCGGGGCTCAACCGCCAAATAGGCCGCAATGGCTTCCGCCTGCCCGCGCTGGGTTCTTCCTACCGCCTGCTCCCCGATAGTGGCATGCGCGCCACCCAGCTCGCTGCCGATACTGCCGGACGCGCCGTGCTGGTGCGCGTGCCGCACGGCCAGGGCCACATCTACCTCTGCACGTTGCCCCTGGCGTTCACCAATTATTTCGTACTCCAGCCCGCTACGGCCAATTTCGCTTTCGCAGCCCTTTCTTATCTGCCCACGGGCCGGCCAGTGTGGTGGGATGAATACCAGAAGCAGGGCCGCCAAGAAGAACAGTCGTTGTTGCGGGTACTGCTGGCTCACGATGCCCTGCGCTGGGCACTGTATCTCACGCTGCTCGGAGCGCTGCTATTCGTGGTATTTGAAGCCCGGCGGCGGCAGCGCATCATTCCTATCCTCAAACCGCTGCCCAACACCACGCTCCTTTTCACGCGCACGGTCGCCAGCCTCTACCGCCAAGGCACCAGCCACGTGCCCATTGCCGAGAAAAAGATTGGGCTGTTTCTGGAGCATCTGCGCACCCGCTTCCACGAGCCAAGCCTGGACCTGAACGACGAAGCCGCCCGCGAACGGCTGGCCCAGAAAGCCGGCATTCCGCGCGCAGAAATCGACGCGCTGGTGCGCCGCATCAACTACTTGCTCACTGCTCCACGAGTAACCGATGCCGATTTGCTGGGGCTGAATAAGGCAATAAACGAGTTTCGTAAAGCCGCTTCCTAGAAAGTTGTACTATGCCTCAAACTGACTTATACCGTTTAGGATTATTCCTAATAAGAGCCTCATAACCTTATAGCAAGCATTTGAAGAATACATCTGTTTAATAAAATTTAATTATTCCACGCCACCTTTTCGCTTCTCTCTGCTTTCGATTTTCTACATGGAAAATAACCTGAACCCCGATTCAACCGCACCGCAACAGCCCGACAACACGCCAGCCGTCACGCCTGAATTGAGCACGACTCCAGACTCCACGGTTTCGCTGGAGTCGGACCCGGTTTCCAATAGCGCTGCCTTGGCGGCGGATGCTGACGATACCTCAGCTGCTCCTTTCGCCACTCGCACTGATTTGAGCAACTTGGGCCGCCACGCCGATGCCATTAGAAGTGAGCTGAGCAAGGTGATAGTAGGCCAGCAAGCCTTAGCTGAGCTGCTACTCACGGCTATCCTGGCCGATGGGCACGTGCTGCTCGAAGGCGTACCGGGCGTAGCTAAAACGCTTACGGCTAAGCTCCTGGCTCGCACTCTGGAAGTGCCCTTCAGCCGCCTGCAGTTCACCCCCGACCTGATGCCGTCCGATGTACTAGGCACCTCGGTTTTTCGGCCCAATAAAGCAGAGTTCGAGTTTCGGGCCGGCCCTATCTTCGCCAGCATCGTGCTGATTGATGAAATCAACCGCGCCCCCGCCAAAACGCAGTCGGCGCTGTTTGAGGTGATGGAGGAGCGGCAGGTTACGCAGGATGGCACCCGTTACGCCGTGCCGGAGCCCTTCATGGTGCTGGCCACCCAGAACCCCATCGAGCAGGAGGGTACCTACCGTCTGCCTGAAGCCCAGCTCGACCGATTCTTGTTCAAGCTGAACGTGGGCTACCCAACCGTGGAAGAGGAAGTAGCCATTTTGCAAGGCCACCACGCTGGTTTCGGGGGCACGCCGCTGGAAGCAGTACGCGCCGTATTAACCGCCGAAGACCTGCGCGGCCTGCGTGAGCAGGTGCGTCGCCAGCACGTAGAGCCCAAACTGCTCGAATACATTGCCCGTGTAGTGGGCCAGACCCGCGCCCACAAAGGCCTGTACCTAGGCGCATCTCCCCGTGCCTCCCTGGCATTGCTCAACGGCGCCAAAGCCCTGGCCGCCCTTCGCGGCCGTGACTTCGTAACGCCCGAAGACGTGCAATACCTGGCCTCCCCCGTGCTGCGCCACCGCATCCAGCTCACCCCCGAGCGCGAAATGGAAGGCAGCACCGCCGATGATATCGTGAAGCAAATTCTACAGCAAATCGAAGTACCCCGGTAACTTCTGTCATTGCGAGCAGCGCGAAGCAATCCTTCCTCTCTTGGAGACAAGCCCACTGAAGCAACAAGTTTTCTGTCGCTAGTATGCTATTCAAATTTCTTTTGATAAACCTCGACAATGCACGAGCACAACTACCATATCTATATCCTCACCAACACCAACCACACTGTGCTCTATGTCGGAATTACGAACGATTTACGCCGCCGCGTAGCTGAGCACAAAGCTGGTCAACAGAGAGGCTTTACGCAGAAATATAATTTGAATAAGCTAGTGTATTTCGAGCACTACCAGGATGTAAATGCCGCTATTGCGCGGGAGAAGCAGTTGAAAGCCGGCTCCAGACAGAAGAAACTTGATTTGATAAATGCTACGAATAGTGCGTGGCAAGATCTGTTTGCAACAATTTGATAGCACACTAGCGACAGAAAGCTTGTCGCGCAGGGAAGTTTTGAGCGCTTAGAGGAAGGATTGCTTCGCTTCGCTCGCAATGACAGCACGGCTCATCACAACTCATATGAAATCTTTTTTTCTCACTCGTCGGTTTTTTCTACTGCTCACGGCCGTCATTCTGGGCTTGGTGGTAGCGTTTTTTCTGCCGGGTTGGCTGGCTGCGGTGCAACTGGCGCTGGGAGTATTAGTGGCGCTGGCGGTGTTGGATGTGGTGCTGCTTTATGCGCCCGCCCGCAATGGAGCAGGGCAAGTATTCGGGCGGCGGGTGCTAGGCGACAAGCTTGCCAACGGCTCCGACAACGACATCAGCATTTACCTCGAAAACCACTACCGTTTTCAGGTGAGCACCGAAACCATCGATGAGATTCCGCATCAGTTTCAACGCCGCAACGTGTCGTTCCGGGCGGATATCGCAGCGGGTGAGACGCAAGTGATTCGGTACCAGTTGCGGCCTGTGAAGCGTGGGGAGTATGAGTTTGGGGCCGTGAATGTGTACGTGGCGTCGCCGCTGGGCTTGGTGCGGCGACGGTTCCGGTTTGACGGGCAACGCGTGGTGCCGGTGTATCCGTCGTTTTTGCAGATGCGGCAGTACGAATTGCTGGCCATCAGCAACCGGCTGACAGAAGTGGGCGTGAAGCGCATTCGGCGAGTAGGACACAGCTTGGAGTTTGAGCAAGTGCGCCCCTACGTGCCCGGCGACGATCCGCGCGCCATCAACTGGAAAGCCACGGCACGCCGCGCCACCACCGGTCACGCCGCCGAAGCCTTAGTAGTGAATCATTACCAGGACGAGCGCGCCCAGCAAGTGTACTGCCTCATCGACAAAGGCCGGGTGATGCGCATGCCCTTCGAAGGTCTGAGCCTACTTGATTACGCCATCAACGCCACGCTGGTGGTGAGCAACATTGCCATCCTCAAGCACGATAAAGCAGGGCTGCTCACTTTCTCGCACCAGCCCGGCACCCTGCTGCCCGCCGACCGTCGTGGTGGGCATATGCGCAAGCTGCTGGAGGTGCTTTACCGGCAACGCACCAAGTACCTCGAAACTGACTACGAGCGCCTCTACATCAGCATCAAGAACAACATCCGGCAGCGTAGCCTGCTTATTTTGTTCACCAACTTCGAAACGCTGAGCGGCATGCAGCGCCAGCTGCCCTATCTGCGCCGCCTCGCCAAAGACCATCTGCTCCTAGTAGTCTTCTTCGAAAACACCGAGCTACGCACCTTCCTCGACGCCCCCGCCGCCACTACCCAGGACGTCTACAATCAAACCATTGCCGAGAAATTCGCCCAGGAGAAGCGTCAAATCGTGCGCGAGTTGAACCGGTACGGCATTCACGCCCTCCTCACCGCCCCCCAAAATCTAACCGTAAACACCATCAATAAATACCTGGAGTTCAAGTCGCGGGGTCTGATATGAATCACGGATCACGGATGAGCACGGATTTTAACGGATTGCACGGATTTTGTGGACGATTGAAACCTAGAAGGACTTGCCAGATAGCAAGTCCTTTTTTGTCGTACTGTATTAGGCAAGGTGATGTCCGCGCCAGCTACAAAATCCGTGCAATCCGCTAAAATCCGTGCTCATCCGTGATCCGTGCTAATCAGTGATCGAAGGATTCTACCTTGGCGTTGTCGAGGAGGAGGTGGGCGGTGGAGCCCTGGTAGAGGAAGGTGATGGAAACGTTGTCGAAACCTTCTTTGGGGGGGCGCATGTCGAAGTGTAGCTCCCGGGGCCAGTTGGCTTCGTTGAGGGCTAGCTGGAGACGCACCGTCCGCTCCTTCACGATTTCGGTGCCGCGCCGGAAGCGCACCACGTACTGCGTCATCCGGTCCGCATTCCATTCCACTTGGTCGGCGCGGGCTTGCGCGTAGGCCCGCACCCATTCAAACTGGCCAGGACGGGCCGGAATCACCCATTCGGCACTACGCGGGTGGGCGGCATCTAGCATAAGGGAGCAGTTGCCTTGCAGCGCGGGCGTGCCGCAGAATCCCGGCGCCGGCTGCTCGAAATCTTGCTGCCAGAGCACCCGCGTATTGTGGGGCGTGCCCGTAAATTCTGAGTTGCTATCGAGCAGCAGCATGGTTTCGGGCGGCACCTCGTAGCGAAATAAGATGCGCCAGAGGTAAGTACGGTTCATTTGGCCGGCGGCCAGCAACCCTTTGCCGCCAGGTATAGCCATCTGCGTCAGCCAAAAACCGTAGGCACATCCCAGCACTGCCACCACGCCGTAAGCCGCCGCCCAGAGTGGCCGGGCCAGCAGCCAGCGCAAGGCGGCGGCCATAGGCCAAGCCAGCACGGCATAGCTCTCAATCATGGCCCGAATGCCCAGGCCGCCGCCATAGGTCCACTCGTCCCAAGCAAAAGTGACGTAGATAAAGAGCACGGTGAATAATAGCATGGCCCAGAACGCCTCCGGCTGTTGGCGGCGCAGCGGCCCGAAACCAACCAAGGCCGTCAGGAGCAGCGGCGAGTACATAAGCCAGCCGGTCTGGAAGCCGAATATGCCATACCATAAGTGCGGTTTCAGCCAACTAAAGCCTTGTTCCTGGTAACTATACACGACCCAATCGCCGGAGACGTAGTGCCAGTAGAGGGGCTGAATGCTGAGCAGTGTGCCGCCGGCTAGCGCGGCAGCGAGCAGCAGTGGCCAATGCTGCCGCCAGAAGGCCAGACGAGCGTGCAAACTGGCTCTCGTTGGAGCCAGCCCCCACAGCAGTACCAGCACCAAGGCCAGAATTTCGGTGGGGCGCGTCAGCGTCATCAGCCCTACTATAGCCCCAATACCAACGGCCTTTCCCGCGCTAGGGCGCGCGTAGAAGGCCGGCGTGAGCAGCAACAGCGCCGCGTACCAAAAAAACAGCCAGCAATGCGTCATGCCGCCGTGCCCGGCCCCGCTGTACGTAATGTAGTTGGTGCCTAGCAGCAGTATGAGCAGCGTGAGGGCGGTGGGCCACTCCCCAAACCGCGGCAACAGCGCCCGGCGCAGCAGCCAGAAGCTCAAGATTGAAACCAGCAGACTAGCCAGCTTGATGGCCAGCTGGTAGGGCGGAGAAAAACCGTCGGCGGGGTAGCCGAGGGGCTTGGCCAGGGCGTGAGCCGCTAGGAAAAACAGCAATTCCTGCACAGCCAGCCCAGCCGGATACTTCATCACGAAGTGGCCGCTGCCCTGGTGCCGAAATGCCTGGTAGAAATCGGGCGTGGGGGCGTACTCTTTGAGCAGCTGCTCGCGGAAATTCAGTTCGCGCAGGTCGTGGTGGATGAAGGCGGCGGGCAGGTAGAGGTAGTAGCCGGAAGCATCCCAGTTGAGCACCGGCGACGCGGGGCCAGTTTGCGGCGGCGGGTAGTACCACCACGCCATTGCCACCAACAAAACGGTGCAGAACCAACTAGCCAGCCGGGAAGGAGAACGCATAGATGCAAGAAAACAGATAAACCTTGGCCGGTACGGAAAAGCAGACAGCGCGCAAATTGCGGAAAAGTAAGCGCCGCGCCAACCCGGCCAAGGGCCGGGTTGGCGCGGCGCAAGGTTTACTCGCGGCGCCTCGGCCCAGGTTCTGCTGGTGCTTGAGCGGTGGAGCCAAAGCCCGCGTTGCCCGCACCCGGCACGAATGCTGCAACAGCTAGCCCATGATGCGGCGGCTCCCGTATCTTTCGCCTCCACCCGGAACCCGTGTTATCTATGTTGCTCCGTTTTCTTGCGGCTCTCCTGCTCCTTATCCTGCCTACCACTGCGCCACTGCTGGCTCAAATGCCTCCGGCCGATACCCGCAATTTGCTGCCCGTTCCTTCTTCGTTGCGCTGGGGCACGGGGCGCTACGCCCTCGACCGTACCCACAGCCCGGCCCGCTTCAGCATCGAAACGCCGCAGCGCGATACAGCCCTGAACCGCGCGGTGCTGCGCATCATCCGGCGCCTCGACCAGAAGCTGAGCGGCCTGGCGCCTAAAACAAAAGCCACCAACTCTGCCGCTAGTGCGCCCAACCTCACCATCCGCTACGGCAAAGTGGGCCGCCCCGAAGCTTTCGACGAGGAGCGGTACAGCTTGCGCGTAACGCCCATGGGCCTGGCCCTCGACGCGCCCACCAGCCTGGGCGTGTTGCGCGGGCTGGCCACGCTCGAACAGCTGCTCAGTCAGGATAAAAAAGGCTTCTACTTCCCGGAGGTCGATATACAGGACCAGCCGCGCTTTCCGTGGCGGGGGCTGCTCATCGATGCGGCCCGCCACTTCATGCCCGTCTCCGTCATTAAGCGCAACCTCGATGGCATGGCGGCCGTGAAGCTGAACGTGTTGCACTGGCACCTCGCCGACGACCAGGGCTTCCGGGTGGAGAGCCGCACGTTTTCGCGCCTGCACGAAGTGAGCGGGCAGTACTACACCCAGGACCAAGTGCGCGAGGTGCTGCGCTACGCCGCTGCGCGCGGTATTCGGGTGGTGCCGGAATTCGACGTGCCCGGCCACACCATCGCCTGGATTGCGGCCTACCCGCAGCTGGCTTCCAACGATTCGGTGTACAGTGTGTACCAGAGCTGGCGCACCGCTAACGTGGCCCTCGACCCCACCAAGGAAACTACCTACGAGCTGCTCGATAAGCTATTCGGGGAAATGACGGCCCTTTTCCCCGACCCGTACTTCCACATTGGCGGCGACGAAAACGACGGGCGGCAGTGGCGACGCAGTGCGCGCATCATGCAGTTCGCGCACGATAAAGGCATGCTCAAGCCCGATGGCAAAACCCTCGACAAGCATCAGCTTCAGACCTTCTTCAACCGCCGCGTGTTGGCCATCGTCACGAAGTACAACAAGAAGATGGTGGGCTGGGACGAAATTCTGGGGCCGGGTCTGCCCCAAAACACCGTCATTCAAAGCTGGCGCGGCAAGAAAGGCTTGTACGATGCCGCCAAAGCCGGCAACCCCGCCCTGCTTTCCAACGGCTACTACCTCGATCTGTACTTCCCCGCTTCTTCCTACTACGCTCCCGATCCGCTGCCCGCCGACGCGCCCCTCACCCCGGAGCAACAGAAACTAATTCTGGGCGGTGAGGCCACCATGTGGGCCGAGTTTGCGGATAGCGTCATTATCGACTCTCGTATCTGGCCCCGGGGCGCGGCCGTGGCCGAGCGGTTATGGTCGGCGGGCACCGTGACCGACGTGCCGGATATGTACCGGCGGCTGGCGGTGGTGTCGCGGCAGTTGGAAGGGCTGGGCTTGCAGCACCGGCGGGCCCCGGCGCAACTCTTGCAGCAGATGGCCGACCCCGCCGACGTAGCGCCGCTTCGCACGCTGGCGGAAGTGGTAGAGCCCGTGAAAGAGTACAAGCGGCATTTTCAGGGTTTCACTTATACGCCGCAAACGCCGCTCACCCGCCTCGTAGACGCCGCCCCCGCCGAATCGGACGTGGCGCGGACGTTTAGCTGGCGCGTGGATTCGCTGCTGGCCGCGCGCCCCGCCAAGCCCGGCCCGCTGCCCAAGACGGCCGCTACTCGCACTACCCTGGCCACCTTGCGCGAGCAGCTCAAGCGGTGGCAAGCCAACGATGCCAAGCTGCAACCAGTGCTTAGCGCCTCCCCTCCCCTCACTGAGTACGCCCCGCTTTCCACGCAGCTGCGCCTGCTGGCCGCGCTGGGCCTGGAGCGCCTCACGCAGCTCGAAAGCGGCACCGCCCCCTCGGCCGCTTGGCTGGCTGCCGCCCAGAAGCAGCTCGAAGCCGCCAAAGCCCCGGCCGGACAGGCGGAGCTGGCGGTGGTAGCCGGGTTTCGGAAGCTGTTGCAGTAGACGTACAACCCAAGTCGCGGACAACTAGAAACTAGAGCTAGGAGCTAGTTCCCCTCCTTTTTTAAGGAGGGGCTAGGGGTGGTTGACCGTCGTTGAACAGGTTCTAGAGCTAGTTCTAAAAACCGTTCTAGCGTAAATCAACCACCCCTAGCCCCTCCTTTCCAAGGAGGGGAACTAGTTTTAGCTTTAGTCCGCAACTTGGGTTAACTACCTTAATAGCCTAGTGTTGACGTATGAGATTTCGACTGCTCTGCTTACTGATGGTACTTGGCGCTTGCCAGCCGGATACTCCCGACAAAACGGCGGCGACAACCAACCCTCCCGGTTCTTCTTCACGGGCCCTGGCCCAACGCTTTCACCCGCTTATTACGGGGGCCTGGGTGAAAGCCGGCTACCTCGATGCCCTTGCCCAGGAGCCTTCGCCCCTGGCGGCGCAGCCGGAAGCCAGCGGCATCAACTCCCTGTTCATCGATCCGGCCAAGCAAAAGGGCGACAGTCTGGAAATTCCGTTCAACCTCAACAACCACGAAGGCGGGAGCTTGGTGCTGCTTTACCAGCCGGGACAGGATGCCCAGGCACTGGCTATCCGGCAAGGCTACTACGACCCGCCGGGCAGTTTTCTGGAGCTGAGCTACCGCCTCTCAGACACGGACACGACCTTGTTTCTCAACAAATACGACCAAAATCGACATCTGCTTACCGCCACGCTGTTTCGCCGGGTGCTACGCCACCCGCCTTTCGGGGATGACGTAGGGGTGGCCGTTCAATATGCCGTCAACAGGCTCCTGTTCACGGGCACCTTCGCGGGTACCGATTCTACCGGCCGCCCCGCGCGAGTGGAGTTCACCTCCGATGGCAAGGTCCAGGGCCTGCTCAATGCCCGCACCTACTACGCGAATACCGACTTTGTGGTGCAGCTGGAAAACAACCTCGACAACTTGATCCTTGATCTGTACACCAAGCGCCAGCGCCTGCTCACCTACGCGTTTCGCAACGATACGCTCCTGCTCTACCGGGCCAGCATCACTGATACCACCGCCACGCAAGGTCCCCCGCTGTTGCAGAACGCCCGGCTGCTGTATCGCCTCACGCGGCTCCCTAAGTCTTAAACTATCATCAACTACCTCTCCACGCCTGGATACGCGTTGCAGAGGTCGGTTACCCGTTGCAATGCTCAGTCACGCGTTGCAATGCTCGGGTACCCGTTGCAGAGGTCGGTTTGGTCTCGGGAATGACGTGCACGGGTCCGGAAACCGAAAACACGCCTCCGGAAGCAAAAAATACGCGTCCGGAAGCGAGTAACATGCCTTGCAAAGCGAAAAACATGCGTCCGGAGCTACCGTGTACGGCTTGCAGCGCGTCGGTTGGGCGTCGGGAGCGGGAAATAGGGGTCCGCACGCGCCGCGCATGGCTTGCAACGGTTGGTGCAGCCCTTCGGATACTTGTTACAGTAGAGTTTACTTGTATATTACGCCACACTTATTTTTTCTTCTGGTATGCAAAATGATTTGATTGAAGCGCGCCTGCGGCGCGACACTACCCTAAGCGCCTTTTTGGCCGCCGCCACCGCCCGCTACGAAGACGTAGAAGACGATGTGGCCCCGCTTCGCACGGAGCTGGCTGCCAACCTCCAGCAGAGCCAGGCGCTGGCCCAGCAGGTACTCGGTGCCGATGAGGACCAAAACCCGGAGCGCAAGCGCGGCCTAAGCAGCCAGCTTACATCCTTGCTGCTGCGCCTCGGCCGGGGCCTCACGGCGCACGCGAAAAGCACCAAAGACCTTGACCTAGCCGCCCGCGTACCCCGCCGCCTTTCCGACCTGACGCGGCTCAACGAAACCGACTTCACCGAATACGCCCGGCGTCTCCTCGACCTGGGCCAGCCCTACGCCAGGGCCTTGGTGAAGCGCCGCTACGCCGCCACCCAAAACACCCAGGCCGAAACGCTGCTCGCCGACTACCAAAATCAGCGCACCACCGGCCGCCTCACCGACACCAGCGGCAGCACCGGCCGCCAGGCCCTAGAACGGCTCATTAAGGCCAACGCCCGTATCAAAACCGACCTCGAAGACTTCTTCATTCTCTACCAGGAAGACGAGCCCGACCTCTGGAACGAGTTCAAGGCCGCCGCCAAAGTGGTGCGTCGCGGGGGCAAGAATGACCTGCCACCTTTGCCCGCGGCATAGTGCTTGTTGTAGTGCTTGCTGCTTTCCGTACGGGCCAGAGGGGGTAGCATTAGAATAAGAACAGAAATTTCTGCTAAGGATACACTACTCGGTTCCGAGTGCTCGTCACCGAGCACTTGCGAGCGGACCCGTCGGTGTATTTCTGCATTGGGTTGGAGCGCCTACGCCCCAGGGGCGCCCCTCACCGGCCGCGCGGCCGGGTGGGGGCCGCCATGCGGGGATGCGCAGAAGCGGGGTGTCTGGGAGAGCGGAAGGGGCCAGCTCACGGGAGTGCCCATTGCTTACCCGCGTCCGCAATGCGCGGGCGGTTTTTCTAGCTTACTTAAGTTGCGGACTAGGGCTAGAGAGCTAGTTCCCCTCCTTGTCAACTTCCGCGCATCAAGCATTGCGTATAAAGCAATAGGGGCTAGGGGCGGTTGATTCGTTGCACGATTCTAGCGTTCTAAAAACCGTCCAACAACCGTCAACCACCCCTAGCCCCTCCTTGAAAAAGGAGGGGAACTAGCCCTAGTCCGCAACTTGAGTTAGCTTGGAAGGAATACACCTTTTTTCGCCCTATACCGCTCCCGGCTTGGCACTCTGGGCGAGGGGGCGTTTCTTTGCGGGACCGGGTGCCGACCGGATGCCGGGCCCCGCGGGGAACGTATATGCGCCAGGCCATTGCCCTTTTGCTACTTTGTTCGCTCTCGGTGCATTGCGCCGGGCGGCTGGGCCTGATGGCCCGGTGGTGGCTGAACCGCGACTACATCGCACGGGTGCTGTGCGTCAACCGCGACAAGCCCCAACGCAAGTGCAACGGCAAGTGCCACCTGGCTAAGCAACTGAGAGCCGCCGCCGAAGCCGAGCAGCGGCAACAGCCGCTGGGGAGCAAGCAGGCGTTTGAAGAGATTCAGCTGTATTGCACCAGCGTAGAGCCGTTGCGGCTGAGCGCCCCGACCGCCTACCCCCCGGCCCCGCGCCGCTACGCCGCCCTGCGCGTAGGGCGCTATTATTGGGACCGACCCGGCCCCGACCACCCGCCCGCTGAAGGCTGAGTGGTCCTCCCGCTTTTCTGAGATCTGGCAGGCCCTGCACGAGCCCAGCCCTGGCGTGCGCAGGTAGGGGAACGGGCTTGGGCCGGGGCGTGCTGTCACTTTATCCTTGATGTGGCACGTACCCCGTTTCGCTGCCTGCTGAGTATGCTGTTGAGCGCGGTTGGCTGCCAATCCCCTCCGTCTTCCCAGTTGGAAACCAGTACGCCTCCGGCCACCACGCGCGCGTCGGTGATGCGCCAGCACGATGCGCAAATGGCGCGCATGGACGCCCTGACGGCCGAGCGCCAGCGCCTGCGCGCCGCGGCCGCGGCCATGATGGACTGGATGCACCGCTACCGGGAGCCCGACACAGCGCGCCTGACGGCGCACCAGTACGAAGACTTCTGGGCCTCCCAGGCGCGGCAAATCGCTAACGTCGAGCGCCGCATGACGGCCGCCCAGCACGAGGCTGCGCCTCATTCTTTCTTCTCCCTTTCGCTCTTACTTTCATGAACAACTTTCTGCTTTTCTGCTCCCTGCTGGCCCTGACGGCCGGCCCACTCCGCGCCCACGAAGGCCACAACGGCCAGAAAGACCCGCGCTGCGCGGGCAAAGGCAAGTGCTGCGCGGCCAAAAAAGCGGCGGCTACCCGCGCCCCCGCCAAGCCGGCCAAATCCGCCGCCCTGCCCACACCAGCGGCTGCCGGCCGCGCCTCCCGCTAATGCTACCCGCATGAAACACGTGTTATTTCCGCTGGCCGTGGTAGCCAGCCTGCCCGCCTGGGCGCAAACGCAGGGCACGCTCAGCGGCACCGTCGCCACCGCCGACGGCCAGCCGGTGCCCTTTGCCACGGTGGCCGTGCTCAACTCCACTCGCGGAGCCACGGCCGACGCCAACGGCCAATTCTCGATACCTGACGTACCGGTGGGCCGGCAAACGGTGGTGGCCAGCTCGGTGGGCTACGCCGCCCGCACGCAGGTCGTGACCGTGGCTGCCGGGCAATCGGCCACGCTGCGCTTCGAGCTGACGGCCAGCACGGCCGGGCTCGGCGAGGTGGTGGTGTCGGCCCAGAAAGACGAAACCCCCTTGCAGCGCACCCCGCTGGCCGTGTCGGCGCTGGGCCCGAAGCAGCTGCGCGAATACCGGGTGTGGGACTTCAAGGACCTGACAGCCCTGGCTCCCAACCTGTTCGTGGTGGAGCACGCCAACTCCACGGGCGGCAACTTCCTCAACATCCGGGGCGTGATGGGCTTCACCAACGAGCAGGCCGTGGCCACCTACGTGGACGGCGTGTACCAGTTCGGCTACTACGCCGCCCCCACGCAGCTGCTCAACGTGGAGCGCATTGAGGTGCTGCGTGGGCCCCAGGGCACGCTCTACGGCCGCAACGCCCTGGGCGGGGTGGTGAACATCGTGACCCGGCAGCCCACCAACACGCCCGGCGGCTACGCCGAGCTGAGCGTGGGCAACTACGGCCAGCAGCGCTATTCCCTTGCCGCGCAGGCTCCGCTGGTCAAGGACAAGCTGTTTCTGAGCGCGGGCGGGCAGTACGGCCACCGGCAGGGCGTGTTTCAGAACCTGGTCACGGGCAAGGACTTCGACGAGCAGACCTCGTGGCTGTTCAACGGCACGCTGCGCTACCTGGCCACCGAGCGGCTGAGCGTTGCGCTGAGCGCCTACAACGAGCGCAACGAGGACCGGGGCTCCTACCCGTGGGTGCCGAGCCGCCGGCAAATCGAGCAGCAGCCCTGGCAGGTGTACAGCAACTTCCCCAACACCGAGCGGCGGCGCAACCTGATTACCTCGCTGAAAGCCGATTACCGCCTGCCGGGCCTGACGCTGAGCTCGGTAACGGGCTTCAACAAATTTGCCCTGGGCTATCCCAACCGCTACGACTTCGACTTCACGGCCCAGGACGTGGCCAGTGGCGACGGCCTGATTGACCAGCGCAACTGGACGCAGGAGCTGCGAGCCTCATCGAACCCCGGCAGCGACCAGCGCCTGAGCTGGACGGTGGGCGCCTTCGGCTTCCGCCAGCGCAACCTGCCGGGCGTGGTGGCCACGTTCTTCGTGGGGCCCGACTCGCCGCTGGCCGACCCTGCCAACCCCAACGGGTTGGGCGGGCCGGTGGGCTTCCAGACTACGGGCAGCACCCTGAGCCGGGGCCTGGCCGGCTTCGGGCAGCTCACCTATCAGCTCACGCCGGCCCTGAGTTTGACGGCCGGGCTGCGCTACGACTACGAGAAGCGCGAGCTGGTGAACGGCGGGGCGCTGGAGCAGCGGGGCGTCGTGACCGTGACGCAGGCCGATACCACGTTCCAGGCCAGTTTCCGGGCGTGGTCGCCGAAGGCCATTCTTTCTTACCAGGCCACTGAAAACGTGCTGGCCTACGCCAGCTACGCCCGCGGCTTCCGGGCCGGGGGGTTGAACACCACGGCCCCCACCCGCGCCCAGATTCCGTACCAGCCCGAGACGAGCGACAACTACGAGCTGGGCCTGAAAACGACCTTGCCCAGCCAGCGCGCCCGCCTGAACGTGGCCTTGTTTTACTTGCAGCAGCGCGACCAGCAGATTGCCACCAGCACCAACGGCCTGAACACGGCCATCCTGAACGTGGGCACGATGCGCAACGCCGGGGCCGAGCTGGAAGCCGCCGCCGTGCCGGTCAAAGGCCTGGAGCTGACCTGGAACGCGGCCCTGAACCGGGCCCGCTACGCCACGCTGCCGCTATTCAGTCCCACCGACAACCAGGTGCGCAGCTTCGCCGGCAACCAGCCCATCAACACGCCCTGGGTGACGTCGATGCTGGCCGCGCAGTACACCCAGGCGCTGGGCGAGGGCCAGGCCGCTCCGCGCGTGTTCGTGCGGGGCGAGTGGCGCTTTTTGGGCCGCACTTACTTCGACTACTTCAACCAGGACGGGCAAACGGGCTACGGCCTGCTCAACGCCCGCGCCGGGGTGAGCGTGCGGCAGTTTGAGCTGGCGGTGTGGGCGCGCAACGTGTTCGAGCGCCGCTACCTTACCTACGGCTCGCTCAGCCCCCAGGCGCCCACCTATCTGCAAAGCCTGCCGCGGCTGCTGGGTACTACGCTTTCGGCCCGGTTTTAACCTTTTACTCGTACACTGACATGAAAACGCCACTTCTTTGGCTGGCCAGCGTGGTTCTGCTGGCCGCCTGCTCCAGCCCCGACAAGCCCACCGCTACGGCCACCGCGCCGGCGGCCACGGCCGAAACCCACCCCGGCCTGCACCACGACAACGCCATGCCGAACCTGCTGGCTGTCATCGGCCGGCCCGACCCCGGCGTTCAGCGCATCGGCATCTTGCTCTACGACGGCTACACTACGCTTGACGCGATGGGGCCCTACCAGGTGCTGAGCGAGCTGCTGGGGCCGCAGGTGTTTTTCGTGGCCAAAAATAAGGGCCTGGTCAAGAACATGAACGGCATGGCCGTGCAGGTAGACCACGACTTCGCCGGTACCGACTCGCTGGACATCCTGGTGGTGCCGGGCGGCTTTGGGGGCACCTACCGCGCCGCCCACGACTCGGCCACACTGGCGTGGATCAGGAAAATTGACCGCACCAGCCGCTACACCACCAGCGTCTGCACCGGGGCCTGGGTGCTGGGCGCGGCCGGGCTGCTAAAAGATAAGCCCGCCACCACGCACTGGTACGGCAAAACCATCCTCGAACAAGAGTACGGGGCGAAATACGAGCCCAAACGCTACGTGCGCAGCGGCAAGTACTGGACCTCGGCCGGCGTGACGGCCGGCATGGACATGAGCCTGGCGCTCATCCAGGACCTGGCCGGCGAGAAGTACACGCAGGCCGCCATGCTCGACCTGGAGTACGCCCCGCAGCCGCCGGTATCGGGCGGCACCGAGCGCAACACTCCCGCCGACATCGTGCAGACCATGCGGGCCATGTACGACGGGGGCATGCAAGCGGTGCAGGCGGCGAAGCCCGGTACAGCGCACAACGCGGCCATTACCGACCCGGTGTGCAACATGAGTGTGCCCGTTGGAACTTCCCTTACGGCTAGGTATCAGAGCCAGGCATACAGGTTCTGCTCCGCATCCTGCCGCCGCCTTTTCATGGAGAAGCCGACCCAGTACGTGCAGTAGCTATTTTGCTCTTAGATTTTGCTCTTAGTGAGAATTTCTGTTCCTACTCTAGTACTATCCCAACAGGGCCTACTGTAGCTACGGCAGGCCCTGTTGGTAGAAAGAGCAGGGAACTCGCCATCTTCGTACTTACCAGCCACGCACCCACCATGCCCCGCCTCCTCCGCA
Organism: Hymenobacter sp. M1-2; assembly: GCF_057808495.1. Lineage (NCBI taxonomy): Bacteria > Pseudomonadati > Bacteroidota > Cytophagia > Cytophagales > Hymenobacteraceae > Hymenobacter > Hymenobacter sp. M1-2. Next base: position 119,771 of record NZ_JBTYZO010000007.1, read on the forward strand.
CCTCTTCCGACAATGCCGACTTCCGCCAGCTAGTGCAACTGCTCGACCAGGACCTCCGGGTGCGCGACGGCGACGACCACGCTTTTTACGCCCAGTTCAACAAAGTGGACAGCATCCGGCACGTAGTGGTAGCGTACCAGGACGATGAGCCGGTGGGCTGCGGCGCTATCAAGGCATATACCAACGAGCTGGCGGAGGTGAAGCGCATGTTCGTGCAGCCCGCGCTCCGGGGGCAGGGCATCGCGCAGGCGGTGCTGGCAGAGCTGGAGCGCTGGGCCCGGGAGCTGCACTACCGCGGCTGCGTGCTGGAAACGGGCCTAATGCAGCCCGAAGCCATTCGGCTCTATCAAAAAAGCGGCTACCAGCGCATTCCCAATTATGGCCAGTACGCCGGCGTAGAAAACAGCGTCTGCATGCAAAAGGAGGTGTAAGTTGCTTCTCTGTTGTAGGTGTTGTGCAACGACGCATTTCACTGGCCGCAACGCCGCTCTTTTGCCTTTTCTTATGACGGAACCCCTTCCGCAGCCCAACAAGCCAGAACCAGCCACCAGCCAGCCGCAGCCCGCGCGCTACCCTCCCCCACCAGCCAATGCCACGCCGGCTGAGCAGCAAGCGTATGAGCGTGGGCTCTGGAACCATTACCTGCTGGATGCTACCTGGCGCAGCACCCGCTTCAATGCCCAACCCAACGCGCTGCTGGCTGAAGCCGTGCGAGGCCGCCAGGTCGGCACCGCCCTGGACGTGAACATGGGCGAGGGCCGCAACGCGCTATACCTGGCGCAGCAAGGCTGGCAAGTAACGGGCATCGACATCGCCGACCAGGCCCTCGCCTTCGCTCAGCAATGCGCTCAGCAGCTCGGCGTCTCACTCACTACCATCGAGCACGACGCGAATACCCACGACTGGGGCCGCGAGCAATGGGACCTGATTGTGCTCTGCTACGCCGACGAAGCAACCCACGTGGGCCAGGTACAAGCGGCCCTCCGGCCCGGCGGCCTGCTCGTATTCGAAAACTTCCATACCGACGTCAACCAGGCCCGCGGCAACACCTCAGGCAAAACCATCGGCTTCGCCACCGACGAGCTGAAGAACCTCTACGCCGCCGCCGGCTTCCAGATTCTCCGCTACGAAGAGCCACTAGCCGTAGCTGACTTCTCCCAGGAAACGCAACGCCTGGTGCAACTAGTGGCGCAGAAGGGTCTTTTTGAAGGAAGAAGATGAAGCGTATACCCGTTACGATGTCAGATCTTATAGATAGTGCACAGGCATAGGTGATTCAATCGGTTGTTTTCAACGATTCACTTTCATCTCACTACTCGGTACTAATGTCTCAATACTCAGTGCTCAATACTTAAAACAGCACCGACACCTGCATGCGGCCGGTGTGCACTACGTTCAGGCCGTTGGCTTTGCGGCCATCGTAGGCTAGGCTTAGGTTGAGGCCGTTGCTGAGGCGCTGCTCGGCGTTCAGGTTCCAGGTGAAGTTGCTGCCGGGCCGCAGCGCGTTCAGGATTTCCAGCCCCACCACCGACTCCGGCGTGCCCTCGAACCCGATGCGCACGTAGCGCGTGGTGGCCGTGATGGTGCGCTTGCTTACCTGGCTGATGCGGGTTTCGATGCCTAGCTCATCGAAGGTGCCGCGGGCTTTGCTCTCATCGTTGACGGGCGCCACGTTGTTCTTGTCGGTGCGCAGGTAGGTGCCCGTGAAACGCAAGGTGCCGCTGGGCTGGTAGCTGATTTCGGGGGAGATATCGTAGACCAGCAGCCGAAAGTTGCGACTGGCGAGGTAGGTGGAATTGTTTTGCCGGACGCTGCGGGCAGTGGTGAGGCGGCCCGTGAACGACTGAGCCAGTGTGCGGCGCAGCAGCAGGCTCTGCGCCGCCAGGTTGCGAATATCGGAGCCCTGCGAGATGAGCACCTTCTGCTGGGTTTGCTGCACCGTCACCTCGGCCCCGAAAATAGGATTCGACCGGTTGAAATACAGCGTATTGCGCAGCAGCTTGTTCAGACTCAAGAGCTGATCATCTTCCGTTTGAAACGCAAACGGGTTCAGCCGCGATGACAAACTTTTGTCGACCGTGCGGCGGTCGAGCGTGACGCTGCTGATGGCCGAGAAGCGGGAAAGCGCCGCCCGCCAGCCGCCCGCGTCACGCCAGTTGCGCGGGGCATTGGTGGTGAGGCGGTAGCTGAAACGATTGGTGAAGGCCAGAATGTAGTCGTCGGTAGGCAAGTACACTTTGATGTGCGTGCGGTACACGGCATCAGTGGTTTGCGCCTCCAAAAACTCGTCCCGGTCTTCCAGATTGTTGCCGTTCACGTCGCCGCCGTAGTAGTGCGTACCCTGACCATTAGGCACCGCAATGAAGGCATAATCGCGCTTCAGCTCCCGGCCCGTCGCCACGGAATAGCTCAGCTCCGAGCGAACCTGGTTCTGGAGCAGGCTTGCGTTCCAATCCAGTTTGGAGAGGATGGTCTGCTGCCGGGCACTGTCGCGCGCCGACAGGCTCCGGTAGGTGGTCAGCACGGCCAGTTCCTGATTTTTGCCGAGGCGAGTCGTGAGCGTGCCTTGCCAGGTCTGGGCCGTACTACGTTGCTGAATCTCGGTTTGCTCCACGTTCGGCGTTTGGTCGCGGCGGTAGGTGTAGGCGGCACGGAAACGCGTCCGGGCCGAATCCTGGCTCTGAATGAACACGTTGTGCTCGTCGAAGTAGTTGGCCGACGTGATAGAGTCGCCGCTGGGCAGGGCCACGCGGTTTTTGTCGAAACGGTAGGCGTAGCCCGGCACAATGGCGCCGGCCACGTACCGCGCCGCCGCCTCGCCCCGCGCCCACCGCGACTCGCGCCGCCCGGCCTGCGAGTTGAGCAAAAACAAGCTGCCCCGCAGCTGCACATCGCCTATCTGCCGGGCCGCGTCCAGCCAGTGCTGCAAGCCGCTCACCTCCCCCGACCGGAAACGGCGGCTGAGGCGGTAGTTCACGGCGTTATTCTCGTCCTTGGCAGCGCCCACCGCGAAATTCAGAATGTTGTCGGCGCGGCCTTCGCGGCGGGTCGCGTTGCCTTGCACGGTGCTGGTCGTGCTCCAGTTGCGGTCAAACTCGATGTCCCGAAACCGGTCGATGGGTGCGAAAGCCTCACTGGTGTACTCGTAGTCGAGGGCGCTGCGGAACCGGTAATCTTTGAGCACACCCAGCCCCGGCAGGCGCCGGTCCTGCACCACGTAGCCCACGCGCATGGCCTGGCCCTTGTCGGAAGAAGGCGAGAAACGGTTCAGATCCAGGTCGGAAGCGGCCAGATCCACGAAAACCGTGGACGTAGAATCGAGCTGAAAGCTGGCCCCCGCCGATATGACCTGCTTTTGCAGCGGCGCGGGCAGCAACCGGACCGGGCTGTAGCGTCCCTGTTTCACTCCATCGAGTGGCTCTACGTACTCGTACACCCGGCCATTGGCACCAGCGTTGTTCGCGCTCAGATTATAGTCGCCGTTGCCCACGCCCACGTCCGTGAAGCTCACGTTGTACACGTCGCGCAACGAGTCGGGCGGATAGGTGTACACATCCACCAACTGCCCATCTACCGTACGGGTTGCGCGGTTGTAAAGCACCTGTCCACGCGTGTAGTTGGTTAGCTTGGCTCCCGGCGCGCGCGCCTGTGCCTCGTTGCCGGGCAGTTGGCGCAGCAGCCGCTGGTCGGTGCTATCGAGCAGCAGGTTGGGCGAGTTGTCGGGGTTGTCGGCTTCGCGGTAGAAATTGCCGTGCACTGACAACCGGCCCACTTGCTGGTAGTGGCTCAGGTGGTAGAGTGAGCGAGCATAGTTGAAGTCGGAGTACTCAAAATCAATCCGAATGCGGGAGTTGCGCGTGATGAGGTGCTGGGGCGAAAACGTGACTTCGGCTTGGTTGTAGTCGATGATGTAGTCGTTGTCGAAGCCCCGCGTCATCAGCCGCCCATCCAAGTACACCCGCTCCGAATTCGCCAGCACAATGATGAATTGCTCCCCATTGGGCCCACGCAGCCGGTACGGCCCCTGCACGTTCTCGATGGGCGCCACTTCAATGCTGGCAAACTTGCCCTTCGCCACGCCGCCCGCCACCGTCGTTGAAGACCTCACCGGCCCAAACCTTCCTTGCTCCTGCCCCGTGACGGTGTTGCTCGTCGTGCCCGGCGGAAACGGCGAGCCCGAGGCCGTGGGCGGCGCCACGCTACCCGGCGCCGTTGGCTGCCCAAACGACTGCCCGCCGTTGGTGATAGTAGTAGTCGAATACGTGCCCGGATTGACGCCCGGGTAGCTAGGCAGCGGGGTCAGCTGCGGAGTAGTGAAGCCACTCAGGCCGCCCGCCGTTTGCCCAAAATTCACTTCCAGCGCCGCGCCCTGCACGTTTTTATAAAAGCGCAGAAAGTAGTCGGGCTTGTTGCGCAGCACCACGTCGCCGGCTGTCAGGTTCCAGCGCGGGCTGGTGAGCGTGATATAAATTCGGTCGAATTCCTGGAGCTGCTGGGTGTTGCCTTCGGGCTGGAAAGGCACGCTCTGGTCGCTGATGGCCGCCGTGAGGTTGATGTTGTCGGTGAGCCGGCCTTCGAGCTGCAAGTTGAGGGCGGAGTTCACGAACACGTTCTGCGCGTTGCCGAAGCTGATGCCCCGCGCCAGGTTGCCGGTCTTGTTGATGCCCGGCGTGCTCAGAATCTGTTCCTTCACCGTGAAATCTTCCTGCCCAAACGGCTGCTGCGGAAAGCTGAGGCTATCAAGCAGGCGGCGCGGCCGGCGAAAAACCGGCGCGGCCAGCCGTAGCGGCAGCACCCGGTAGCACACCAGCACCGAGTCGATGCCCGGCACCACAATGTCGGGCTGGCCGGGTTCCGGGCTCGGTATTCGCCGGCCGGGCTGGACGTAGCGGTATCGGTCGGTGTGCGCGTCGTAGCTCAACGAACGGCCCTGGATACTGACTGAAGCCGGCACCACGGTCAGCGTATCGGCCAAGGAAAAGTCGGTGGTGTCGCGGCCCGGCGTGAGGCGCACCCACACGCAACGGCGCGTATTGGGGGGCGTTTCCGGGCGTTGCTGCGCCCACGCGCTGGCCGCTGCCAGCCAAAAAACCAGCAGCAAGCCAAGGCGCAAAAAGCGGTGCGGAAAGCTGCTGATCATGGAAGGAAATTATGCACGCAAAGATACGCCGGCTCAACAACGTAAGAAGCCTTCCGATTCGTGCCAGACCCCACCCCAACCCCTCCCCTCCGGGAGAGGGGCTCTAATTCTAGATTCTAAAACTAAAGCCCTCTCCCTTTTGGGGAGGGGTTGGGGTGGGGTTATCCGGCCAGCGGCAGCTCAATATAAAATGTGGTGCCGACGCCTTCTTCCGTCTCGAACCAGATGCTGCCGCCGGCGCTTTCTATGCCTCGCTTGGCCACGGCCAGCCCAATGCCGGAGCCGGTGGCTTTGGTGGTGAAGTTGGGCACGAATACCTTCTCGCGCACGTCCGCCGGGATACCGGCCCCGTTGTCCTGAATGATGATACGCACCCGCGCCTCGGGCCGGATTTCGAGCCGGGCGTCAATAACTGGAACCCGACTCTCGGGCACGGCTTGCAGGGCATTAATCAGCAAATTGTTGAAGGTGCGCACCAGCAAGTTTTCATCGGCATAAACAATGGCTCCGGCATCCGTCGGCAGGTGCAGCTGAATACGGGCCTCCTGGCGGCTGCCCTGGTGCAGCCCCACGCAACGGCGCAGAATAGAACCCACATCCAGCCGCTCGGGGCGCATGGCAGGCAGGTTGGTGAAGTTGCTGAACGAGGTGGCAATATCCGTCAGCACGTCAATCTGCGTGATGAGCGTCTGCGAAACCTTGCCAATCAGCTCCTGCAAATTCGGCCGGTTGTCGTCGATGGCGCGCTGCAAAAACTGCAAACTCAGCTTCATGGGCGTGAGCGGGTTCTTGATTTCGTGGGCCACCTGCCGGGCCATTTCGCGCCAGGCCGCCTCCTTTTCCTGCGTGGCCAGCTCCTGCTTGCTTTCCTCCAGCTTCAGCAGCATGGCATTGTACTCGCGCACCAGCATCCCAATCTCGTCGGCCGATTGGTAGTCGAGCATCTCGTTCTGACCCGTAAGCGTGGTTTGCTTGAGCTTTTCCGTGAGCAGCTTGAGCGGATTGGTAAGCACCCGGGAAGCCACGAAAGTGAGCAGCAGAAAGAAGATGAACATCACGCTGAAAATGTTCAGCAAGATGGAAATCAGCTCGATGAGCTTGTTGTCCAGCTCTTTCTCGGAGTCGAAAAATGGAATGCCCACGTAGCCGACAATTCGGCCGGCCTGCCCGGCTTGTTCTTCGGTGTCGCGCAGGGGCAGATAAAGCGCGTTGAAGGAGAGCGAGCCGGCCCGTTCCATCAGCAACACGCGCGGCTGCGTGCGTTCCTTGAGCGCCGCCACCGCCTGCGGATTCATCAACGGCCCCAAAAGCCCCGACTCGAAGATGATGGGCTGGCTACTGACGAGTAATTCCCCGCTGGCATCGTAGAGGTTGAGGTCGGTTTCGGTGAGCGAGGAAACGTTATCGGCCAAACTAAACAGCGCAGCGCGGCCGGCCGAGTCGGAGAGCAGCGCGCGGTTTTGCAGCAGATTTTCCTGCACTGCCCGCCCGCGCCGCTCGTAGGTGCGCCGCAAGTCCCGCTTGTACGACGACGTAACTTGGCTGGCCGTGGCAATGCTCACAATCACGAGCGGCACCAGAATTCCGAAGTTGAGGAACAGCTGAATTTTGGTGCTGAAGTTGGTACGAAAAACTTCCAGGTACTTGCCACGCGCCAATAGGTACACGCCCACGCTCAGCAGCCAGAAAAACGTGTGCAGCAGAAACAGAAACGAGAAGTTGGCTAGCCAGTTGGCAAAGGTGTACGTGGAGGTCGTCACGACAATGGTGCGCTGCTGGGCTTCGTCGCGCACGGCCAGGTGGTGGAAACGGCCGGCGGCCAGGCCCGTGCGGTAAAGGCGCGGGTCGTTGTATTGCAGGCTGCTCAGTCCGTTCACGTAGTCGAAGTCGCCCTCGCTGTACACGAGCCGGTCTTTCTCGTAACCCGCGTAGCTCAGTTCGGCGCCGAGGCCGGGCTGGAAAAACTTCTGGTCCACGAGCAGTTCGGGCACCACGCTGTAGGTGGTCAGTTTCTTGAGCGTCAGCTCCAGCAAAATGGTGCTGGTACCGCGCGTGGAAGCGGGCACCGGTACAAAATCGACGTAGCGCCGGGTGCTGAACGAGTGGTTGCCCCGCACCAGAAACAGGTTGAGCTGGTCGGTACGCATGGCGTTCTGCAACAACCGGCTCCGCACCTCCGACAGCGGCTCCGTCCTGCGTCCCGCCCCTATCGGCCGGCCAGCCGGGTCGAAGAGCGAAACAGTTACCTCGTACTTGTCGAAATAGTCGCCCAGGTAGTGTTTCACTATTTTCTGACGCACTATTTCCGCGCTGGCAAACGGACTGGCCAGCAAGGTGCGGATGAGTGGGTCCGTGGCCATGGCGCGGGTGCGTTCCGTGAGCAGAAACTCGCCTTGCAGGTCGTTATCGACCAACAGATTGCCCGCCAGATTTTGCTTGTTCTGCACCAGCTGCCGGTCGAAATGCTCGAACAAGGCCAAAGAGCCCACAATCGAGCTAATACCTAGCATCAAAAAGATGAACAGATAGATTTGATAGGTAGTCGTGGCCGCCACGCGGCGCAGACCAATGAGGCGCAGCACCAGCAAAAACCACAGCGTAATGCCAATCAGCAGCATGTGCACCTGTTCGAGCGCAATGCCAATCGGCAGAAACAGCAATGCGGCCAGCCCCAACCCAAATATTCCTTCCCGCCGCTCGCCCGCCGCCACACTCGAGCTAAACAACCGCGACAACACGTAGAAGCCCACCATGTAGGCCCCGGTGTGCAGCACAATGGCCAGGCTCAGCAGCAGCTTAAAGCGTGAAACCGAGATATCCTGGGTGATGTCAAGAATGACCTGAGTGTTGTTGACGCTGTTGGAATAAAACTGAAACAGCAACTCCAGCAACCAAAAAAACAACACCCCCACCACAGCCCCCACCATCGACCGACGGCCGGGATCCTGCATACGCTCCACCCACCGCGTGGGATTATAGCGCCGGAACAGCAGCAACCCGCAGTACGCAGCTAGGGCCAGCATCCCCGCGTTGATGAGCAAGTCGCCGAGCGAGGGAGAGCGCCAGGATGCCGCGTACACCCGCGGGTCAAAAAGCGGCAGCTCGATGAAGGAAAAAGGCAGCCCGAAGTACAGCAGCACCGCCCGGAGCGCAAGTAGCGGCAGCAGCAGAGCCGCCACAGCAGCGGGTACTTTCCCTGCCCGCAACAGGCGACGGGCCCACAGCAGCCAGCTGGCTAGGTAGAAGCCTAATCCGAGCAGCAGCAGGGCCAAAGGAAGATATTTGCCAGCAATAGGGTTGGTTTGCAGGCTTTGCAGCGAGAACAGATAGTTTCCTTCCTCGGAGTAGAGCTTCGGCAGATTGGCGCGCCGGTCATCACTCACTAGCCGCAGGTTGAGACCCCGAAATAAGGCTTTCTCCGAGCCTTGCCGTAAGTAGCGGTTGCTGATGCCGTAGCCTTTTTCCAGCGGCACGTACGTTAGCACCACGTAAGGGCCCGCCGCATCTCGTAAAGCCAGGTAGCGCCCAAACTGCATGCTCACCAGCTTCTCCTGAAAGTCTTGGTTTACGTTTTCCGGCTCGGGCCGAACAGTATGGTCCGACCAGTACTGTAGCTGCCCGCCGCGATACACGAAGCAAGGATAGGTGGTGCTGTTCACCAGCGTCCTGAAGGTCAGCTCGCCGCGCTGGGCTTTACTTAGCACGTCGACAGCTTCGCGCTCCGCTGTTAGCTCGGCTTTTATCACCAGCTTTTGCAGCCGGGCGGCATCAGTGCGCAGCAGCACCTCCGGCGCCTGGCCGTAGCGGTTGCTGAGGTAGGCACCCGCGAAACAGAGAAAGGCGGCCAGCAGAAACACCGGCGGCAGAAAGCGGGAAAACTTCAATCGGAGCGGATTTGGGCGGGAGCACACGGCTCCGCAGGAACCGGCTCCCAACAAAAATGCCGCCAATTGGCGGCATTTCCTAGTTGCTCAGTGAGCTCGTGGCGGCAAGGGCGGCGCATCGACTACGTAAGGGTCGTAGCTGATGCCGCCGAAAAAGTACAGCATCACCACTCTGGCGTAGCGAAACAGCAGCGGCGTTAGAGCTACCATCACCACGGCCACCGTCGTGACATACACCCACACGGGCGGGTCGTTAGCGAGGTAATAAAGCGACACGCCCGTCAGCACCACAATGAGGGTCGAGAAGCCGTAGCTGATGTACATGGCCCCCCAATAGAAACCCACTTCCGGCTCGTAGTACTGCTCGCAGGCCACACAGTTCTCGTACATGGCGTCGAACTTGGTGAGGTGCAGCGCGAAGTGCTTGAAAAGCGGCCCACGGTGGCAGCGCGGACACTTCTGCGCCAGCATGGCCACCAGCGTGGACTCGTACTGAGCCATTACTTGCGCACCAGCTTTTTCGTTTTGGTGTTGCGGTACCAGAAATAGCCCACTGCCCCCACCAGCAGATACGGAATAGCGGCCATGTACAGAATGCCCTTGTTCAAGCCCGAAAAATCGTAGCCGTCCTTCTGGTTCCGGGCCGACTCCACCTGCGTTTTGCACATGGTGCATTGCGCGGCAGCCATACGCGGCGCCAAGCTAAACAATACGCTCAGCAATAGAGCGAACAGCGCAGTAGCAAACATCTTTTTCATACTTCTTTCAACTGCGATTGAAGTTGAATGGTTTAATGAATTAGGAGTTACATGGCTTAATGGCTACATGGTTAAATGGTTGGTCGTTCTAGAGCCGTCAGAACGGCCAACCATTTAACCATGTAGCCATTAAGCCATGCAGCCATTCAACTATTTCAAGTATAATACGGCGCAATCATGAAGTACACGATGACGCCGGTAATGGAAACGTAGAGCCAGATGGGATACGTCCAGCGGGCAATGCGGCGGTGCTTCTGAAACTGCTCGGTCAGGGCAAAGTACAGCGTAAACAGCACCAGCCCAACCGTGACGGCGGCCAGCAAAATGTGGGTCAGCAAGAAGAAATAGTATACTCCCCGAACAACGCCTTGGCCGCCAAATGTAGTGCTAGGCACCTGCGAATGGTAAACCACGTACGACACCAAAAACAAGGAGCCCATCAGAAAGGCCAACCCCATCATAAGACGGTGCCGGGTCACGTTTTTGCGCCGGATGAAATAGTAACCGGCCATCAGCAGCAAGGCCGTCAGCGAGTTCAACACCGCATTTACGGCCGGCAGCGACTTCACCTGCGCGCCTTCAACGCGGAACACGGTGGGGAAATAATACAAGATGGCAACGGCTACCGGAATAACGGCGCCGAGCACGGCAGCTAGTACTTTGTACTTGGTGTTGTCGGGATTTACAGCCGGACTATTCGTGGTCATAGGTGTAGAGCAGCACGTTGATTTCCGTCATGAGGCGCTCAACGTCTTTGGGCTTTGTTCCGTCGTAGATGCCGCGCACACGCCGGTCACGGTCTACGAGGTACAGATTTTGACTGTGCACAATACCAGGGCCGGCACCACTGGGTTTGTCGAGTCGAAACTCTTCCGTGATTAACCGGTAAAGCGCCGTTTTGTCACCGGTCAGAAAAAACCATTTGCCGGCAATAGCTCCGTACTGCTCGGCGTATCGGCCTAGCACCGCCGCCGAATCGGTAGCGGGGTCTACGGTATACGACACGAGCTTCACACGGGGCTCTTGCCGAAACTTCTCCTGCACGCGCGCCATTTGGCTGTTCATACGGGGGCAGGCGCCAGGGCAAGTCGAGTAGAAGAAGTTGGCCACGTACACACCGCTCGCCACGTCCTTCTGTGTAATCTCACGGCCCGTCTGTGAAGCAAACCGAAAGTCGGCCAACTGGTGAAAAACAGTATCGCGCCGCCACTTTCCCTCCACCAGCGTCGAATCGACACGGTCGGGCAGGAAAGTGGGCAGCGCGTAACGGTTGGTGCCGAAGGTGTAGAGAAACACGAAAGCCAGCACCGGGACCAACAGAATGAGGCCCAACAACAGGACGTGTTTGGGCCTCATGCAGTTAGTTGAATACGTTCCAGAACGAGTTCTGATAGGTGCCTTCCGTCACCAGCGCGATGAGCAGCCAAATGAGCAGCGCCATCGGAATGAGAATGGTCCAGATCAAGGCTTTCACTTCATGCTTCAAGTGCATGAACTCGGCCACGATGAAGAAGGCCTTGAAAATCGTCAGAATGATGAAGATGGAATTGCGGAGCGTGCTCGGATTCATTAGGAACACGAACACGAATTCCAGCGCCGTAATACCAACCAACACGAAGAAGGTCCGCCAGATCCAGGCGGTATTCGGCTTCGGAATTTCGCCGTTCGGCGTATGCTCAGTGACTGCGTGATTAGCCATTGTATTGAATGGTTGAGTTGCGGAATGGTTAAATGGCTAGTCGTTGGAAAAACGAAGGAACGGCCAGCCATTTAACAATTAAACCAGGTAGAAGAAGGTGAAAACGAACACCCACACTAGGTCTACAAAGTGCCAGTAAAGACCTATTTTCTCTACCATTTCATAGTGCCCGCGCTTCTCGAAAGTACCGTTGGTGGTAGCAATGAAGCAGTATACTAGCAGGCAGACGCCCGAGAATACGTGTGTGCCGTGGAAACCCGTGATGAAGAAAAATAGGTCAGCAAACAGCACTGGGCCGTACTGGTTCACCGCCAAGTTGGCGCCGTACACTACCGTGCCGTCAGCCATCTTCAGTCCTTCTTCGGTACCATGGATAAAGTGGCTCCACTCCCAGGCTTGCGAACCAAGGAAAGTAGCACCGAAGAGAATGGTCCAGAGCAGCCATTTCTGCACGTCCTTCTTGTCCATGCGGTGGCCAGCCTCTACGGCCAATACCATCGTTACAGAGCTGAAGATGAGAATCATCGTCATCAAGGCCACGAAGCCTAGCGGCACGTTAGCATGGCCCAAACCGGGGAAAGCATTGTACACCCGGTCTGGCACGGGCCAGTAGGCGGTCGAAAACTCAAATGCTTTGCCAGCGGCGGCATCAAAAGCCGGGTAGCGGTGACGAATCAGGCCGTACGTGGTCAGGAAAGCGGCGAACGTAAAGGCGTCCGACAGCAGGAAGAACCACATCATCAGCTTGCCGTAGCTGGCCTTGAAGGGTTCATTGCCTCCGTCCCAGCTGCCGCTCCGCGGACGTTCGGCGGAGTCGGCAGTAGACAAGGGCTGCGTCGTGGAAATGGTGGACATAGCGTGCGGGGTAAGACGAGACTAGTGGTTCAAAAGTAGGAACAAATACAGGTACAACCAAAGCCCGCCCAGGAAGTGCCAGTAGATGGTGCAGTTGGCAATGGGCATCATTTGGCGCGAATGCACCTGATATCGAAGCGTTTTCAGGTAGGTCTTTACGAGAAAAATCAGCCCCGTGATTAGGTGAAATCCATGAACGCCCATCAATACATACACGAATGAGCCGGAAGGGTTGGCATCGACGCCGCCAAAATAGGTGCGGCCCGCTACCAAATCGCCCCAGGAGAACCATTGGCCCACCAAGAAAGCAAGACCTAATAACACCGTCAAGCCCATAGCCAGCTTCACGCGTCCAAGTTCGTCTTGCTTCGCCGAAGCGTAAGCCCACTGCATGGTAGCGCTGCTCAACACAATCACAATCGTATTATACAGCAAGCTAATCGGCAGGTCGAACTCCCGCCAGTTGCCTTCTTCGCGCCGCACGATAAAGCCGCTGGTGAAGGCCGCGAACATCATAATGATGCTCACAATCATTAGAATTAGCAGCAGCCGCAAGGGGTGCATGCCGGTGCCGGGTTCTTTGGTTTCTAAGGTTTCCGCGGTTTGCATAAGAGTGTTCGTTTTTCGCTGTTCGTCTTTTGTTCTTCGCTTATCTATTCAGGAGAACTAGGGCTAAAAATGAGCCGCAAAAAACGAACAACAGCCTGTTTACATTTTGTCAAGAACGAGAGCTATCTGCACAATGGGTAGATACAGAAAAGAACCAAACATGATGCTCATGGCTGCTTTTTTGGTGCAGGTGCGCATCAGGTAGAAAGTTTGCATTAGAAATAGCACGCCGCACACCACCGCAATCAGCGCCGATACTTTACCCGTAATGCCAAACTGCAAGGGCAGTAGGCTCAACGGAATCAGCAGCAGCGTGTAGGTCATGATTTGGAAAGCGGTGCGCAAATCTTTGCGGCCGGGCGAGGGTAGCATCTTGAAACCCGCGGCTCGGTAGTCATCATCTAAAACCCAAGCAATGGCCCAGAAGTGCGGAAACTGCCACATAAATTGGATACCAAACAACACCCAGCCACCAATGCTAGCGTCACCCGTGATGGCGTTGGTAGCGGCCACCCAACCAATGAACGGCGGCAAGCCACCGGGAATAGCGCCCACAAATACGCAGATGGGCGAGAGCTGCTTGAGGGGCGTGTAGATGAAGCCGTACAGAATGAGCGAAATCAGCGACAGCGCCGCCGCCAACGGATTGAAGCAATACGCCAGCAACCCCAGCCCCAGCACGCCCAACACAACAGCAAACACCCAGGCCTCAGCTATGCTCAGAATGCCGAGCGGCAACGGGCGCTGAGCCGTCCGCTTCATCAGCTTGTCGAGGTCTTTCTCGTAAATCTGATTGATAGTATTCGCCGAGCCCGTTACAGCCAAGCCCCCAAGCAGCACCAGTAGTGCTCGGCTCCAGTCGAAGGCTTGCGCCCCTAGCAGGTAGCCGATGGCACTAGAAAAGGCCACCGTCAGCGCCAGCCGGAATTTGATCAATTGAAAGTACGCCCTGACTTTGGTCATCAGTAGTAGAACAAGACAGACGGCGGAAGGGCTCCAAACCGGGCCGCAAAGTTACGCAACGACACGCGGAATAGCGGCCTGCGGCTGGGTTTTCGTCTGGTAGCTGTAGCGAATGATGGTCAGAAACTGCGCCCCGAAGAGCAGTGTCGCAACGGTGAGATGTATGGGCTGTACGGCGGCGGGCAGAGCAAAGTAGGCCAGCGTGATACCCGCCGCTATTTCCAAGCCTAGTAAGGCCAATACCGCCGTTGCTAACCGCCGCAGCCGGGCGCTTCCCAATTGATAGAGCCGGTACGCCACGTACAGGTTCAGGAGCAGCAGCGCAATGGAGAACGAGCGGTGAAAATGGAAGATGGAGCCCAGCTGTTCCACCCAACCGCTGCGGTTCAGGAAGTTAGCGCCCGAAGCCACGATATCGACCTGCTCCCGCACTTGCGTACCTAGCATTATCTGCCCGAACGTGAGCAATGCAGCTGCCCACAACCCCAGCAGCAACCCCGAAGCACGCGGCTGCACGTTGGCCACCATGTACGCCTCCCCGGCTTGTTGCGAACGGCTTACTGCGTAAATCAGCATGGCCACAATGACCAGCGCCAGCGCCATATGTACTGTCACCATTTCCGGCAGCAGATTGGTTGATACCACCAACGACCCTAGCCAGCCCTGAAACCCAGTCAGCAGAAACGAAGCAAACGTCAGCCAAAACACCATTGGGTCGCGGCGCCAATATGGCAATGCTAGTACCACAGACAGGAAAATAAAAACACCAATCAAAGCGCCCAGCAGCCGGTTGAGATACTCAATCCAAGTCTTGGTGGCGTTGAAGTCGGTTTCGATGTATTGCGTCGGGTGCGCAAATATCTGCGCCGCTACTTGCTTGAAGCCGAGTTTATCGAGCGTTTTGGCTATACGCTGGTTTTTGGCCACGCGCTGCTCGGTGTAGATTTCCTTGTAATTGGTTGGTAGCTGGCTGCTCTCCGTTGGAGGCACCCAGGTCCCGAAACACTTCGGCCAATCGGGACAGCCCATGCCAGAGCCCGTACTGCGGACAATGCCGCCCACCAGAATCAATAAGTACACCGCTACCACCGTCAGGATGCCAAAGAAGCGGAAGCGGCGCACGAAAGCAGGTTGGTTCATAGAGAAAGTAGCGCAGACTTCTTCTCGCGCTGTCAGTGATTTAACAATCAAACAAGCCGAACGATTCGCGCGATTTCAAAAATGACACGAGTAACACCCTGTTACAACAAAACGGGCCGCCGTAAGTACAGCGGCCCGTTTCGGGGGTTATTGCCAGAAGGCTATTACTCCATCTCTTTCTCGTAAGGTAGGTTAGACGACTGCGTTTTGGAGAGCGGTACGTTCTGTGGGATGAAGTCTTCCTCTGCGCCAGGCTTGCTATAGTCGTAGGGCCAGCGGTACACAGCAGGAATCTCGCCGGGCCAGTTACCGTGACCAGGGTGCAGCGGCGTGGTCCACTCAAGCGTAGTCGAGCGCCAAGGATTTTCGGTGGCGCGGCGCCCGCGGAAGATGCTGTAGAAGAAGTTGAAAATGAACACGAACTGCGCGAAGAACGCCAGGATGGCAGCAATCGAGATGAACTTGTTCAGGTCAGCGAATTGGCTGAAAGCGGAGAAGCCCGTCCAAGCGTAGTAGCGGCGGGGGAAACCGGCGATACCTACGTAGTGCATCGGCATGAACACCAGATACACCCCAATGAAAGTCAACCAGAAGTGGATGTAGCCGAGCTTTTCGTCCATCATGCGCCCGAACATCTTTGGGAACCAGTGGTACACGCCCGCAAACAAACCAAAGAAAGCTGAGCTACCCATTACCAAGTGGAAGTGAGCCACTACGAAATAGGTGTTGTGCATCTGAATGTCCAAGGCAGCGTTACCCAGGATGATACCCGTCAAGCCACCGGAGATGAACAGCGAAACGAAGCCGATAGAGAAAAGCATGGCGGTGGTGAAACGGATATTGCCGCGCCACAGCGTTGCTAGCCAGTTAAAGGTCTTCACGGCCGAAGGTACGGCGATGATGAGCGTCAGGAACATGAATACCGAGCCGAGGAACGGATTCATCCCTGTCACGAACATGTGGTGAGCCCACACAACAAACGACAAGAGAGAAATCCCGAGCAGCGAGCCAATCATGGCGCGATAACCGAAGATAGGCTTGCGTGAGTTGGTAGCAAGAATCTCAGACACCATGCCCATAGCTGGCATGATTACAATGTACACTTCTGGGTGACCTAGGAACCAGAACAAGTGCTGGAACAACACCGGCGAGCCGCCCGTGTGGTTAAGTGCCTGCCCGGCGATGTAGATGTCAGACAGGAAGAACGAGGTGCCGAAGCTACGGTCGAAAATCAGCAGCAGTGCGGCCGAGAAAAGAACAGGGAACGAGAGCAGGCCCAAAATAGCCGTCAAGAAGAACGACCAGATGGTGAGCGGCAATTTGCTCATGCTCATGCCCCGAGTACGCAAGTTGATAACAGTGGTGATATAGTTAACACCACCCAACAGCTGCGAAACAATAAATAGAGCCATCGATACCAACCACATCGTCATGCCCGCGCCAGAGCCGGGAATAGCTTGCGGCAAGGCGCTCAGTGGCGGGTAGATAGTCCAACCTGCGGCAGCCGGCCCCGTCTCCAAGAACATCGAGGAGAACATAATAATGCCCGACACGAAGAAGAACCAATAGGAGAGCATGTTCATGAAACCCGAGGCCATGTCACGCGCGCCTACTTGCAGCGGGATCAGGAAGTTGGAGAACGTGCCTGATAGGCCAGCTGTAAGCACGAAGAACACCATGATGGTGCCGTGCATCGTCACCAGTGCTAGGTAGAACTCCGGGTTCAGCTTGCCGGCTTCAATCCATTTACCGAGTACCGGGGTCAGCCAGCCGAGAGTGGCCTCGGGCCAGCCAAGCTGCAAACGGAACAAGCTCGACAACGTACCACCCAGTATTGCCCAGAAGATACCCGTGATCAGGAATTGCTTGGCAATGACTTTGTGGTCGGTGCTGAAGACGTATTTGAACAGCCAGTGCTGATCGTGGTGGTCATCGTGCAGATGCTCGTCGTGCGAGATGTCTGGTTGGGTTACCCCGACACCACCCGGCATTTGCGTGGGAAGATTAGCAGCCATAGAAAGCTTTGGTTAACTGCGTTGAATTAGAGCGAAGGATTAGCGGTAGGCGTCGCTACGGCAGCAGCAGCCTCTTTTACAACCAGCTTTTCCTCTTTCTGTTTGAAGGATGCGAGTACGTCAGGATTTTGCTCCGAGAAGGACTTTTGCTGAGCAAACCAGGCTACATAGTCATCTGGTTCATCCACTACAATGTTCAGCTTCATAGCGAAGTGACCGCGGCCGCAGATTTGGTTGCAAGCTAGTTCGTAGTTGAAATCAGGCTTACCGAGTTGAGCACGCATTTCGTCCGTAGTTTTGGTCGGGATAAACCAGAACTTGGTTGGCATACCCGGTACGGCATACATCTGCACGCGAAAATGGGGCATATACACCGCGTGGAGCACATCGCGGGAACGAATCTTAAGCTCCACTGGGTGGCCCTTCGGAACGTGAATCTCACCAGCTACGAAGTCGTCGAGGCCCCGCTTATCGGTCAGGTCGAAGCCAAACTCGTTGGTAGCGTCAATCAAGCGATAGTTTACTACGCCCAACGTTTGGTCGCGGCCGGGGTAGCGTACCAACCAGTTGAACTGCTTGCCCATCACTTCCAGCACCACGGAATTCTTCGGCGCGGCGCCTGTAATGCGAGTCCATTCTTTCCAACCAGCGAAGACAAGGCCAGCCATTACGATGGCGGGAATCACCGTCCAGATGATTTCAATCTTGTTATTATGGGGGAAGAAGTACGCCCGACGACCCTCTTTATGCTGGTACTTGTACGAGTACACAAACAAGGCTACTTGCGTCAGGACGAACACGATGCCGATAATGATCATCGTGGTCCAGAACATACGCTCCGTCGCGTGGCCGTGTACCGACGCGATGGGCGGGTTCATTTTATTGAAATTGTCGCCAAACGACCAGGCGAAGGCCGCGCCACCAACTACCATGAAGATGAGCATCAGCACCCCGTTAACACGGTTGCTGGTGCCAAATTCACGGGCGGAGCTGCCAGAAAAAATCGAGGTTAGGATCTGGAGGCGGAACAGCAGGCCGAACACGACCAGCAGCAGCACCAATACCAGCAAAATACCAAGAGTAGTCATCAGAAGGGAAAAGAAGTGAGAGTTGAGAGCAGAAGTGAGTTGTCGTTATACCGTCCAGTCTAACTTCTCACTCCTCAATACTCATGTCTAGATTTAGGTGGTATGGTGCACGCTCTCGTCGAGGAACGGGTGATGCAACGGAACCAGTGAGGCTTGCGAGAGGCGCCTGGTCATCAACAGCAGGAAGCTCCCCAAGAATACCATTGCGACACCGAACTCTATTATGAACCCGTTATTCTCCTGCATAGTTGCAGGCATGATCATTAAATAGAAGTCGAACCAGTGGCCAATCAGAATGGCAATGCTCACAATTTTAAGCATGATCATTTGGCGCTTGGCATCGCGGGTCATCAGCACCAAGAACGGGAAGGCGAAGTTGATGAGTAGGTTGAAGAAGAACAGCCAAGTGTACTGGTTGTTAAACCCACCCAGGCGCTGGTTGTAGTAAACCGCCTCTTCCGGCAGGTTAGCGTACCAAATCAGCATGAACTGCGAGAACCACACGTAGGTCCAGAAGATGCTGAAGCCGAACATAAATTTACCAAGATCATGCAGGTGACCGGGCTGAACCCAGCGCAGGTAACCAGCTTGCTTCAGCAGAATGGTGCACAGCGTAGTAGCCGCGATGCCCGATACCCACCAAGAGGCGAATACGTACCACCCGAACATGGTCGAGAACCAGTGCGTGTCAATGGACATCACCCAGTCCCAAGCCGAAATCGAAGAGGAAACCGCGTACAGCACCAAGAATAGGGCTGACACGTTGATGCACTTATGGAAGTAAGCGGTACCGCCATTCAGGTCCTCAGCCAACGACAAGTCGCGGAGACGCTTGGTAAAGAAGGCCCAGATACCAATGAAAACCACCATGCGGCCAAGGTAAAAGCCTAGGTTTAGGAAACCCGACTTACCCGCAATCAGGGCGTCGTAGTTTTCATTGCCCTTCTCCATGATGCCCGGCATCGTCCAGTGAAAGATGTCGTGGTTGATGAGGCTTAGCAGGAAGATGGTTACCATCAACACGCCACCCGGAATTACCCAGGCGCTGAGGGCTTCGTTCACGCGCTTAATCAGCACCGACCAGCCAGCATAGGCTACGTACTGGATAGCCATAAACACGGTGCCAATGGTAGACACGCCCGTGAAGAACACGTTGTTGTGCCACAAGCTCACAATAAGGCGCTTCAGCCAAGCTGGGCTGCCGTGGTGGCCGGTTCCTTCGTGGCCACCGCCAGTGGCGCCATGAGTGGCGGCCGCACCTTCGTGATGTTCAACTCCTACCCCGAGGTAGGATAGGATCATGCCGATAACCAGCAGCGCAACGCCGGCCACAATGATCATGATGAATCTCTTACGGGTACCGGACGAAACTTCCAGGTATTCAGCCGTGGCGCTTTCTTGATGCGTCAGAGTTGCCATAGTGGATTAATAGGCGGTGCCGTTACGTGCTTCATCTCCCTGTCCTGGAGTTTCCGATTTCTTGTCGGCTTGAGCTTCCTCCACTGGGGCTTGGTTTTGCTGATCTGTCGACTCCGAATTCTGACCGGAGCTTTGGCCGCGGGCTTTCAGGAAATCCGTCAGACCATCGGGGCCCTTGCCTTCCTGGAGCATGCGCACGTACATGGCTATTTTCCACCGCTCGTTGGGGTTCACCTGCGAGCCGTGCGGCATCATGCGGTTGCGGCCCCACTGAATGACGTGGTAGATGTGCCCGTCGTTCATGTTTTTGTAGGCGCCGGCTGCGTAGTTGGGCACACCCTTAAACTTAACGCCAACCGGCCCTTGACCGTCGCCTTGCTCGCCGTGGCAGTGCTGGCAGTTGCGAACGTACAGCACCTGGCCTTCGAGCAGGTTTTCCTTGGTGTAGGAGAAAGGGTTCCGCAGTACCCGCTCGGCAATGGTCACGCTATCCTTGGGAATGTGCGAGTAGTAGTCCATCTTACCTAGTGGCACCGTGCCTACCGCGGGGGTGCGCTCGTTGATGCCCATCGGGTTGATGGTGTTGGCATCTACCTGCTTTAGCGCATCGTACGGAATGGACTCGTACATCTCGGGAGCGTACTGGACGCCCGGATCATCGGCGCGGTTGCAACCGGCAGCCAGCACCGAAGCAAACAGAATAGCCGACGCTTGCCGACCTATTTTCAGCGAATGCGTCATTAGAATTTGGTCATTTCTTTTTCGTTCACCTCTGAGGCGCCGTTAGCGCGCAGCAGCTGCGTCAGATGGTTCAGATCGGTCTTCTCGTTCACCTCAATGGCCATCACGAACTTATCGTCGGTGGAGCGCACGTCCAGCACGGGAGTTTTCCAGCGCGGGTATAGTTTGCTGATGGTATAGAAGGTAATAACCATACCGTGGCAGCAGAAGAAAACCGTCAACTCGAAGGAAACTGGAATAAAAGCGGGCAGCGCAATGTGCGGCTTGCCACCAATTATCATCGGCCAGTCGAAGCCCAGCATGTAAATCTGCATCCACAGCGCAAAAGACAAACCTGTCAGACCGTAGAAGAAGGCCGCGATAGGCAGACGGGAGCGCTCAATGCCGAGCGCCTCGTCTATGCCGTGAATCGGGAACGGAGTGAATACTTCGTAGATTTTTACGCCCGCTTCGCGAACGTTTTCAACGGCGTGCAGCAGCACGTCCTCGTCTTCGAAGATGCCGAGGGCGAAGCGCTTAGTCATGCTTATCGTAGTTTACGGGAGCCGAAGCTGGCACACCGTGGGTGGCGGGTTGGGTGATAGTCTGATGATGTGGGTCGTGGCCAGTGTAAGTCGGCCCGTTGTCTACGGTGTACTTCAGCACCGCCTTCACCTCGGCCATGTTGATCACGGGGAAGAACTTAGCGAACAGCAGGAACAGCGTGAAAAACAGACCCAGCGTACCAACGTAGATGCCGATGTCGATGATGGTAGGCGAGAACATCACCCAGCTCGACGGCAGGTAGTCGCGGTGCAGCGAGGTTACGATAATCACGAAGCGCTCAAACCACATCCCGATGTTTACAATAATCGACAGTACGAAGGTGGCCGGGATGCTGTAGCGAATACGACGAATCCACACCAGCTGGGGCGAAATAACGTTGCAGGTCATCATCGACCAGTAAGCCCACCAGTACGGACCGGTAGCACGGTTAATGAAGGCGTACTGTTCGAACTCAACGCCCGAGTACCAAGCAATGAAGAACTCCGTGATATAAGCTACACCTACAATAGAGCCAGTTACCATCATGATTTTGTTCATGAGGGCAATGTGTTCCAGCGTGATGTAGTCTTCCAGCTTGAATACCACCCGCGTGATAAGCATTAGGGTGAGTACCATGGCGAAGCCGGAGAAGATAGCACCGGCCACGAAGTAGGGCGGGAAGATGGTGGTGTGCCAGCCCGGAACTACCGACGTAGCAAAGTCCATCGATACGATGGTGTGTACCGAAAGTACCAGCGGCGTAGAAACACCCGCCAGAATCAGCGAAACCGTTTCGTAGCGCGACCAGTGCTTGGCCGAGCCTTTCCAGCCCATGCTCAGCAGCGAGTATGCTACCTTGGCGATAGGACCCTTGGCACGGTCACGAATGGTAGCGAAGTCCGGCACCAAACCCGTGTACCAGAATACCAGCGACACGGTGAAGTAAGTCGAGATGGCGAAAACGTCCCACAGCAGCGGCGAGTTGAAGTTCACCCATAGCGAGCCAAACGTGTTTTGCAGCGGGAATACCCAGTAGGCAAGCCACGGACGGCCCATGTGCAGTACCGGGAACATAGCCGCGCAGATTACGGCGAAGATGGTCATGGCTTCGGCCGCGCGGTTGATGGAGGTCCGCCACTTCTGACGGAACAGCAGCAGAACTGCCGAGATAAGCGTACCAGCGTGGCCGATACCTACCCACCATACGAAGTTGGTAATATCCCAGGCCCAGCCAACGGTTTTATTTAGGCCCCATTCCCCGATGCCGTACCACAGCGTGCGGTACACGGAATAGAAGAAGATGCCGAGGAAAAAGAGTGCCACGGCAAGGGCAGCCATCCAACGGACGTTGGGAGCGGCTTCTACCTGGCGGCACACGTCTTGGGTGACGTCGTGGTACGTTTTCCCCCCGGTTACGAGCGGCTCCCGTACAGGCGATACGTGCTGCATAGTGTTTGGACTTAAAGGAATGGATGGGGGGGCTACCGGCTGCGAGCTTGCAGCCCTCCCCACGGCTCAGTTTTTAGGCGTTGAACTCCGTTTTGCTGGCGTTCCGGATTTTAGTCAAGTACGTGATGTTCGGCTGGGTGTTGATGGAATCCAACACGTGGAAACCTCTTTCCCCATCCTCCCGACGCGTGATCTGCGAAACCCGCGAGTTAGGATCACGCAGGTCACCGAATACAATGGCTTGCGTGGGGCAAGACTGCGCGCAAGCAGTTACTACTTCACCATCTTTCGGACGGCGCTTCTGCTTTTTGGCTTCCAGCTTACCAAGCTGAATTCGCTGTACACAGAAAGAGCATTTTTCCATCACCCCACGAGCCCGCACCGTTACGTCTGGGTTCAGCACCATGCGGCCAAGGTCGGTGAACATGTGACCGTTCTGCACTTCGAACTTCTCATTCGAGTAGTACGAGAACCAGTTGAAGCGGCGCACTTTGTAAGGGCAGTTATTGGCGCAGTAGCGCGTACCTACGCAACGGTTGTAGGTCATCTGGTTGAGACCTTCCGAACTGTGCGTGGTAGCAAGTACCGGGCACACCGTTTCACAAGGCGCGTGGTTGCAGTGCTGGCACAGCATGGGCTGGAAGATAACCGTCGGGTTTTCCGTCGGGTCTTCCATTGCCTCGTACGTATCGAGCTTGCCCTTCTCGGCGAAATCCTCTTTGCTGGCCGCGGAGCTGTAGTAACGGTCGATGCGCAACCAGTGCATTTCGCGCCGGTTAATTACTTCCTGCTTACCTACTACAGCTACGTTGTTTTCCACTTGGCACCCAATCACGCAAGAGCCGCAGCCGATGCACGAGTTGAGGTCGATGACCATGCCCCAGTGGTGGTTCTTGTATTCGTAATCCTGCCACAACGACACCTTGTTGGGCTTCTGCGGACCGTCCGGGGTGGAGATGGTTTCGTACTCGGTAACCTCTTTGGGGTTCTTCTGGTACATCGCCAGCGTCGACTCCTGAACCACTTGTGAGCGGTCCATCATCGTCTGGTGCGTCTGGGTCTGGGCAATGGGCGAAGTAGCACCGGTTGCTTCCAACGTTACAACGTTGCCATACATGATAGCATCGTTGCGCATCGTAACGAAGGGCAGCACATTCTGTCCTACTTCGTTGCCTACCCGGCCTGCTTTCACCCGGCCGTAGCCAAGTGCAATAGCTACGGAGCCGGCTGCTTGGCCAGGCTGGACCAGCACGGGCAATTCAATCGGTTTCACGTTAGGGGCCGAAACCTTCAGCACGTCGCCCTGCTTCCAGCCCTTCTCTTCGGCCATTTTGCGTGGCACGGCCACGTAGTTGCCCCACGTGGCTTTCGATACTGGATCGGGCAACTCTTGCAGCCAAGGGTTGTTGGCTTCGGTACCATTGCCTACCCCTATCTTTTCGTAAATGGTCAGCTCAATGCCAGATGGCTTGGGAGCTGAGTTGATGGCTGCAATAGCCGCTTCGGGGCTCATAACAGCTCCCGCCTGCGCGGCTGGAGCAGCTAGCACCGAACCTCTTGCTACGCCATCGTGCACGGCTTTATCCCAAGCTTTAGCATCATTACCGATGATACCTTTCCACTGAGCGCGGAGGTAGCTGTAATAGCTGTTAGAATTGCCAGCCCACGTCAGCAACGACTCCTGCGCCTGACGAGTAGCAAACAGTGGCGAAATAGCTGGCTGCGCGAGGCTCAGATAACCACGCTTGGGCTCGTAGTCGTTCCACGATTCCAGCCAGTGGTTGTTGGGCGCGATATACTTACAGAACGAAGCGGTTTCGTCGAGGCGGTCGTTGAGCGAGATGGTGGTTTTCACCTTGCCACCTTTCAATGCCTCACCTAGCTGAGCACCCATTGGGTGGTTGTACACCGGGTTGGCACCGTAGAAAATAACTGCTCCTACCCGACCAGCAACAATGTCTTTCACCAGCCGGTCCATGCGGGCGTCGTCACCTTGGCGCAGCATAGATGGCGTAGTCAAATCGACGGCGGCACTGCCCAGGCTACGGTTGATAGCAGCTACTAGGGTTTGAATAGCGGGGTCGTTGGAACCGGATACCACAAGACCACGGCTGCCAGCAGCCTTCAGGTCTCTCGCAGCTTGAGCAAACTTGGCATTTTCGGCCGAGCTCAACCCGCTAATCGAAGCAGTGCCACCGCTCAATATGTTGTTGTATAACGCTACCGCGGTGGTGCCAAGCTGCGAGGGCTTTACTGGTACACGAATGTCAGCGTTGGAACCCGTGAGCGTGAAGGCACTCTCAATCTGGTAGTGGCGCGACATGGTGCGCTTTTCGCTGCTCACTTTACGGTTGGTGATGTACTGCTGAGCGAACTCCACCGGCGAGATCCAAGTGCCGAGGAAATCGGCGGCTAAGCTTACAATTACGTCAGCTTTGCTGAAATCGTAGCTTGGCAGTACGCCACCATTAGCGCGCAGCAGACCCGAAGCCGAATTCACGTCGTACATCACGTGCTCGGTGCTGGGGTAACGGGCTGCAAACTCTGCAATGACCTTCTTCGTGCTAGGGCTAATGATAGTCGGCGATACGATGGCGATGCGGCCCGCACTAGCCAGTGCCGTACGAATTTGCTGATCGACTACGTCCTTGGCCGCGTCATTGAACTTGCCATCCTTGTCTTTGATGGCAAACTTCTTCAACCGGGCACCGTCATATAGGTCCAGAACCGAAGCTTGGGCACGGGCCGAAAGGCCGCCGCGCGTAATTGGCGACTCCGGGTTGCCTTCCAGCTTGATGGGACGGCCCTCGCGGGTTTTTACCAGGACGCTATTATAATCCTGACCGATGAAGTAAGTGGAAGCGTACCAGTTCGAAATACCTGGATCTACTTCCTCTGGCTTGTTCAGGTAAGGAATTGCTTTTCTAATTGGGGTTTCGCAGCTGGCAAGGGTGGCGGCGGCGATGCCGAAGCCCATTAGCTTGAGGAAGTCACGGCGCGGTGCTACGCTGGCATCGGATGTTCCGTGGGTCTCTTTCACCGGGAGGAAGTCTGCAAACTCCGTGAGTGCATTCTTCACGAACTCCGGTGAGTTCTCTAGTTCCTCAATTCCCTTCCAGTACTTAGGCGACTCTTGCATTTGTTTGGGGACTTAGGGTCTTGTGGACACAGGGCCTATGAGTAGTGCCCTGACACGGTCCGCAAGTTTAAGGCTTGTTTAAAAGGCTTTTCGGTAGCGAGCCCCGCTAGCTTGAGACTTAACTCAGCGTAGCGAGGCTCTATGAACTTAGTAGTGGCACTTCGAGCACTCCGTGCCACCGTTCGACGAAACCGTGAACGGTGCACCACCGTTGGCCGTGTCGTGCAGTTTCACGAGGTTGTTGTAGTAGCCGTTGCCTTTCGTGTTAAGCGGCGTTTCGCGGTGGCAATTGATACACCAGCCCATCGTGAGCGGCGAATACTGGTACACCACTTCCATGTTCTGGATGGGGCCGTGGCAGGTTTGGCATTCGATGCCGCCCACTTGAGTATGTTGCGAGTGGTTGAAGTAAGCCAAGTCTGGCAGGTTGTGCACCCGCACCCACTGAATGGGCTGCTTACGCTCAATAGAGCGGTAAATCTTCTTAATTTCCGGCGACTCCGTTTTGATCTGCGAGTGGCAGTTCATACAGATATTAGCCGACGGGATATTGGCTGATTTGCTCTTGTACACCGAGGTATGGCAATAAGCGCAGTTGATCTGGTGCTCGCCAGCGTGCAGCTTATGCGAGAAGGCAATGGGCTGCGTGGGCTGGTAGCCCTGCGTCAGACCTACACCCATGGCGCCTTGCACCGACGCATATAGTACGGCCAGTACGAACACCGTTCCAGCAATGCCACGCAACACCGGCGACTTGTACAGCTTAGTCCAATCGGTGCGCTGCTCCAGCAGCTCCACGTCCCGACCATCAAGGTCTTTGCGGCCGCGAAGCACGTCTTTCATGATGTTGGCGATAATAACCAACGTTACCACCAGCACAATCAGCACTACCACTAATACGATTAGCAGAACATCGACGTACTGGCCGCCACCACCAGCACCAGCTTCCGTACCAGGAGTCTCAGTTCCTTTCTCAGGAGTAATTCCTGTAGCAGCGCCGGGAGCACCAGCAGATTTGCCTTCCTCCGCTGTGATGTAAGATATAATCGAAGTAATTTCAGTGTCGCTCAGCTGGAAGCTGGGCATCTGCTGCTTTTGGTACTGGTTATACAGCTTCACGGCGTATTCATCACCGCTGGCTACTACTTTACTGGAGTTTTTGATCCATGGAATCAACCAAGAGATAGGACGGCGCTTGGTGATACCACCGAGGGCTGGACCTACCACTACATCGTTGATGGCGTGGCACTGGGCGCAGTTGCCTTTGAAGAGAGCGTCGCCAGCGGCAATGGTAGCGGCGTCGCCACCGCCAGCGGCGGGAGCAGCAGCCGTAGCTGGGGTTGCGGCGGGCGTAGCGCCAGGTGTTACGCCTTCTTTGCTCACGGCCGGAGCCGCGCCAACATCTTGAGCCGAAGTGTTATCTAGGGCAGCAAATGTTAGGAACAGAGCAAGAAAGAGGCGAAAAAGAGGACGAAGTCGGATGCTATCCATAGCACAATTTGACTGGGAAAAAGAAACGCGGGGGTGCTTCAAGGCCACAAATGTAGGTCGGGATTGCTAGAGAACAAACCCAGGTAAGCTAATTTTCGCCCCCTGAAGCTTGCTTAGATGTATTCTAAAAAGGTCGAAACACTCCTTCTATTAGATGTGGCAAAACCAATATTGGCTCGCCTGCCTATACTCCCAAATGAGGAGGCTCCCACTCTTTCCCTTAGTTAACTGCTGGCTGGAAAATAAGGTTTGGTAATTGACAGCCAACTTCTTAATTCCACTCATATTTCAACTATTTATAGATAAGGCATACGGGGCGTGTTGGAAAAAGCGTATCTTTGCCCCCTCATTGATTTTTTCACACAACAATTTCACCCCGTCGTAATGGAAGTAAGAAATTACGAGACGGTCTTCATTCTGACTCCCGTGCTGAACGAGAGCCAAGTGCAAGAGACGGTCGAGAAGTTCTCGCAGGTGCTTAAGGAAAATAGCGCCGACATCATCAACACTGAAGCTTGGGGCCTAAAAAAGCTGGCGTACCCAATTCAGAAAAAAAACACCGGCTACTACTTCCTCGTGGAGTTTACTGGCGCCGGCAACATCGTGGATACGCTGGAGCTAGCATTCCGTCGTGACGAGCGGATCATCCGTTTCCTCACCACGGTGCTCGACAAGCACGCCGTAGCCTACGGGGAGCGTCGTCGGAAAGGCGAGATGAACCAGCAGAAAGCCAAACAATCGGAAGCCGTAGCCCAGTAGTAAGAAGATGAGCCTCGCCAACGAACGTATCCACAAGCAGGATACCCGCAAGAAGTACTGCCGCTTCAAGAAGAACGGCATCAAGTATGTCGATTACAAAGACCCGAACTTCCTGCTGAAGTTCGTGAACGAGCAGGGCCGCATTCTGCCTCGCCGCATCACGGGCACCAGCCTCAAGTTCCAGCGCAAAGTGGCCCAAGCCGTAGCAAAAGCCCGTCACTTGGCCCTGATGCCCTACGTAACCGACTCGTTGAAATAGAAAATTAGTATTGGGTAGTTAGTATTGAGTAGTGAGACACCCGCGGAGCTTTTCCGCATCGTTATTACTCAATACCTACTACTCACTACTCAATACTAGAGAAAGACATGGAAGTAATTCTGAAAGACGACGTTAAGGGCCTGGGCTATAAGAATGACACCGTAAAGGTGAAGCCTGGCTTCGGCCGCAACTACCTGCTCCCGCAGGGACTGGCCGTGTTGGCCGACAAATCGAACAAGAAAATCGTAGCCGAGAACATCCGCCAGGCCGCGCACAAAGCCGATAAAGTGAAAGCTGATGCGCAAGCAATAGCCGACAAAATCGGTGACGTGGTACTGGATATCGCCGCGAAAGTGGGGGAAAGTGGCCGCATCTTCGGCCGCGTGACCACACTGCAATTGGCGGACGCGCTGAAGGCAAAAGGCATCGATGTAGAGCGCAAGCGCCTCTCGTTCGACCAGGAGCCTAACGCAGTAGGCGAATACACGGCTACCGTGGATTTGCACCGCGAAGTGAAGCACAAAGTGCGTTTCAACGTAGTAGCTGAATAAGCTACGGCGTAATAGAAAAGGCCCGGCTGTTTGCGCAGTCGGGCCTTTTTTTTAGCTCCTCTTTTATGACTTACAAACAAGGGTAGACTCCGTTGCCATTCGGCTTCGTTTTGGTTGGATGCCCGATGTTGAGTAGGTTGCCTGTCCGTTGGCCCTCATTGGCCGTATATTTTAGGGATGTTTCGCACTGAATTACCGCTTACACCTCATGCAGAGCAGCTGCCGCTTTCGGCGCGCGTGCTGACGGTGGGCTCCTGCTTTTCAGATACTATAGGTGCCCGCTTAGCTGCCGATAAGGTTTCCACATCAGTCAATCCTTTTGGAACGGTCTTCAATCCTTTGTCGGCTTGCCAGCTGTTGCGGGCCGCGGCCGGGGAGGATGTGGACTGGCAGCAACACGTAGTAGAGGCCCGTGGCCGCTGGCAGAGCTACGACCTGCACGCCAACATCGGGGCCGATTCGCCGGTGGAGCTGCTCCAAGATATTCAGCGTCTTTTGCGCGACACAAGCGTGTTTCTGGCCACTACCGATGTGGTAGTACTTACGCTAGGCTCAGCTTGGGTTTATCGGCTCAAGGAAACCGGCGAGCTGGTGAATAATTGCCACAAAGTGCCCGCGGAGAAGTTTGACAAGGAGCTGCTCACTCCCGACGAAATCATCAATGCCGTAGCGGAAACGCACGCTTATCTGCGGCGGCGCAACCCCAAGCTTCGCTTTGTACTGACAGTGAGCCCGGTACGCCATTTGAAGGATACGTTGCCGCTAAATGCGGTGAGCAAGTCGGTGCTACGGGTGGCCTGCCACTACCTCAGTGAGCTGCTGCCCGATGTGTCTTATTTTCCGGCCTACGAACTGCTGCTCGACGATTTGCGCGACTACCGCTTTTACGCGGAAGACATGCTGCATCCTTCGAAAGTAGCGGAAGACTACATCTGGGAACGGTTTGCCCGGACCTACTTCAATGCTGAGTTTGGCCGATTCCGCAAGGAATGGGAAGCCGTACAGAAGGCGCTAGGTCATCGGCCGCTGCACCTGGGCGCGCCAGAACATCGGCAATTTCTGGAAAGCACGCTGGAGCGGTTGGAACGGCTATCTGGCCAGGCTGACTTGCGCATGGAAATTTTGGATGTGCGCCGCCAGATTGAAAGTCTGCCGCAACCCAAAGTGCCCGAACCGGCGCCCGAGGATGACGAGGAGCGGATTGACATCGGTGGTTATGCTGGTGAGGCAGAGGAAACCAGGACAGTAGTAGTCGCAAGAACCCCTGTTCCGCAGCCGCAAGCTGCCGCACCGGAAGCAGCCGAGGACCAGGATGAAGACGAGACTTTTATCACGGCCGAAGCGGAGACCGAGGAAATACTCGACGCTTTAGTACCCAATAAGAAAAAGCGCCGTAGCCGTGGAGGAGCCAAACGCAACAAGAAGAAACACGCTGCTCGCCTAGCCGCGGAGGAAGCTAATGCTGAAGCGCCCAACTCGGCCACCATTAGCAGCACGCCCGACGAGCAGCCAACCAATGAAGCAACCGTTGCACCACGTCCAGCCGCACCGCCGGTAGTTATTACAGCTGCCGACGCGGATATGCCGCTGCAAACGGCTTTAGAGCGCCGCAAACGCAATTCACGGCGCGGCCGGGGCCGTAAAACTGGATCAACTGCTGAGCAAGAAACTCCACTAATTGAAACGCCGACACAGGAACCAGCAGTAGTTGAGACACCTATTGCGGAGCCCGATCCTGCTGAGAATGCCGTAGCTGCGACTCCCGCAGCAGTACCTGATGCCCCTGTGTCGCCCATTCCAGCCATTGAGCCAACGGTGGGGAGCAAACCAGCACGTTCTGGCCGCTCAGCTAGCGAGAAACGCGCCGCAGCTCTGCGCAAGCCACACCGCCCAGCTTCGCGCATCAAGACGCTGTACGCTACCGATACACCGACAGCTGATGCGCCAGCCGCAGCCGATACGACACCGCCACCGGTGCCGGCTTCAGAGCCAGCCATAGAAGTGGAAGCGCCAACGGTTGCGGCACCTGCGCCGGTAACTCCGCCCGCACCTCAGCCGGAGCCTATTTCTCAAGTCGAGCCGGCTATTCCAGACACCAAAGGCACGGGGGCTTCTGGACAGTTGAGTGCCCGCGGTGCTGCTACTCGGCATAACCGCCCTAGTCGAAACCGGCCCACGCCAGCTGCTACCCCAGCAACGGAAGGTTCAGTTTTAGTTGCCGCGCAACCAGTGGGAACTCCTGTGGATGCACTGGCCCCTACTACGTCTGCCGCACCGCCAACACCAGCAGTGGAGCCTCCAGTTGCTCCAGCCGCACCACGAAAGCCACGGCGCGCTCCGGCCCGCTCAGCACACGCATCCGCTGCACCGGTTGAGGCTCCAACCGCTCCAATTCCTGAGCCATCCGCTCCTGCTAAGGCACCAACTGAGGCACCAGCTCAAAGCCGTCCGCCCCGCAAGTCACGGGCAAAGCCTAAGCCTGCTCCACCAGCTGAGGCGCCGGCTGAAACTCCAGGAGCAGCCAGTGCCCCAGCTCGGCGTAGTCGTAAAGCACCGGCACCGCCTACTCCCAAGGCTGAAGCTGAAGCACCCGCAGATCCTCCAAAAAAGCGTAGCCGTCCGCCGCGCCGTAAACCAACGACGCCCGATAATCCGACGGACGAAGCATAAAGAATCTTTTTTCGAAACCCGGCCCCAACAGGTCGGGTTTTGTCTTCCCAGTCCTTGCCCTGCCGATGTCCAGCCCCGCTCCTACTTCCAGCCCCGCTCCTACTTCCAGCAACCGCCTCGCCCAGGAATCCAGCCCTTACCTCTTGCAGCACGCCCACAACCCCGTGGACTGGTATCCGTGGGGCGAGGAGGCCCTAACGCGGGCCCGAACCGAAGGGAAGCCTATTCTGGTAAGCATTGGCTACGCGGCTTGCCACTGGTGCCACGTGATGGAGCGCGAATCATTCGAAAACCGGCAGGTAGCAGCGGTGATGAACACGTATTTTGTGTGCATTAAAGTGGACCGGGAAGAGCGGCCCGACGTGGACCAGGTGTACATGGATGCAGTACAGGCAATGGGCGTCCGGGGCGGTTGGCCGCTGAACGTATTCTTAAACCCGGAAGCCAAGCCATTCTACGGCGGCACGTATTTCTCGCCCGGCAACTGGCTGCAACTGCTCACCAGTATTGGGCAGGCCTATCAGAATGAGAACCGCCAGGAGCTGGAAGCCTCCGCCGAGCAATTTGCGCGGGAGCTGCAAGCCAGCGAACTGGAAAAGCATGGACTCTCCACCTCCGCCGAGAGATTGTCTGACGATGAATTTACGCAGCTCCTATACAATTTGGCGGCGAAGTTCGACGGGGAGAAAGGCGGCCTGAACCGTGCTCCGAAGTTTGTGATGCCCAGCGTGTGGCGCTTTCTGTTACGGGCGCATCACGCCACTGGCAGCCAAACCGCGTTGGAGCAAACCACGCTCACCTTGCGCGAAATGGCCTGGGGCGGCATCTATGACCAAGTGGGTGGCGGGTTCGCGCGCTACTCCGTGGATGAGGATTGGCTGGTGCCGCACTTCGAAAAGATGCTCTACGACAACGGCCAGCTGGTAAGCCTGTACGCCGAAGCCTACCAGGTGACGCAGGATGAGTTGTTCCGCGAGGTGGTGTACGACACCGTGAGTTTTGTTGAGCGGGAACTGACCAGCCCGGAAGGCGGGTTTTATTCTTCCCTGGACGCCGACAGCGAAGGCGAAGAAGGAAAGTTTTACGTCTTCACTAAGGAGGAGCTGCAAGAAATACTGGACGACGAGGAGCCCCTGGCAGCAGTCTACTACAACTGCACTGCCCTTGGCAACTGGGAGCACGGCCGCAACATTCTGCACCGCCGCCAGACGGACGCCGAATTTGCCGCCGAGCACCAGCTTACGCCGGGCGTAGTAGCAGAATTGGCGCAGGGCTGGAAGCAGAAACTGCTGGCCGCACGCGCCCGGCGCGTGCACCCCAGCCTCGACGACAAAATCCTGACCGGCTGGAACGCGCTGATGCTGCTGGGCTTGTTGGACGCCTACCGGGCCTTCGCGGAGCCAAAATTTCTGGCCCTGGCGCTGCGCAATGCCGAATTTCTGCAAGCCAACCTGCGCAACGGTGCGGGCCTCTGGCGCAGCTTCAAAAACGGCCGCGCCACCATTCAGGGTTTTCTGGAAGACTATGCCTTGGTGATACAAGCCTACATCGGCCTTTACGAAGCCACGTTTGAGGAAAGCTGGCTGCGTGAGGCTGAAGACTTGACGGAATACGTGCTGGCCCACTTCTTCGACCCCGCGGAAAATTTATTCTTCTATACCGATGTGACCGGCGAGCAGCTCATTGCCCGCAAAAAAGAGCTGTTCGACAACGTCGTTCCGGCTTCCAACTCCCTCATGGCCCACAACCTGCACCGGCTGGGCTTGCACCTCGAAAACAGCCGCTACAGCGAGTTGGCTGCTACTATGCTAGGCCAAGTGCGGGCGCTAGTAGTACAGGAGCCACAGCACCTCAGCAACTGGGCCTCGCTCTACGCCGCGCTACTCAAACCCACCGCCGAAATTGCCATCGTCGGACCCGAAGCGGAGAAGAAACGCCAGGAACTCGCCCGCCATTATCTATCCAACACCGTGCTGGCCGGTACGGCAAAAACCAGTGCGCTGCCGCTGTTACGGGAGCGCCTAGCAATCAATGGCCAAACTACGCTTTACGTGTGCTTTAACCGAACCTGCCAGTTGCCGGTTCATACAGTGGCCGAGGCCCTAGCGCAGCTCTAAGCCCCAAAACCCGCTCTCCGCCGCGAATAAGCCTCCCCTGCTCAACGGCGAGCATCGTGTCGGGACACGGAGGACCACGGACGGGTACTTTGCCCGGTGTGTCGTGACACGATGGCACAAGTACGCGTGTTTTGCCCGACGTGCCACGACACGATGCGCCGCGTACAGGTGCTTTGCCCTATGTGTCACGACACGATACCCGAAGTACGTGTACGCGGGCCTATGTGTCAGGGTACGATGCCCCAAGTACGCGTCCGTGAGGCATCGTGTCGTGACACGTAGCCTTCCGCAGTTTGCTATGGCAAGTGGCGGCGCGCTCCGTACCTTTATCTTCCGCTTTCAGACTGATTTCCTTTTGAGCCTTACGTTCGACTTTGTTCAGCCGCTGCCGGAACCGGCCGCCGACCGGGTTACGCTCTTCGCCGACGTGATTCTGCCGCTGCCGCTGCCCAAGCTCTACACCTACCGCGTGCCCTTCGAGCTCAACGACCAGGTCGTGATTGGCGGGCGCGTGATTGTGCAGTTTGGGGCGAAACGTACGTTGAGCTGCATTGTAGCGGCCGTGCATGAAACGCCGCCCAAGGACTACCAGGCCAAGTACATTCTGGAGTTCATCGACGACGCGCCCGTCGTGACGCAGCCGCAGCTCAAGCTGTTTCGCTGGATGGCCGACTATTACCTCTGCACTCTAGGCGAGGTAATAAACGCCGCGCTGCCGGCGGCCCTTAAGCTTAGTTCTGAGAGCCGCGTGCAGCTGCATCCGGCCTGGGTGATGGCCGAAAATCCGTATCCGCTGAGTGAGCAGGAACAGAAAATAGTCGATGCGCTGACCACCGGCGAGGAAGGCAAGTCTCTGACGTTTACGGAGGTGGGCGAAGTGCTGGGCGTGGCGTCCTTCCACAAAGTCATCAAGAGCCTGATGCAGAAAGAGGTCATCTTCCTGTTCGAGCATCTGGCCGATAAGTACGCGCCCAAAGTGGTGAAGAAAGTGCGACTGGCCCACCATCTGGTGGCGGAAGCGGCACTAGAGGGCCTGTTCGCGCAGCTGGCTGCCAAGCCCAAGCAGCTCGACGTGCTGATGCGCTACCTGCAAAAGGTGCCCGTGTACCAGAACGAGCACACCAACCAAGCGGGCATCGAAAAGGCCTACCTCACCTCGGCGCCCCACCTCTCCCCTTCCGCCGTCAACACGCTCATCAAAAACGGCATTCTGGAGCAGTTCGACGTGATTGTGTCGCGCTTCCCGCTCGACGATGCCACGCAGGCCAACATGCACTTCCGCCTGAGCGAAGCCCAGCAGGCGGCGCACGACGATATCCTGGACCAGTTCCAGCAGAAGGATATCGTGCTGCTGCACGGCGTGACGGGCGCGGGCAAAACCGAAATCTACATTGAGCTGATCCGGCAGGCGCTGGAAGGCGGCGGTCAGGTACTCTACCTGCTGCCCGAAATTGCCCTCACCGCCCAGATCGTAACCCGTCTGATGCGCGTCTTTGGCTCGCGGCTGGGCGTGTATCATTCCAAGTTCTCCGACAACGAGCGAGTGGAAGTGTGGAACGGCGTGCTCTCCGGCCGCTTTCAGGTAGTGGTGGGCGTGCGCTCGGCCGTGTTCCTGCCCTTCGATAACCTCTCACTGCTCATCGTGGATGAGGAGCACGAGTCGAGCTACAAGCAGTACGACCCGGCTCCGCGCTACAACGCCCGCGAAGTAGCCCTCATGATGGCCAACTTCCAGGGAGCCAAAGCCTTGTTAGGCTCGGCCACACCCGCCGTCGAAACCTACTACCAGACCCGCACGGGCCGCTATGGTCTCGTCACGCTTACCAAGCGTTTCGGCGAAGCCGGCTTACCGGAAATTGAGTTGGTGGATACCCGCAAGGCCCGCGAGAGTAAGACGCTGCTCAACCATTTCACGCCGGAGCTAATGACGGAAATGGAAACCAAGCTCAGTCTGAAAGAGCAGGTCATTTTATTCCAGAACCGCCGCGGCTACGCGCCCTTCATCAATTGCCTCGATTGCGGCTGGATTCCGAAGTGCCTCAACTGCGCCGTGAGCCTAAGCTACCACAAGCAGGCCCACGAGTTGCGCTGCCACTACTGCGGCCACCATGACCGAATGCCGGTACAGTGCCCCGCGTGCGGCTCGCGCAACATCAAAACCGTAGGCTTCGGCACCGAGAAGATTGAGGACGACCTGAAAGTAATGTTGCCCCAGGCCAACGTGCAGCGCATGGACCTCGACACCACGCGAGCCAAAAATGCCTATCAACAAATCATTGCTGACTTCGAGCAGCAAACCACCAACGTGCTCGTGGGCACCCAAATGGTAACCAAGGGCCTCGATTTCGCCAATGTCAGTCTAGTTGGCATCATCAACGCCGATAGCATCATTCACTACCCCGATTTCCGGGCGCACGAGCGGGCCTTCCAAATGTTCGTGCAGGTAAGCGGCCGGGCTGGGCGCAAGGGCAAGAAAGGTAAGGTCATCATCCAGACCGGCGACCCGCAGCAGGTGATTTTCGACAAGGTGATTCGTAACGATTACCTGGAGTTCTACGAGTACGAAATCACGCAACGGCGTGAGCATGGCTACCCGCCGTTCATGCGCATCATCCGGCTCACGGTGAAGCATATGGACCAGCTGCAAGCCGAGCGGGCCGCTATTCTGCTCACGCAGGAGTTGGTAGACCGTCTGGGCCGCGAAGCTGTGCTGGGCCCCGAGGCGCCCTACATCTTCCGCATCCGCAACTTTTATCTCCAGGAAATCACCATCAAGCTCAGCCGCGAGCACACCGTCCTGAAAGCCGCCAAAACCGACATTCTGGATGCTATCAACGCCGTGCGCGACCATAAAGACTACAAGCAAGCCCGCTTCGTGGCCGACGTGGACCCTATGTGAGATCTTAGATCTGAGAAGTTAGATATTAGAACGGTTTCACGGGACCTCACCCCCGGCCCCTCTCCATAGGGAGAGGGGAGCCTGACGCCAGCGCAAGACCGGTGCCCCCTCTCCCCAGGGAGAGGGGGTCAGGGGGTGAGGTCCCGCGAAACCGCTTCTAGATATTTTGCGGCCCACTTCTCAAAGCGCAGCAGCTCCTGACTGAATCATTTTCAACAGAAAGAGCCTCCTGATACGTCAGGAGGCTCTTTCTGTTGAGATTTTATCGGGTAAGACGCCCAGGCTGTAAAGCTTTACTTACTAAAAGCTAGTCTAACTTCTCACCTCTCAGTTCTAAGATCTCACTACAGGCTAGATTTCGTCGAGCAGGTAGAGGATGATGAAGATGAGGCCGATGATAGCGATGATGCCCCCGATAACGCCGAAAATGCCACTGATACCGCTTAGCAGCGACACCAACAAACCAACCAGCAGCAGAATTACGCCAGTGCGTAAGTTACCTTCCAGCGCCTTGGTGCCTGCTGTTTCGCTGCGCTGTTTGAATTGAGCTTTGCTGGCGAGCTTGTCTATTTTCTTGGTCACTTTGTTGAGGGCCAGCTTCTGCACCGGATTGAGCTTGCGCGGTGTTGGAGCGGCGGCTACTGGCTTAGCAACAGTAGCCGGAGTGGCCGCCACGCTAGCGGCTGTGAGGGCTGCTTCTGGTGCTGAAGTCGCAGCAGTTTCAGAGGCCACATTTTTTTCTTCCGTTGGCGTGGCCGATGCCTCCGCTACTGCTACTTCCTCTTGTCCTGAAGCCGAAGCTGCGGCTGGCGTAGCAGTACCATGATAGGTGGCGTGATACGGCGTAGTCTTGGGCAGCATAGCATACTCGGCGCGGTTGCAGCTGCTGGCACTCAGGGCAATGGCAGCAATAGCAGCCAGCTTGGGCAGGTGGTTGAAAAGGTGCTTCATGAGAAGAAGAGGGTTGGTAAAAGGTTCTAGAACGGGGTTTGTACGGGGCAAATTAGAACTTGGTGGAAAAAGAACGCCGCCAAAATCATTTTTCGTACTACCACTCAACCGTCTGCCGTTTAGCAACCCAAGCGCTGGCCGAACGCTTCCGTAGAATAGGATGTTAAACGAAACACGGTTTATTTGCACCTGTGCGTATGACTTTTTATCCCTTGCTCCAGACGGTGGCGTTCCTAGCGGTACTCTTGCCCAGCGCCTGCACCCAAACGCCAATGGAAAGCTCGGCAGCCGTAGCAGTCGAGCAGCAACCAAACGGCCAACCAGCCACTAGCCCTGATACCAGTGGCTACCGCCTGGCCGCCCCGCAAGACCCAAACGGCATCGGCAAGTACTACCAGGGTCGCCAGATTGCCCACGTAATGGGCCACGAAGGAGCCGATTGGTTGGAGCGCAACGACCGGCAGGAAGAAGAGGGCACCGATATTCTGCTCCGCGAGCTGCAACTCAAACCCACCGACGTGGTAGCCGACATCGGTGCTGGAACGGGCTATTTCTCTTTCCGCATCAGCCCCATAGTGCCCAAAGGCAAGGTGCTGGCGGTTGATATTCAACCGGAAATGATTCAGTACCTGCGCGATAATAAAGCCCGCAACAAGGCCCCGAACGTGGAGCCAGTGCTAGGCACGGTTCAGAATCCTAACCTGCCAGCTTCGGCCGTTGATCTGGTGCTCATCGTGGATGCTTACCATGAGTTCGACCATCCGCGAGAGATGTTGCGCGCCATCAAAACCGCCCTCCGCCCCGGTGGCCGGTTGGCGCTGGTAGAATACCGCGCCGAAGACCCGAACGTCCCCATCAAGCGCATTCACAAAATGAGCGAGGCCCAAGCCCGCAAAGAGGTTCAGGCCGAAGGATTGGAATTTGTAGAAAACCGCCAGACCCTGCCGCAACAGCATCTGCTCATTTTCCGCAAGAAGTAAGCACCCAAGGCACTTATTGTCATTGCGAGCAGAGCGAAGCAATCCTTCCTCTACGTGCGGAGAACTTCACTTGCAAGATTAGCCTTTGGCGTTAGCATACGTCAAGAGCTTTTTGCGTCAATAGGCTTTGCGCTGTGAGAGGGAAGGATTGCCGCGGCTGCGCCTCGCAATGACAGTTGGGCCTTCTCGTCAGGATATATGGTTACATGGCGTGTTTTACCTTTGTGGCATGCCGATTTCCTTGCCTGACCCGCGCCAGCTTTCCATTCAAGACTATACTTACGAGCTTCCACCGGAGCGTATTGCTTCCGAACCCCTCCCCCAACGCGACCAATCACGCCTGCTCGTGAGCCGCGGCGGTAAACTGACGGACCATACGTTCCGAGAATTGCCTGCCCAATTACCCGTCGATGCTTTGTTAGTGTTCAATGACACGAAAGTCGTGCGGGCGCGGCTGTTTTGCCAGAAGCCCACGGGTGGCGTCGTTGAGCTGTTTTGCTTGGAACCCGTAGCCCCGCACCGGGCCATAGAGCCGGCCATGCAGCAAACCAGCGAGTGCGTATGGAAGTGCTTGGTGGGCAATGGCAAACGCTGGAAAAGCGGCCCCGTGACCCTGGAATTCGCAGCCCTGGGTGAATCCGCTACGCTCACGGCCGAGCGGCTGGAAGCCGCGGCGGAAGGCTACTCGCTAATTCGGTTCCGCTGGGAGCCTGCCGCTTTACCGTTTGCCGAGGTGCTACGCGGAGCGGGCCATTTGCCCCTGCCCCCCTACCTCAACCGCGAAGACACCGCCGTTGATGCCGTGCGCTACCAAACAGTATATGCTGCGCACGAAGGGGCCGTAGCCGCGCCCACCGCGGGCTTGCATTTCTCCGACGAAGTTCTAACTGATCTTACCCAACGAGGCATCCGTTCGGCGCGCGTGACGCTGCATGTGGGAGCGGGCACGTTTCAGCCCGTGAAAGCAGAACGGATGGAAGGCCACGCCATGCACGGCGAGCCAATCAGCGTTTCAGCAGCGGTGCTACGTCAATTGCTAGACCACGCGCCACAACCGATTATTGCGGTAGGCACTACCAGCCTGCGCACCCTCGAAAGCCTGTACTGGCTGGGCGTGCAGGCCGCCGAAGGAAACTTGCTTGCCGATGCGGTGCCGCACGTAGGCCAATGGCAGCCATATGGGCCCGGCTCCAGCTTATCTACCGCTGAGGCTTTTACAGCCCTACTCGACCATTTAGCCGCCCAGCAGCTGGATACCCTTCACGCGACTACGCAGCTGCTCATAGCGCCTGGCTACCGGTTTCGGGTGGCGCGAGGGCTGGTGACGAACTTTCATCAGCCGGAAAGCACGCTGCTGCTCTTGGTGGCGGCTTTAATTGGACCAGACTGGCGCCGAGTGTACGAGCACGCGCTGGCAAACGGTTATCGGTTCCTTAGTTACGGTGACAGTTCGTTGTTACTTCCGTAGCGCAGTGGTGGCCTATACCACAACAACCTATTTTTTCGGAGCCGTATAAGGGCGCAGGTTGCTTGTTGACCTCCCCTTATCTCTGAACTCATGAAAAAGATACTCATGCTGCTTGCAGCCACCGCTTTCTCCGCCACGGCCTTCGCTCAAGGCGATAAAGTGGTAGTGAAAGATGACGCCACCGGCGCCAAAACCGAAACCACGGTCCGCGACAATGGCACCGTGAAAACCGAAACCCGCACCGGCCGCACCGAGGCTGGCGAGAAAGCTTACAACACGAAAGAAGACGTGAAGGTAGCGGGCCAGAAAACCGGCAAAGTCGTGAAAAAAGGCGCTCAAAAGACCGGCAAAGCCGTGAAGAAGGGCGCCAAAGCCGTAAAGAACAAGGCAGAGGACGTAGTAGACTAAGCCGATAGTGCTTGGTTGCTGGTGCTTGGTGCTTGGTGCTTAGATAATGGAGTTTACCGCCTTTTAAACATCTTACACGCCACGCGCAGCCGGCAACTGAGCTGGATTATGAACTACTCTCCATCCAAAGAAAAAGGCCCCGTTGCTGTAGCAACGGGGCCTTTTTCTTTGGATGATATTATGTGTCTACTGGCTCACGAAAAACAGCGCATTGCTGAATAGCAGCTTGCCGCCTTGCCAGAAACCCCGGAACAGCGGATTGTCGGCGAGGTAAATGACTTGGCCACGGCCCATATCCTGGACGCCGAGCACGAAAGTATCCGTGAGCTTGCGCCGGGCCTGACTACCGGCGAAACCGGCCGCGTAGTTGTTGCGCTTGAGCACGCCCACGTTCCAGCCACCTTCGCCTAGAAAACGATAGTTAAGCGTATCGCGCAGCAGCGCGAAGTAGGTGTCGCCGTAGCCAAAAGCCAACGGGTGCGTGTTGTCGAGCTGTACGCGGTAGACACTGCCTTGCACGCGCTGGCCAATCTGTTCTCGCTCGGCGTTAGCGTAGGGCTTCAGCAGACGGTAAGGGTTGGGCTTTTTCGTGTTGGCGCTGTCGGCTGGTTTCGCGCGCAGCAGGAAGTCTTTTTTGCCCGCCAGAAACGCCGAGGCTCCTTCCAGCGCAATCAGCCGGCCGCCACCGCGCACCCAAGTTTTGAGAGCCTCTAGCTGCCGCTCATTGTACAAATCCGCGTAGTCGCCGTCAGGCAGAACAAGCACGTCGAACTTGGCCAGCGGTACCGTCCGCAGATAGTCGGTACCGAGCACCGTGACGGGGTAGCCGATCTGTTGCTCGAAGAAGTGCCACACCTCGCCAAAAGCCGTGGGCGAAATTCCTTCGCCCGCCACTACGGCCACATTAGGGCGGCCCACACTACGCACGTAGCCCGAACCCAAATCGGCGCCGGAGGTAGCAAAGCCTGACTTCACGGCCTGCACCCGCACCCCCGACGAGTCGGCTTGCGCCCGCACCAGGTGGTCGAGCTTGGCACCCAGACTTTCGTTGCCAGTGCGCGTGATGACGAGCGTGCCCGGCTGGTATTTTTGGCCTTCCGCTTCGAAAGCCCGGCCTGCCACGCGCACTTTCACTTTTTGCTGAAGCAACCGGCTCAGAAAGCGCACATCCTGCAAATTGTTCCAGCGCGCCACGTAGGCGTAGGGAGCAGATGGTTGTTGATTGGTGGTAGTTGGTTGCTGATTATTAGATGCTTTGCCGGCAGTTAGCTTATCTTTCAGCGCATAGGCTTTCAGGCCAAAAGAGTACGGCAGCGCCCAGGCGGTGATATCGTAGGTGAGCGAGTCTTCCAGGGTCGGGCGCGGCTCGAACAGCACTTTCACCAGCGTCGACTTGGGCTGATCCATGCTCACTACCACGTCTTGCGCTTCCACTTGCACACTTTCTTCTTTCCCTGAAAAGTAATTGAAGCCCCGAGTCCGCAATTGACGCGGCGCGTAGCCGTACTGTATCTGCTGCCGTTGCAGGTACTCAGTGAAAGCCCGTAGCTGACCAGGGTCACCGGAGCCTGCCACCACAAACGTCTTGTATAGCCCACGGGGTTTGGTGCGGGCATCATCGAAATACTTCTTGAACTCCTGAACCAACTCCGTCTGCCGCTCCGAAGCGGCCCGAATGGTAGCCAGGCTGGCCGCGTGGTGGTGGCTAATACGCTGCGTGAGCGTGAGCGTATCGCCATCAGACTTGGCGTAGCGCA
The DNA here is from genome assembly GCF_057808495.1 of Hymenobacter sp. M1-2. Taxonomy (NCBI): domain Bacteria; kingdom Pseudomonadati; phylum Bacteroidota; class Cytophagia; order Cytophagales; family Hymenobacteraceae; genus Hymenobacter; species Hymenobacter sp. M1-2. The sequence continues at coordinate 161,505 of NZ_JBTYZO010000007.1, forward strand.
CCCCGGCCCGGCCGGAGCCACCCTGCTCGTAAGTCATGCCAATAGCGCCGTTGAACGATGGATACGTGTCGCCGTAGCTGGGATAGAACAGGTCATAGGTTTCGCGGGTGAAGTAAAGCCAGTTATTTTGGTCGAACACGGCCCGGTTGTAGTCGCCGATGATGCCTTGGAACTTGCGCTGGAAATCGGTGATGTCCTCGTGATAAGGTTTGGCGGCCGGGGAAAAGTAGTACGGATCATCGGGGCCCATTTCGTGGAAATCGGCGTGTACCTGCGGCAGCCACTGGTTGTAGAGCGTAAGGCGCTGGCGGCTCTCCTGCTGCGTTTGCCAGGCCCAGTCGCGGTTCAGGTCGAAATAATAGTGGTTGAAACGGCCACCAGGCCAGGGCTCGTGGTGCTCCCAGGCGTAGGGCGAGGCATTAGGTACGTTGGCCCGCGCCCGGTTGTACCACTGCGCGTACCGTTCCCGCCCGTCGGGATTCACGCAGGGGTCCACGAGCAGCACCGTATGCTCCAAATACTGCCGGGTTTGCTCGTTCTGGGGGTTGGCCAAGTCATATAGCACTTGCATCACCGCCTCCGACGACACGGCTTCATTACCGTGAATATTGTAGCTCAGCCACACCACGGCCGGGGCATTGGTGAGCGCCGAACCCGTTTCCAGGCCCGCGAGGCGCAGGTTGTTTTTGCGGATTTCCTCTAGCCGCGCCAGGTTTTCGGGCGTCCCGACCTGTACCACTTCCAGTGGACGGTTTTCGTAGGTGCTGCCATATGGCTGCACCCGCATCCGCCCGACCGAGTGCGTAGCCACGTGCTCTACGTAGCGCAGTAGCGTGGCGTGCGGCGTGAAACGGGCCCCTAGTTCATACCCCAAAAATTGCGTAGGCGTAAGCAGCGGGCCATTTTCGGTGGCTCCCACCGATGGTTGAGCCACAACAGGTTGGGTGAGGCCAGCCAGCAGCCACAGCCACGCCAAGATTCCAACATACGCCTTACGGGGCGTGGAGTACCGATTTCTCATCAAGGAAGGAATGAAATTCAAAGCAAAAGGTAAGACGATGCCAGCCACTCACGCCATTCACGATCAGTAAAGCGGCGTTTGGCTGGTATGATATAAGTGCAACGTGCTTACGGCAAGTAGCTTCTCTCGCTTTGTTCGCTTAGTTCTTGTATTGACACCCACAGCGGTTCTCACTAGGAAGTATAACTGTTGTTCCAAGCGGAGGAAGGAATGTGGGCGTTCTGAAGGGAGTATCTCAGATTTCTCCCTGCGGTCGGAATGACACTTGTACACTAACCTAAGAACCGCCTGAGCGCCATTTTCCGCTCACAAAAAGGCCCATTGACGTTAGCCAATGGGCCTTTTTGATTATTCACGGGCCTAAAAGCGGGCTACGTTGCTATAATCGAAGTCTTTCTCTTGCTCTTTTTCTCGCACCTGATACAGCACGCTCTCAGCCACGCCGCGCCCAAAAAGACTCAGACCCGCATTGAACACGCTCAGCGCCACCGTGCCCGCTACAACCCACTCGCCCGTGGGAGCGCCGCGCTCCTTTTTGCTGGCTGCCCACTGCACCAAGCAGGAGCCGAAGCCAATAACAACCAGCCCGGCCGGGGCAAACAACAACCACTTTTTCTTGTGCGTCATAGCGGGGAAAAGCTTAATCAAGGAGAGGGAAATATGAAGCGCGGAAGGTAAGCAGGAAACGGCAGGAAAACCGCACTAGCATCCGCTATTTCCAATCGTACCTTTGCTACTCAAGGTTGCGGAAGACTGCGCCTTGCCCCAAATTTTCATTTACGCCGAGCCCGCCGCTTTCCGAAAACTGCTGGTATCCGCCATGTTGTTGCTATGTCCGCCTACGAAGACCTACTGCGCGAAGCTTTCCGCCGCGTACCCGAACCCGCCCGCTTCCTGAGTCCGCCCACGCTAGCGGCCTACACCGATTTGCAGCGGGCTCCCGCCGCTGAGCTATCCTTTCGCTTCGAGCGGGTCCGGCTGGCCGTAGCCATGAGCATCTTGCAACTACTCGCCGACCTCGGCGACCACGACGACAGCCGCCGCGTGGTAGACGTGCTGCACCGCGCCCTACGTGCTCGCTCCGTCGCCGAAATCGACACCACGATGCACAAAGAGGCCAAAGCTTTCGAGCGGCTCTACACCAACCTCTACGTAAACGAAGAAGGAGAACAGCTGCTCAACCTTTTCGAGCGCACTCTAGACGCCGACTCCAAACCACTACTGGATGGGGTGATTATTGAAGCCACTGAGTTAACCCACGAGCTAGACTTTACTCGTGAAGACGAGGATGAAGAAGATTAGTAGCTGTTTATCAAACAAAAAGGCCGTCCCGAGTGTCGGGACGGCCTTTTTGTTTTCTAGGTTAATAGCCTTCGTTTTGGACTAAAGCTCCACTGCTGACATTGATTTCTCGCTGAGGAATCGGGAATAGTAATCTGGGGTCGGTAATGGGCAGATTACTTGCGGGAGTAGTAGATGTGGCCGGGATGAACAAGGGCGTATTCGTACGCTTTAGGTCATGAATCCGAAATCCTTCGAAGGCCAGTTCCAACTGACGCTCTTGCAAAATAGCTCCTAGTGTGAGAGTAGCTGCCGTAAGCGGGGTAGCGTTGGACCGAGTCCGGATGCGGTTGATGTCATTTAGGGCGCCGCCTGGGTTGCCAGCACGGAAGTCAGCTTCAGCCCGAATGAGATACATCTCAGCTAACCGAATAATTGGAATATTTTGACCGAATGAGCTCCATTTTCCGGTTCGCAAACCCGTACGCGCGCCCACTCCGTCATAAATTAACTGCGTTCTACGTACATCCGTTGTACCATACTGATTGCGAAAAGCACTGAGTACCTGCACGTCGGCACGGCCTATACCATCAAGGCTGGCATAAAACGTAGCTAAACCATCATTAGCAGTACCCGCGTTGTTTTGGTCGTTCTGCTCTATTTCAAACAGCGACTCAGAAGAATAGTCGTTAGTGAAAACTGATTGCGGCGAAGCGGTCAACGCCTTGCCACTATTAGTAATCACGTCATTGGCCAACCTGCGTGCCTCCGCGAAGTTGCTTTGTTGCAAATACACCCGCGCTAGTAAGGCTTCGGCACTATACTTCGAAGCTCTAAATGCATTGGTTTGCGTGCTATACCCATTCGGCAGCTTTGCAATAGCAGCTTGCAAATCTTGAATTACCTGGGCATACACTTCTGCCACAGTGGCGCGGGGGACTTTTTGCGAAGCCTGTTCAGGTGTTTTTACGGCCAGCAAGTTGATGGGCACGCCTAGTTGATTATTTGCTTGACCCGGCTCCCATTGCTTGGCATACAAACGTACCAGCTCGAAGTACATAGCAGCCCGAATAAAGCGTAGCTCACCTTCGTACTGGTCACGCAACGCGGTAGTAGAAGTTACTACGGGCAGTGCTTCTAACACCAGATTAGCTTGATTGATCGTCTCGTAGGCCCGGCGCCATGTGCGCTCCGCTTCGGTATTAATAGAAGTCATCGTTCTGTTAGCTACCTCACGGTAGCCACGGAACGTTCCTTGCCAGCGAATGTAGTTGTCGGCGGCTAGCAAGTCTGGCAATAGCAGCAGGTTGGTACCGTACAGCGCTGCATTATCCAGCTTAGCGTATGTGCCTATTACCCCGCTACCTACTTTTTGTTCGGTGTTCAGTGCTGTATCAGCCTCTACCGATTGCAGAGGTTTCAATTCCAGCTTTTTTTCGCAGGCAGCCAAGCTCAGAGCAAAGACTACGGCGGTTAGAGGACGCAGAAATATCGTTTTCATGAGAAGTCTTTTCAACAGATTAAAAACCCAGATTCACACCCACCGTGTATGTCTTAGCCAGCGGAGGCGTGTAAAAGTCATGCCCCAGCAAATAGCTTGGCAAGCCAAAAGCGGTGGTGTTGACTTCAGGGTCGTAGCCGTCGTAATTGGTGATGGTGAATAGATTCTGACCTGTCACGTATACACGCGCTGATTGCAGAAAGCCCTTTTTCACTAGTTCCGTTGGCAGAGTATAGCCAAGGGTGACGGTTTTAAAGCGGAAGAACGAACCACCCGTTACCCACCGAGACGAAGGATCTACCCCGTTGCCTTCGTAGAGACGCGCTTGTGGCACATCAGTAACGTCACCGGGTTGACGCCACCGACGCAATTGATCTACTGTTTGATTATCGAAATAGTCGCCGTTCACTGCTTGGAACACACCACTGATATTGTAGATGTCGTTGCCGTACACAAACTGATTGAGAATGCTCAACTCCAGGCCTTTCCAGGAAAACGTGTTTGTAATGCCGCCCGTGAATTTAGGATTGGGATCGCCTAGTTTCTGGTCAGTGGCGAGTCGATACACGCTTGTGGTTGTTACTTCTCCCGTCACGGCATCTTTTATCTCGTACAGCGCGTCTCCGGTTTCACGGTCTACACCCGCGTACCTTTTGCCCCAGAACACGCCAATAGATTCTCCTTCACGCACTCGGCCAAGATTACGGCCACCAGCAATCAACTCATCCGACAGTTTGGTGATTTTGTTGCGGTTGATAGAGATGTTGAAGTTAGTGGACCACTTAAATTTTCCATCCACGTTGCGCGTGTTAAGCGACACTTCCAGCCCGCGGTTGCGCAAATCGCCAATATTTTCGGTTACAACACTGTAGCCGTTAGAGCGCGGCAGTTGCCGGTCTAGTAGAAGGTCCCGCGTTTTCTTCTCGTAAACGTCTACTTCCCCGGAGATACGGTTATTCAAAAAGCCAAATTCCAGTCCTATATCAGCTTGCGTGGTGTTTTCCCAGGTGAGCCGACGGTTGCCCGTGTTGCTATTGAACTGAATACCAGCTAAAGAACCATATGGCAAGCTAGAGGCAGTGTAGAGGTAATCGAAGTTGCCAATCTCAGCATTGCCTGTCAGGCCGTAGCTGGCGCGCAGCTTTAAGTAGTTCAGTACATTGTTGTCCTTCAGAAAATCTTCTTCTGAAATCAACCAACCGAGTGAGCCCGAACCAAAGTTGCCATTCTTACGGTCTTGTCCGAAGCGCGATGATCCATCGCGCCGTATGCTAGCCGAAGCCAAGTACTTGCTCCGAAACGCATAGTTAATGCGCCCGAAGTAGGACAGGAAGGTGTAGAAAGTCTGTGAGGAGGCTGTACCGCCCGTTTTAATGGCGGCACTAGCAATTTTGGTGAAGTCGTTGGTAGGAAACCCGCGCCCTTCCGATGTAGTAGTTTTAGTATCGGAGCGCTGAAACGAGAAGCCTAACAGCCCTTCGATGTTATGATCTGCGCCTAAGTTACGATTGTAGGTGGCCGTGTTGTTGCTAGTATAATTTATGGTTTGCGCCTGATTGTTGTAGCCGTATCCAATAGCTCCGCCGTCGAGCGTGCCTTGGCCTCGAAAAATTTCTTCATTCAAATCCAAAAAGTCAGCTCCATTTTCCGTGCGTAGCGTTAGGCCAGCTACAGGCTGAAAAGTCAAGAAAGCCGAACTAAAGGAACGGTACGTGCCCGCCCGATTAAATCCGTTTTCCAGGTCAATCAAGTTATTATAGTACAGGGTGTTGGCATTAAGCTTGCCCGCAGCCGGATCAAATTTCGGCTGCATGGGCGGCAGTGCATTCAACTGGATGGGGTTCGAAAACGAATTATCGTCGGGAGTTCGATCATTCACGGAGCGCGACAAAGAGAGATTAAGCCCCACTTTCAGCTTATCGCTGATGGAGTGGTCGAGGTTAATACGAGCGCTGCCCCGCCGGTAGCGGTTGCCAATGATGATACCCGTTTGATCGTTGTAGGTGGTGCTGAGGAAGAACCGAGTTTTAGCATCTCCTCCGCTCACGTTCGCGTCGTATTGGGCCACCTTGCCGCGCTGGAAAGCTGCATCCACCCAGTCCACATCGTAAGGAGCGTTAAAGTCGCTTTTAGCTTCCGCTAGAAATTCTTCCGCTGCATCCAGACCTACGTTATCAGCTGCTTCCGTAAATAGTTCTCGGTATTGCGCGGCATTCAGGAATTTGCGCCTTTTCGTAGTCGTGCTCGTGCCCACGTAGTACCCTACATTTACACGGGTCTGGCCTTGGCGGCCTTTTTTGGTGGTAACAAGTATAACCCCGTTGGACGCGCGCGATCCATAGATGGCCGACGCGGAAGCATCCTTCAAAATTGAAATGGACTCGATATCGTTGGGGTTCAGATCGGCCAATGGGTTTACTGGCTCATCATTGGCAGCTCCCACATCCTGCGACGTAACCGGAATTCCATCAATTACATACAATGGCTGGTTAGACGCGGTAATAGACGAGGAGCCGCGTACTCGTATCTGTACGCCTGCTCCGAGCTTGCCCGACGATTGATTGATCTGCACTCCTGGGGTGCGTCCTTGAATGGCCTGCTCAAAGCTTACAGTTGGGACATTTTGGACATCCTTGCTGCTAAGCTGCGTAACTGATCCTGTTAAATCTTGCTTAGCCTGTGTCCCGTAGCCAATTACTACTGCTTCTTGCAACGCTACAGCGTCCTCTTTCAATGCTACCGCTATAGTTGCGCGGTCACCAACAACGATGTTCTGCGTTTGGTAGCCAATGGAGCTTATAACGAGTGTAGCTCCTGGTTGCACGTTCAGCGTGAAACTGCCTTGTGTGTTAGTGCTAGCACCATTGCTGGTACCGCGTTCCAAGACCGTTACGCCTGGCAAGCCGGCGCCATCGGGTCCTGTTACTTGCCCACTTACGGCGCGCGTTTGCGCCAAAGCAGGTATTGATGTGGCCGCTGCAACGGTACACATCAACGGGAGAAGTAAGCTTTTTTTCATGTCTACTTGACCCCTGTTAAGGGCCGATTAGAGTGAAGAATACCGGCACTATATGCCGGGAAAAGTGGTGTTGCTCTCTTCAAAAAGCGACTACCTAGTCTGATGCTAAAGAATGTACATCTGCACGCAAAATCACCATATATTTTTAATAAAGCTTCTGCGCAAACTATTATCAACCTTATAACTCATTGGGTTTGCCCGGTTCACCTGCCTACCTTTACTTAAATTGGCTTAGCCAGTATTCGGCAGCTTGCAGTAGCTGCCGCCTCTTTTTTGTTTGCGAATGTCTGCCATTCAATACCTTACTACGGCTGCCGAAGTGCAGCAAGCAGCCCAAAGTCTCGTGGCGGCTCCCCGCATTGCCATTGACTTGGAATTTGACGACATGCGCCACCGATACGGCCGCAACCTCGCCCTAATCCAGGTTTTTGACGGCAAAACTACGTTTCTCATCGACCCATTGCCGCTCACTAATCCAGCCCAGGAGCTAGAGCCGCTCTGGGCTATTCTGCGAGATCCAGCCATCGAAAAGGTATTTCACAGCTGTAAGTCCGACATCTTGTTACTCGACGAGTTATATGGCGTGCATGTGCGTCACATCACCGATACCAGCGTACAGTACACGCTGCTCGGGGAATCGGACAATAACATTTCACTGGGCCGGCTCATCCAGGCCGAATTAGGCATTGAAGTAGACAAAGGCGAGCAGAAGTCGAACTGGTTGAAGCGCCCGCTTACGGAGGCTCAGATGCTGTATGCCGCCAACGACGTGCTGTATTTGTTTGAGCTGACGGACCGGCTGCGCGACAAACTGGTGGCATTGGGCCGTCAGCACTGGGCCGATGAAGAAAATGCGGCCTTGGAAGAAGTGCGCTACACCCGCGATGAGCGGCCATACCTGCGCATCGCGGGCAAGTACCGCATTCTACCCCAGGAACTTCCGCTGTTCCGTGACTTATACTTGCTGCGCGACCAAGTGGCGCGCCAGCTCGACCGGCCGCCCTACATGGTGTTTGCCAACGACCGGCTCTCGGAGCTGGTGCGCGATACGCCCCGCAACCTCAACGACTGGAAAGCCGCCCGCGGCTTACACCCCGAATTGAAACGTACGCCTTATTTGGAGCAGCTCACCGCGCTTTCCCCCGACAACTTCGTGTCCGTGCCGGAGCCGGCCAGCACGGAGCAGCGCCGCTTCCCATTCAGACGGCGCTTAAATGGCGAAAAAGCCGCCCGCGCCGACGCCCGTGAACAGTTGCTCACGCAACTCAAAACTCACATCACAACCGACATCAACGGCTACGTAGCCAACCTCGTGCTTTCCAACCGCCTCATCGCCGACATTATCGAGTTTGGCGCCGAGCAAGTATTACGCCCCTGGCAAAAGACCATCCTCAAGGAAACCACCCAGCGCCACAATCTCAATTACGAACAAATCTCCCAGCCCTTCCAGATCACGGATTAGCACGGATTTTAGCGGATTTCACGGATTTTGTAGCTGGCGCGAATGCCGCCTAACGTAATCCGCCAAAAGCAAGAGAGCTTGCCACACGGCAAGCTCTTCCGTTTTTAATCGTCCACAAAATCCGTGAAATCCGCTAAAATCCGTGCTAATCCGTGATCAGAATTGCGCTTGCTCGGTGCTGCCTATGAGGGCGGCTGTGCTGGTTTGGCCGGCAGAAACCACGTTTTGCACGGCGTCGAAGTAACCAGTCCCGACAAAGCCTTGGTGCTTCACGGCTTTGAAACCGTGCTGTTGTAGGGCAAACTCCCGTTCCTGGAGCTCGGAGTAGCCAGCCATGCCCCGGTCGCGATAGGCTAGGGCCAGTTCGAACATGCTGGTGTTGAGGGCGTGGAAGCCAGCTAGCGTGATAAACTGAAACTTGTAGCCTAGCGCGGCTAGCTCTTCCCGGAACGTTTCCATTTCGCGCTTGCTGAGCTTGCTGGCCCAGTTGAAGGAAGGCGAACAGTTATAGGCCAGCAGTTTGCCGGGGTATTGGGCGTGAATTGCTTTTGCAAACTGCCGGGCCTGCTCTAAGTCGGGGTGGGAAGTTTCCATCCAAATCAGGTCGGCGTAGGGGGCGTAGGCCAGGCCGCGGGCAATGCAGGCTTCCACACCGCAACGCACCCGGTAGAATCCTTCGGAGGTGCGCTCGGCTTCCTGGAGCACGAAGGGCTGGTCCCGCGGGTCTACGTCGGCGGTGAGTAGGTCGGCCGCATCGGCGTCGGTGCGGGCCACTATGAGCGTGGGCACGCCAAGCACGTCGGTGGCCAGGCGGGCAGCTACCAGCTTCTGGATGGCTTCCTGCGTCGGCACCAGCACTTTGCCACCCAAGTGCCCGCATTTCTTCGCCGACGATAATTGGTCCTCGAAATGCACCCCAGCGGCCCCGGCTTCAATCATCATCTTCATCAGCTCGAAGGCATTGAGGTTGCCGCCGAAACCAGCTTCCGCGTCGGCCACGATGGGAGCCATCCAGTGCACGTTGCCTTCGCCCGACAGGTGCTGAACTTGGTCGGCGCGGAGCAGGGCGTTGTTGATGCGCTTCACCACGCTGGGCACGCTGTCGGCGGGGTAGAGGCTTTGGTCGGGGTACATTTGTCCGGCTCCGTTGGCATCGGCGGCCACTTGCCAGCCGGAGAGGTAAATGGCGTTGAGGCCAGCTTGCACTTCCTGCACGGCTTGGTTGCCAGTGAGAGCGCCTAGCCCAGCCACGTATTCTTCGGAATGCAACAGCTGCCACAACCGCTGAGCGCCTTGGCGGGCTAGGGAGTACTCAATCGTCACGGAGCCTTGCAGCTTCACAACGTCTTCGGCGGAATAGGGCCGCTCGATGCCCTGCCAGCGGGGATTCGAGGCCCAGTCTTGTTTGATAGCGGCAATACGTTCCTGCTTGTTCATGAGAAATGGTAGTTGCGCGGACCAAAGGCCGCTGGTGAAAGAAAGGTTCTAGGACGACGCAGAAGGCAAGGCGCTGCCCGCCAGGCCCGCAGGTCGGTTTTTGAGGTTCACAGAAAAGGAAAGGCAGCTGACTGTCTGGTGAAGTGATGCCCTTGCCCGCCGCTCAGTAGCAGACCTTCAGGCGGGCTCCACGGTGCGGTTCCGGATGCCGCCACGCAGAACTCAGAGCACCACTTCCAGACCAAAAAATTACGGCAGCTGCTCGTAAGCGGGCACCGTCAGGAATTCAACGAATTTTTCGCTCATCACGAGTTGGTCGAAGAGGCGGGCGGCTTCGAGGTAGCGGCCGGCAGCGTAACGCTCCTCGCCTACCAGGGCTTTGATTTTTTCCAGCTGGCCGGGCACCAGGCTACGGTACAGCTCCACCGTTACGGGGCGGCCGTCATGGAGCGTGGTGCCAGGCGTGTGGAGCCACTGCCACACCTGCGCCCGGCTAATTTCGGCGGTGGCGGCGTCTTCCATGAGGTTGTAAATCGGTACGCAGCCATTGCCCGACAGCCACGATTCCAGGTACTGCACGGCCACGTCGATGTTCAGCTTCAGGCCTTCTTCCGTAATGTTGCCGGCTGGGGCTCGCACCAAATCTTCGGCCGTCACGGTTAGGTCTTCGCGCTTATTATCGATTTGGTTGGGCTGCGGCATCAACTCATTGAATACGTCCAGCGCCACCGGCACCAGGCCAGGATGAGCCACCCAGGTGCCGTCGTGGCCGTTTTTGGCTTCGCGCACTTTGTCGAGGCGCACTTTCTCCAGAGCGGCTTCGTTGGCTTCGAGGTTGTTCTTGATGGGAATTTGAGCGGCCATACCGCCGATGGCGTGCACGCCCCGGCGGTGGCAGGTTTGCACCACCAGTTGCGAATAAGCAGCCATAAACGGCACGGCCATGGTTACTTCGGCGCGGTTAGGCAGGCGGAACTCCGGTTTCAGGCCCAGGCGCTTGATGTAGCTGAAAATATAGTCCCAACGGCCGCAGTTGAGGCCGGCGCTATGCTCGCGCAGCTCATACAGGATTTCATTCAGCTCGAAAGCGGCCGGCAGCGTCTCAATAAGTACGGTGGCCTTGATGGTGCACTTGGCCATTTTCAGCGACCATTGCGCGAAGCCGAATACGTCGTTCCAGAGCCGCGCCTCCAGGTGGCTTTCGATTTTGGGCAGGTAGAAATACGGGCCGGTTCCACGAGCGCACAACTCGTGGGCATTATGGAAAAAGTAGAGGCCGAAGTCGAACAGCGCGGCGCTTACTGGCTCACCATCTACGAGCATGTGCTTTTCCAGCAGATGCCAGCCGCGGGGGCGCACCATGAGCACGGCGGTCTGCTCGTTGAGCTTGTATTCTTTGGTGGGCGTGCTCAGCGAAATGGTGCGGCGCACGGCATCACGCAGGTTGCGCTGGCCCTCTACAACGTTGGCCCAGGTGGGCGAGTTGGAATCCTCCAGGTCGGCCATGAACACCTTGGCGCCGGAATTCAGGGCGTTGATAATCATCTTCCGCTCCACTGGCCCCGTGATTTCCACGCGGCGGTCCAGTAGGTCGTCGGGCAGGGGCGCTACGGTCCAAGGCTTTTCGCGGATGAGGCGCGTCTCGGGCAGGAAGTTGGGCAGAATGCCAGCTTCGAACTCTTGCTGCCGCTCTTCGCGGCGCTTGAGCAACGCCTGCCGGGTGTGGTCGAAGCGGCGGTGTAGCTCGGCTACAAAAGCCAGGGCCGATGGCGTGAGGATTTCTGCGAATTCGGGCGAGTACGCTCCCGTGATTTTCACGCGCTCCGGCGTCAAAAACTGCGGAGCGACAACCGCCGGTTGAGTTTCAGTAAAGGGTAGCATAGGAGAGGAAAGGAAGTGACCGAGTAGGAAAGTCGTCCGGTGAGAACTGAACAAACATACGTGAGCGAATTTTTTAATTCAAGCGAATTTTCGCTAATTTTTCTTAACCGTCTCTTTTGCGTTGATTTGCGGGGTTTTAGACTTGCTTATTTGGGTTAAGTCGCCCAAATTTTGTTCTTGCCTGGCAGCCGAGCCACCGTATTAGGTAGCACGCTCCCAACGCAACCAACCTCTGTCCTTCTCACGCGCGCGGCCTACTGCGCGTCCTATTGCCTACTATGTTAAGCCACGGTCAAGTTGTCCGGTTGATTTTTGGACTGAAGCTGCGCGAGTTGCGCCAGGAGAAAGGCTTCACCCCCGCCGAGCTGGCGCGCGCCTGCGACGTCTCGGTTTCCTACCTCAACGAGATAGAAAAAGGGAAAAAGTACCCCAAAGCCGATAAGATTTTCAGCCTGAGTAAAGCCCTGGGCGTGACCTACGACCAGCTGACCTCGCTCACGCTGAGCCGCCGCCTGGAGCCTATTTCGGACCTGTTGCAGTCGGACTTGCTAAAGGAGTTTCCCTTGGAGATGTTCGGGCTGGACCCGCTACGCATCGTGGAGCTTATTGCCGACGCGCCGGCCAAGATGAATGCCTTCATCAGCACCATCTTTGAAATAGCCCGCAACTACGAAATGCGGCAGGAAAGCTTCTTTCTGGCCTCCTTGCGCTCTTATCAGGAGATGCACGACAACTACTTCGAGGAGCTGGAGCAGGATGTACGCACGTTTTGCGGCGAAGAGAACGTAAACGCCAAAGCGCCCTTCGACACCACGCAGCTAGAGCGGGTGCTGGTAGAAAAGTACGGCTACAAGCTCGACCGGAAAAAGCTGGCCGAGCACGCCTCTTTGGGCCGGCTGCGGTCCGTGTTTCAGCCCAAAACGCGGTGCTTGCTGTTGCGGCCGGGTTTAAGCAAGGCGCAGGAGGCTTTCGTGCTAGGCCGCGAGGTGGCGTTTAATTACCTGGGGCTGAAAGAGCGGCCCTACGTGAATGCAACTTTCCCAGTGCACTCCTTCGACGAGGTGCTTAACAACTTCAAAGCTTCCTACTTCGCCGGGGCGCTGCTGATGGAGGAGGAAAGCCTGGTGCGCGACTTGCAGGAATTTTTCGGGCAAAAAACCTGGCAGCCCGCCCGGCTCCAGGCCATGCTGACCAAGTATGATGTGTCGCCGGAGATGTTTATGCAGCGCATCACCAACCTGCTGCCGCGCTATTTCGGGATTCAGAGTCTGTTTTTCCTGCGTTTCGACCAAGCTGAAGCGCAGACGCCCTTCTCGCTGAGTAAGGAGCTGCACCTCTCACGCCTGCACAATCCGCACGGCAACGAACTGCACGAGCACTACTGCCGCCGCTGGATAGCTATCTGGCTGATCCAGGAAGCCCGGCAGCGGGCTTTGATCGAGACGCCGGCCTTCATGATGGGCGCTCAACGCTCGCACTACCCCAACGAAGACGAATACCTCTGCCTCTCGCTGGCCCGTGCGGGTGCTCCCAACGAGCCCGCCGTAAGCGTAACTGTAGGGCTGCTTTGCGACGACAATCTGCGCCAGAAAGTGCAGTTCCTCGACGACCCGGCCATCATTCAGAAGCGGGTAAATGAAACCTGCGAGCGGTGTTCCATCCTCGACTGCGAAGTGCGGGCGGCGGCACCCGTGGAAATTGCGCGCCGCCAGCGTCAGCGCGAAGCCGCCGAAGCTATTGCGGCGCTAGTGAACGGCGAGTAGCTCGGTGCTGGCCACGGTCTGGGTGGCGCCGCCACCGACCGTAGGCTGGCAAACAGCCCCGATCTCCGACCGGAGGACGCGCCGCGGCCAGGCAGAACCGCGCCGCGGGGGGTACAATGGTTCTACTCTTCGGATGGAAAGCTTGCAGCCGATGTCTGGCTCCATTTCTTTACCGCACGTTGTGCCAGTCTGAAGACTGGCTTTGGCTCGGAGGCGGGCAGTCCCGCTTGGCTGCGCCACGCTTAAGACTGCCGCCAGGGTGCCACTTAAGACGGCCGCCAGGGTGCGGGCCGGCGCTGACGTGGGCGTTACCTTTGGGGCTCTGTTATCTTGTTTTCGCTTGACTGGTTCTGCTCGTTCTCTTACTCGCCGTGGCTTTCTGCGGGGAATGTTGTTGCTGCTTCTACTTGGTGGCGCGCTGGGTTTTTATGGTGCGTGGCGGATTTTGTGGCAGCCGAATGTTACGCCTTCGCCTTACGGGGCGGCCTATTTGCACATCCGTACGGGTACGGGCTTTGACGCGGTACGCGATTCGCTGCGGCGTTATGAGCTGTTGCGCGACTTGCGCACGTTTGAGTGGCTGGCCGAGCAACGTGGGTACACCCAGCGCGTACGGCCGGGCCGCTACCGCCTCGACCCAGAATTTGGCAATGCGGCACTGCTGGACCAGCTCATGCGCGGCCAGCAAGACACTGTGGCATTCGTCCTCGACGCTTTCAAGTACAAGCCGCAACTCGCCCGCCAGATTAGCCGCCAGCTGGAGGCCGACTCGGTGGAGCTGCGCCGGCTCTTGCAGAACAACTGGTTTTTGCAGCGCCGCTATCAACTCGACACCACGACCATTCTGACGTTGTTTCTGCCGGGTCCGTACCGCTGCTTCTGGAACACGTCGGCGCGGCAGTTTCTGGATTCGGCGGCGGCCACGCACCGCCGCTTTTGGAACGAGCAGCGGCGGCGGCGGGCCGATTCGCTGGGCCTCTCGCCTACGCAGGTGCACGTGCTGGCCAGCATTGTGCAGCGCGAAACAGCCAAGAAGGAAGACAAGCCCATTATTGCCGGGGTATACTTAAACCGGCTGCGGCGCGGCATGCGCCTGCAAGCCGACCCGACGCTGCTCTGGGCCATCGGCAACTTCGGGGTGAAGCGCGTGCTCAACAAAGACAAGCTCGTGGACTCGCCCTATAACACGTACAAGCACAAAGGCCTGCCGCCAGGACCTATCACCTCCGCCAACCGCCAGAGCCTCGACGCGGTGCTCAAGCCTGCCGCGCACCGCTACCTTTTCTTCTGCGCCCGGCCCGATTTGAGCGGCTTCTCCGACTTCGCGGAAACGTACGCTGATCATAAAAAGAACGCCCGCAACTACCAGCACACCCTCGATAGCCTGGGAGTGAAGCGCTGATTGCGAGCGTGTAGAGAGGCGGCACTGAGTGTCTGGCCGCAGGGCAGCGCGCGCGGCATAGCTGCGCGTACCGGCGAGCTATAGCTGAACTTAATTCCCTACTCACTCAATCACTTAATGCCCGCATTACGCTACATTTGTGGCTATTGTCCGAAAACCCGTTTGCATGGCGCACCGCTACTTTTTCTTTGGTTTATTGTTTCTTTCGGTTTCCGCTTCGGCGGGCGGCTACCAGTCGGGGCCGCAGAGCGCGCGCCTGCTTGGGCTAGGCGGTGCCAGCACCGCTTACACCCGCGATATTGCGGTGATGTACTACAATCCGGGGGCGTTGGGCCACCTCGATTCGTTGGTGCGCGTGAGTGCTGGTGGCATGGGCACGGCCCGGCTCTCGTCGTTTCTAGGCACCGATTCGCGGCAGCTGACGCGCCAAAAGCTGGAGCCGCAACCGAGCGGCTACTTCTACGCCGCCGCGCCGGTGGGTAAGGGTGTGAGCGTGGGCATCAGCGTCAATCAGCCTTTTGGCTACAACACAAGCTGGCCCCTGGAATGGGAAGGCCGAAGTGTGGTGCAGGAAGCTAGCTTCAACACGGTGTATGTGCAACCTACCGTAGCGTATAAATTCAGCCAAAACTTCAGCTTCGGCGCCGGCTTCATCTACGCTCACGGCAATATGCGTCAGCAACGCGCACTCGACCAGTACGACGACCGTACGGCGCAAGCCTTATTCGAGGGTGACGGCAGCGGCTACGGCGCCAACTTCGGTATTTATGGCCGCAGTGCCGACAATCTGGCGTTTGGCATCAGCTTCCGCACGCCCGTGACGCTAAAAGTGCGCAATGGCGAAGCTACCTACACCGGCATACCCGAGCGCGATGCTGCGCTCTACCCATCTTCCGCCGGCTTTCGCACCAATCTGGAGTTGCCTTCTAGTCTGGCAGTGGGCCTGGCCGACCGGGTGAGCAAGAACCTACTCGTAACGTTCGACTTCAACTTGACCAGTTGGAGCCGCTACGACTCGCTCAACTTCGAGTTGGACAACGCCTCGCGCGTGACGGCCGGTCGGGGCTACGAGGACGCCATGACGTTTCGGGTGGGCGCCGAATACCAAGCAACCCCCAATCTGACATTGCGGGCCGGAGTGAGCTACGATGAAACACCCGTGCGTGACGAATTTATCTCCGCCGACCTGCCCGATGCCAGCCTGCTGGGTGGCTCAGTAGGATTGAGCCTCGCCATCAAGCCGAATTTGGTACTCGACCTAGGCTACAGCTACGCGCAGGGCGGCGAACGGCGGGCTATTGTCAATTCGACCCGGTACATGGTTAGCAGTATCGATGGCACGTACCGCACGGCGATGCAAACGGCGGCGGTGGGGCTTTCCTACTCGTTCGGCGGCCGCGGCGCGGCCCGGGCCACAAACTAGACGCCCAGGCCTTCTCCTTCTTTTTTATTCTAACGCCTGACAAACAGTGCGCATTTTTTTCTCCTTCTCCCTTCGCACGGCTGGTTGTACCCTTGCGGCAGCGTTGCTGAGTGTAGCAGGCTGCTCGCCCGACCAAACGGAGCCAACTCCTAATAGCGGTAGCCTCGACCTGACCCGCTACCTCGCCGTGGGCGACTCCTACACGGCCGGATACGCCGACGGGGGCCTCACGCGCCAGAGCCAGACGTATTCTTTCGCCAACTTACTGGCCCAGCAGTTTGCTTTGGCTAGCCCTGGCCTGGAATTTTCACAACCCCTGCTGGATGAAGGCGCAGGTACGGGTTATCAAACGTTGGTGAGCCTCGAAGAAAGCGGCCTGCCACGCACTCGCCGTTTGAAACCTGCTGCTACGCTGGGTCGCTTCATCAACACTGCTGGTTGCAACGGGCCCGATACGGTGTATCAGTTTCCGCGGGCCTCGGTAACTGTGCCGCAGAATCTCGGTGTACCCGGCTTGCGCCTAACTCAGATAAACACTCCTGGTATCGGCAACGCTACCAATCTGAACCGGCCAGGTTTCTTCAGCTCCTACTTTGAGCGGCTGCTACCGGCCAACGACAGCCGCTCCTACTTGCAAGTGGTGACGGCAGCCAGCGCCAACGCGTCGTTTTTCACGTATTTCGCGGGGCTCGATGACGTGCTGCCTTATTTAGTGAGCGGCGGTAGCTGCGGCCCCCTACCCTCGACGAGCACGCTTACGCAAAACTCCCGGCTGCTGCTAACTCAGCTCACGGCTAACGGCCGGCCGGGCATCGTTGCGCTGCCGCCCGATTTGTTGGCGCTGCCGCTGCTGACCCTCAATAATGGTCTGAACCTGCAAACGCGTCTGCGCGAGAGCACCTCACGGCCGACCTACACGATTTACGTTCGGGCTTTCAACGGCGCCGTGCAACCGGCGTCGAACCGCGACTATATTTTGCCGTCGGGCCAGCGCCGTATTGGGCGGCTGGAGTCGGCAACGGGAGCCGCGCAAACCGTGCCTTACGGCGACGAGCAGAACCCCGTAAGTGGCAGCGACGTGCTCGACTACATAGAGTTTGGGCGCGTGAACCAGGTTATGAGTGACTTTCGTACTTCTTTAAGAGACCTGAATACCAGCACGTTCAAACTTCCCCTGCTTGATACCAGCGACGCGCTATTTCAGCAAGTGGCAGGCAACATCAATGTAAACGGCGTGGTGTATACGCCCGAGCTAGTACGCGGCAATTTCTACTCGGTCGATCTGTTTTCGCTTACGCCTCGCGGCAATGGGTTGCTGGCCAACGCCTTCTTGCGCAAAATCAACGAGAGCTACGGCACTGTTATTCCACTGCTGAACGTAAACCAGCTCCCCACGCAAACCAATCCGTAAGTATCGGCGGGACATTGGAACAGGAAAAGCAGCTCTCTCGGGCTGCTTTTTTATTTTACTGAAGCTTTCAGCGTAGCCGATACAGTCGTAACTGCACAGAATCGAGGCGGGCGGTACGCTGCCGGGCCAGGGTTTCTTCGTAGCCTAGCCCCGTGTACTCGGAATGCTCCAGAAACAGCAGCGGCGACGTGAGCAGCGGCTCCGACCAGGCTGCCAACGGACGCTGCCGGCGCAACGAGTCGAAGGACGTAGCTCCGACCACGCGCCATGCCGCATCAAGCAGTACGTACTGCATGCCTCGGCGGCGCCACTCCGGCAGTTGGCGCTCATCGGAAACGACGGCCAGCGTATCGGAATCGGTAAGGAAGGGACGCAGGCCTAGACTTAGTGTGCTTGCCACCCGCACAGAACCTGCCTGCTGCTGATGCAGCCACGCCGCTACTTGTTTGTAGTGGGTAGGCGCATAAGCGTAAATTTCGCGCTGTATTCGGTACAAATTGAACGTTACGGCCAGTAGCACTAATGCCGGCAACAGCCACCGCCCAGCCCATGTCGGCCGGTTCTGCAACAATTGGCGCAGCAGCAGAAACGTGAGCACGTAGAACAGCGGATACGCCAGTAACAGCCCCCGCGGCGCCTTCAGGAGCAGCGACATGCCCGCTAAAAAACACCCGGCCCACACAGCTAGGTAGACGGGCAACACCAGCTCTGGCAGGCGCAGTTCGCGCCTGAGATGCCGCGCTGCCAGCGCCAGCCCGGCCGCTAGCCCCGGCAGAAGCAGCGGCGACTCAAATCCCCACAGGAAACGCAGATAGTACAGTCCATCGAAGCGCAGATTGCCGACACGGCCGGCGGCATTACTAGCTCCCGGAAACAGGATGTTGTAGTACACTCCCAGCCAGCGATACCAGGGCACTCCATCGGCTGCCCCCAACAACCCTAACACAACATAGGGTGTCGCTAGTAGCAGGATTACCCGGCTTAGGTTGCGCCACTGCCATAGCAAACGGCCACCATAAAGCAGTTCCAGGACCAGCAGAATAGGCAGCGTAAGTACGAATTTGTAGTTGACGCTCAGCCCTACCGCCAGCCAAACCGTGGTTTGCAGTAGTGCCGCCGGGCTAGGCTGCTGCAACCGGTGATAGTGCGCCCGTAGCAGGCCCACGAACAGCACCAGACTCCAGGAACCCGACGTGAAGTCGCGGCCGGAGAAGGTGAGAAACACGGAAGTGCCCGTGAAAACCAGCAGCAGCGCAGTTTCCACCGGAGCCAAGCGCATTTCTTGGGCCACGAACCACACCAACCAGGCCAATGCCGCCACGGCGGCTAGCGCATTTAGGTGCTGGAATACGCGGTAGTGGGGTGTAAGCCAAACCACAGGCGCATAGAGGAGCGAGAAACCGGGGCTACCGTGATGAAATAAGTTGCGTAAGTCGCCATGCGCTACTTCGCGCACTATCTGCCAATTCCGCACCGAGTCGTAGTCGGGCAGGGCTACATCGGCCAAACCGTGCAGGCGTACGGCTGCCACGGCTAGCACCGCCAGGAGCAGAAACAAGACAGCAGAGACGGAGAAAGTCGGGCGCAAACCTGATACACGTGAGAGAAGCTGCAAGATGCTAGTTTTGCCCGTACGCTGCCTCAGAACAGCTTCTCCTGCTTCATTATTCCACTCTATGCGCACTGTCATTCAGCGTGTCCGGCACGCCAGCGTCACCGTTGAGGGGCGGATTACGGGCCAGATTGGGCCGGGCTTGCTGGTTTTGGCGGGCTTCTCCCCCACCGATACCCCCGCCTCGCTCGATTGGATGGCCCGCAAACTGACGCAGCTGCGCATTTTCTCCGATGCAGAAGGCAAGATGAATCGCTCGGTGCAAGATGTGGGCGGCCAAGTATTGGTGGTGAGTCAGTTCACGCTGCTGGCCGATGCTCGCAAAGGCAACCGGCCTAGCTACGCCGCTGCGGCCCCGCCGCCAGTAGCCATACCGCTCTACGAGCAATTCGTGCGGCAACTAGAGCAACTGCTGGGCCAGCCCGTTCCCACCGGCGAGTTCGGCGCCGACATGCAAGTGGAACTCCTCAACGATGGCCCCGTTACCATCGTGCTCGACTCCAATTTCAATGAGTGAATGTCGTGTAACGGCTTCCTGAAGTCATCCACCCATTCACTCCTTCACTCATTTCACCATTCACTCATTCCAAAATGACTATCGAAGAAGCCCAGCAAACCGTCGACCAGTGGATTCAGACAACCGGCGTGCGGTATTTCAATGAGCTGACCAACATGGTCATGCTCACGGAAGAAGTGGGCGAAGTGGCTCGCATCATTGCCCGTCAGTATGGTGAGCAGTCTTTCAAGGAATCGGACAAAGACAAGGTGCTAGCCGATGAGCTGGCCGATGTGCTATTCGTGGTAATCTGCCTGGCCAATCAAACCGGCGTCAACCTCACCGAAGCCCTGCAACGCAACCTCGACAAGAAAACCCGCCGCGACGCCGACCGGCACCGCAACAACGAGAAGCTCCGGTAGCCTCCCACTGTAGCGCGGCAATCTGTTCCGCGCACGAGCCGCAGGCGAGTTCCGACGCGGTGGCGCAAGTGGCGCAGTACTGGATACTCGCTTTGCTCGTGCACGGAACGGATTGCCGCGCTACGAGCAGTTTATAGCGAGATTCTGCCATTCTGGAACAGCGGCACAATGTCGTACACGTCGGGCTGCACGCAGAACTCCATGTCCTTATGAGCTTCTAGGCTGTTGAGGCGGCGTACGTGCGCCGATTTGAGTAGGTAAGCGGCCACGTCGGGTTCGGCGGCTTGCCACAGGTCGAGGGCAGCTAGCGTGGCGTCGGAACTGCTGGTGTCGAAGTAGTTGGCGAGGCGGGCGGCCAGGGCGCCCCCGTAGAGCGTGTCTTCGAGGCAAAACTTGCCTTTCCAGCCGGCACATACCACTACCACATCTTTCTCTTGCTGCCGCAGAAACTCGGCCACGGCCGCCAGATTCAGGAACGCGCCCACCACTACCGCATCGGCAGCTTGCGACAGGTGCAAGGCGCGGGTGCCGTTGGTGGTGGTAATGGCTACGGCCCGGCCGCGCACCGCTACCACGCCATCGAGATAGCCGAAGGGCGAATTGCCTAAGTCAACTCCTTCTGCTTGCCGGCCGTCACGCTCGGCGGCGGTAAGGTAGCCTTGGGCTGCCAAGGCACGGCACTCGTCCAGCTCACTCACGGGCACCAGATGCGTCACGCCCTGCGCCAAAGCCGTTACAATCGACGACGTAGCGCGCAATACATCCACCACCACGGCCACGCGGCCTTTCAAGTTATAGAGCGGCAGCAGCTCCGGCGAGAAGCAAATATCAAGTGTTTTCATGGGGTGTAAAGGCGCGTTGTACGCGCCTATATTGTTGCTTATTACAAGCAAAAGGCGCGAAAACCGCGCCTTTTGTCTTCAGAGGTGCTTGGATCAAAGGCCCGCGTAGTTGTTACGGCCTACGCGCGTTTACTCAGTACCCGGCACGAAAGGCAGTTTCACGACGGTAGCCGGCAGTTGCTTGCCGCGTACGTGCACGAATATCTTGCTGCCCGGCGCGCTTAGCTCAGTGCGCACGTAGCCCAGCCCGATGCCTTTGCTCAGGCTCGGCGACTGGGTACCGCTCGTTACGTCGCCTATTTTTTCGCCGGCCTCATTCACCAGCTCGTAGTGCCCGCGCGGAATGCCGGGGCCGTCCATCAGAAAACCTACCAGCTTGCGCGCCACGCCGGTTTCTTTCTGTTTTTTGAGCTGTTCGGCGTTGGTGAAATCCTTGGTGAACTTGGTAATCCAGCTCAGGCCCGCCTCTAGCGGCGAGGTCTGGTCGTCGATGTCGTTGCCGTAGAGGCAGTAGCCCATTTCCAGGCGCAGCGTGTCGCGGGCTCCGAGGCCAATGGGCTTCAGGCCGTACGGTTGGCCGGCTTCCATCACCTTGTCCCATACTTGCTTGGCGTGCTCGTTGGGCACGTACAGCTCAAAGCCGCCCGCCCCGGTGTAGCCCGTAGCCGAAATAATAACGTCGGGCACGCCAGCGAAGTCGCCCTGCACAAACGAATAGTAAGGAATGCTACGCAGGTCGGTTTCCGTGAGACCTTGTAACGCTTCAATGGCCTTGGGGCCCTGCACCGCAAACAGGCTGATTTGGTCCGATACATTTTCCAGGTCGGCGCCCTGCGTGTTGTGCTGCTGAATCCAGTTCCAGTCCTTATCGATGTTGGAGGCGTTTACCACCAGCAGGTAATCCTCGTCGGCCAGCTTGTACACCAGCAAGTCGTCCACGATACCGCCCTCCTCGTTGGGCAGGCAGGAATATTGGGCTTTGCCATCGCTGAGCTTGCTGGCATCGTTGCTCGTTACGCGCTGAATGAGGTCCAGGGCCTGGGGGCCGCGCACCCGAAACTCGCCCATGTGCGACACGTCGAAAATACCCACGGCCCGCCGCACGGTGTGGTGCTCATCGAGGTCGGAGGAGTAGCGCACCGGCATGTTGTAGCCGGCAAAGGGCACCATTTTGGCACCCAGCTGCTGGTGCACGTCATTCAGGACAACGGTTTTGAGGGTTTCGCTCATCGAAAGGTGGGTTGTGGTGGGGGTGCCGGCTCGGGAGCGGCGCGGCGAAATTAGCCATTTCCGCGCGGCACGCGCATCTGTTATCTTTGCTGGGCGCCCTCTTTTCTTCAGGGGCGCCCGGCTGCTTCGCCAGCCAACAATGCTCGCCAGCCCGCGCCTCCGCTTTTTTATGACCGACGAACTAAAGCAGGATTTCGAATCCGGCCTGGTGAAGCATCTGCTCTTCAAGTCCAAGCTCCGCTCCTACCTCTACGGCAGCGGCACTAGCCAGGGCCCCATCCGCGACCCGCTGCAATGTTCTTTCGGGCATTGGATTCGGGACCGGGCGCTGGGCCCGTACGCGCACTTGCCTGAGTCGCAGGAGCTGGACCGAATTCATATCCAAATTCATGAGGAAGCCAACCGGCTCATGGACCTCTACGAGCGAGGCGCGCAGGACGCGGCGCTGACTGGCTTGCCGGTTATAGAACACTTAGCCGACCGTATCACGCTGCTCATGCGAACTATGGAGGAAAAGCTGCGTACCGAGCTCTACTAGTTCTGTTTCCTACCCTGCCTGCATGAAGCTACAGCTGTCCACCAAGCTCTTCGCCGGTTTTCTAGTCATTTTGCTACTGTTCGTGGGCGTAGTGTTCATCAACTACCAGCTCTCGCGCAAGGTGCTGCGCAATGCCCGGCAGGTGGAGCTTTTCCAACGCACATCGGCCGATGCCGCCATGCTGCTGCGCAACATCGTGGACATGGAAACTGGCTTTCGGGGTTATATCCTTATCGGCAAAGAAGAGGTGCTGGAACCCTACCACCAGGGCGAGCGGTATTTGCTCAACCGTTTCGAGCACTTACTCGCGCGGCTAGAGCCAAATTCGCCGCAACGGTCGCGCATCGTGCGGGCGCAGCAGCTGTTTCGCGATTGGCTGAACTTCTCTCACCTACTCGTAGGCGAGAAGCGCGAAGCGCGGCGGCGCCTCCCCAACCAAGTTGGTTTTGAGGGAATGGAGCACCGCGCTTTGGCCGAAAGCCTCTACGGCAAGCGCCTGATGGACCAGATAAGGGTGCTGTTTGCCGGTTTCGACCGTACGGAATTGAAGCTGCGCGAAAAGCAGGCCTCGAAGCTGGAAGAAAGCATCCGCGAGACTCGGCTTATTTCGGTGGGCACTACGCTGGTGGCTATTGTGCTGGGGTTGGTATGGGCAACGTATATCATCCGGCTCATCAGCCGCCGCATTCAAACGATGGTCTCGATGTCGGCGCGGATTGCGGCGGGCCACTACCAAACCCAGCTCCGCGACACCGAACGCGACGAGTTGAGTGAGTTGGCCGCTTCCCTCAACCAAATGGCGACCACCATCAACAACAACATCACGCAGCTGGAACGCCGCAACAAGGAGCTCGACCAGTTTGCTTACGTGGTATCGCACGACCTGAAGGCGCCGCTGCGGGGCATCGAAAGTGCTTCGCGCTGGATTGAGGAAGATATGGGCCACGATACGCCCCCACACATTCAGGAATTTCTGGTGCTGATGCGAACCCGCGTCCACCGGATGGAGCACCTCATTAGTGGTATTCTGGACCTGGCTCGCGTGGGCCGGAGCGCCCAAGCCGACGAGCCCGTTTTCGTGCGCCAGCTGCTGCGCGAAATCCTCGATTCGCTGGACTTGCCAGCCAGCTTTGAGGTGGTGTTGCCCTTTTACCTGCCTACGCTGGTTACCAACCGCGTGCAGTTGCAGCAGGTATTCACCAACCTCATCAGCAACGCCATCAAGTACCATCACGAGCCCGAAAACGGCCTCATCCAGATTGGCTGCACCGAAGACCTGGAGTACTACACCTTCTCCGTGGCCGATAACGGACCAGGTATTGCGCCGGAGTACCACGAGAGAATTTTCGTCATTTTCCAGACCCTGACCGAGCGCGACACTTTGGAAAGCACTGGCGTCGGGCTGGCCATTGTGAAGAAAATAGTGGAGCGGCAAGGCGGCACTATTCGTCTGGAATCGGAGGAAGGGAAAGGCGCCACGTTCTTTTTCACTTGGCCCCGCCACGCACCGTCCAGCCGGCCGGCTACCAGTATTTCGGCACAAAACCCGGCCGTTGCCGTATAGCTTTTATTGCCCTCGTTTCTATTCCCTTTCCTCTACCCTACCTAACTCACCCCCACTATGCCCAGCATTCTGCTAGTCGAAGACGACCAAATGGATATTATGAATGTGCAGCGCGAGTTACGCAAAAACAACATCGACGTACCCATGCACATTGCCCGCAACGGCCGCGACGCTCTCAATATGCTTCGCGGCGACGCCGGCCAGCCCCCAATCGACCATCCGGATGTGGTAATGGTTGATATCAATATGCCGCGTATGAACGGCCTGGAGCTGCTCGAACAGCTCCGTTCCGATCCCAAGTTGGTGAACCTGAACGTGTTCATCATGACCACCTCCGACCTCGACTCGGATCGGCTAAAAGCCCAACAACTAGCTGTCAGCGGCTACATCATCAAGCCCCTGAATTTCGATAAGTTCGGGGAGGGCGGCTCCACCGTAGATGGCTTTAGCCTGTTTCTCGACCTACTGAAGCTGAAAAGCCAGCCTTTTTAATGATTGTCATTGCGAGCAGCGCGAAGCAATCCTTCCTCTCAACGAAGACCATTTCCTACACAAACAAGCCCTTGATGCATGCTAACGTCAAGGGCTTGGTGCTTCAGTAGACTTGGGCGCTGTGAGAGGAAGGATTGCGTCGTCGTGCCTCCTCGCAATGACAGCTCGCTCCTTGCAATGGCAGTGACACCTACAGCAACCGGAAGCCTAACCGGTGGTGCTCAGTGGTGCCGTGCTCCCGGATGGCCGCCCGGTGCGCTACAGTAGGATAACCAGCATTCTGCTCCCAGCCATAATGCGGGTAAAGCTCCGCCAGCTCCCGCATTCGCTCGTCGCGGAATGTCTTAGCTAGAATGGAGGCCGCCGCGATGTGGCGGTAGTGGGTATCACCCTTGATAAGGCACGTGTGCGGCAGGTCTGGATAAGGCCGAAAACGGTTACCATCGACGGCTAAATGGCTAGGCTTCACCGCTAGCGCGGCAACTGCCCGATGCATGGCCAGATAACTAGCCTGCGCAATATTAATGGCGGCAATTTCATCGGGCGAAGCTTCCGCTACGGCCCAGGCCACCGCTTCGCGGCAAATATCGGTGCGGAGCGTGGCGCGACGGCGGGCACTCACCTGCTTGGAGTCGTTGAGGTAGGCCGGTACGAAATCGGGCGGCAGAATAACGGCGGCGGCGAAAACCGGGCCGGCTAAGCAGCCTCGGCCAGCTTCGTCGAGGCCAGCTTCGAGCGGATGACCAGTGTGGGAGGCAAGCAGCATCGGGCAAAGATAGCAGCCACTCCGCGGCCCACCACCAAAAAAGGCCTCCCCGGTGCCGTAGCGCCCGGAGAGGCCTTTTCAAGAGTTGTTATCAGCACAGTAGTTGCTCGTTGCTTTCTATCGTTTAGGGAAGTATCAACACCTAACAACTAGGCACTAACAACTAAGTGGAGCTTATTTATGGCTGCCCGCCGCCGTACCATCTTCTGCGGGGGCTTCGCCGCGGCGCAGTCCCTGCTTGTCGCGGGGGCCTTCGTCAATCTCGTCTTCTTCGTCGGAGCTGATGTACACGTTGGTGGTGGGGCCGAGGCCGCCGGTTTGCGTGCTCAATTCCGATTCGGCCTGGGCGTGCTTGAGGTTGAAAAGTGGGTCGCCGGCCTGGGCTTCCTCGTTAGGCTTCTTATTGGGTTGATTTGCCATAAAAGTAAAGTGCCAGCTGGAATGTGAGCAGCTGACCTTCCCAGGTACGGCGCGGCCTTGCAGTGGGTTGATACAGAATCTTGATGGCGCAGCCGGGGCTGGCTAGTAAATCCCGGAAAAGCAAAAAAACCGTTGCTCTACAGCAACGGCCTTTCTGCTTCTGTGCCGGATGACGGCTAGTAATCATCCACCCTACTCCTAGGTCAATCCGGCACGACGCGAATGAAGCCTTCCTTTCCACAAAATACTCACCCGCGCCTTATTGAATGAAACAAAGCTACTCATGCCCAGACGTTTAAAAACCATTATTGGGCAAACTGACCCAATTTCCCGACCAATCCCCGCTTCTGCCCGGTGGACACCAAACGGCTGCTACCGTACCTTTGCCACTCATCCACGTAGCGCCCATTCTCATGCTCCATCCCGACCCAAATTTCGACGAAACGCACAACCCCTGGCAAACCCTCAGCACCGAGCTAAAGTACCATAACCCCTGGATCAGCGTGCGAGAAGACCAAGTCATCAATCCTACCGGTGGGCAGGGTATATATGGCGTGGTTACGATGAAGAACAAAGCCCTTGGCATTGTGCCGGTAGATGCGGCCGGCAACACGTGGCTGGTGGGCCAATACCGGTATCCGCTCAACGAGTACAGCTGGGAAATCCCGATGGGCGGTGGCCCGGTAGAGCTGGACATTCTAGAGTCGGCGCAGCGGGAGTTGCGGGAGGAAACCGGCTTCACAGCTCGCCGCTGGACCAATATCGCGCGCCTACACACCTCCAACTCCGTCACCGACGAAGAAGGCTTCGTGTTTCTAGCCGAAGACTTGGAGCAGGGAGAAGTGGAGCCGGAGGAAACCGAGGATCTGCGCCTCTGGAAGCTCCCATTGGCCGAAGCGGTGCAAATGGTGATGGACAACCGCATCACGGATGCTGTGAGCGTAGCGGGTCTATTGAAAGCTGAGAAGGTACTGGCTAGCCGCTAACTCGGGGCTGCCAAACGCGCCGTTTGGTAGTTGGCGTAAGGATGCTAGACCTAAAGAGCTAAGTCTGCAATTCCAGGTACCAAAGCGCGTTTTTGCTCGTGCTGCCACGCTCGACAGGCCGCAAGTCCTCAAGACCCTTAATTTTGCGGTAATGCGGTACCTTCTGCGCTATATCGGTCATCGGCTCTACACCACCTGGGCTACGTTCTGGTTCGTCATGCCTTTCGTCGTGACGTATCCGCTGCAGTGGGCCCTGAGCCGCCGGCCCGCGTGGCACCGCTACCTGCACGCCCTGAACCGAGGCTGGAGCACTCTCTTCATCTGGATGTGGGGTATGCCGGTGGAAATCATCCGCAAAAACCCATTCCCGGCCGGCCAGCCCTGTGTGTACGTGGCCAACCACAGCTCCTACATTGACATTCCCCTGCTGTTCAAAGCCATTCCGGGCTGGCTCAACATCATGGGTAAAATCTCCCTAGCCAGAGTACCGGTATGGGGGCCGATTTTTGGTCGGGCCTACATCACGGTAGACCGGGACAGCGCCATCAGCCGGGGCCGGGCGATGGTGCAGGCTCGCCGCACGCTCGAAGCCGGCCGCTCGGTGGTTATCTTTCCGGAAGGCCGCATCTCCGAAACGCCCGGTGAAAAGATGGAGCCTTTCAAGGACGGTGCGTTTCAACTCGCCATTGCGGCCAAAGTGCCCATAGTGCCCGTCACGATGCCGTTGAACCACCGATTTATGCCGAGTGTTGAGGGCTTACGGGTGCGCTACTCGCCACTTTCCATCACGCTGCACGAGCCCATTCCCACCGCGGGCCTCACCGCCGCCGATGCGCCAGCCTTGCGCCAACGCGCCCACGACATCATTGCCAGCATCTTCCGACCAGAAGCCGCTGGTATTCCCGAACCAAGCACCTGGCGCCGCCCTACACCCGTGGCAAAGGCCGCGCCTGCCCAACCTGAATCCGAGTTGGCTCACCCAATTCATCATTCTTAATTTCTAATTTCCTTGAGCACCGACCTCGCCACCCTGCGCCAGCTGGCCCATCTTTCCCGCCTCGAACTCGACGAATCCAAGGAGCAGCAAATGCTCGGCGACCTGAACAAGATTCTGGACTGGGTAGACCAGCTCCGCCAGCTCGACACT
This sequence comes from Hymenobacter sp. M1-2, assembly GCF_057808495.1. Lineage (NCBI taxonomy): Bacteria > Pseudomonadati > Bacteroidota > Cytophagia > Cytophagales > Hymenobacteraceae > Hymenobacter > Hymenobacter sp. M1-2. The sequence continues at coordinate 189,621 of NZ_JBTYZO010000007.1, forward strand.
GCCGACGTGGAGCCGCTGGTGCATCTTTCGCACGAAATAAACGTGCTGCGCCCCGATGAGCCGCAGAACACCGTGAGCCACCAAGACGGCCTGCGCAACGCCCCGCGCAAAGACTCCGATTATTTCCGCGTACCTAAAGTGCTGGAGTAACCCCTGGTGCCCATTTCCCTTCCCGCTTCCCGCGCCACGGCGTGGCGCACTCTGCTCAGTCTGGGCCTGGCCGTGCTGGCCGGCCTGGCCGTACTGCTCGCCGTTTACCACTATTTCACCGGCGACGACGCGGCTTTGCCCGTTCAGGCGGTGGCCCAGCTCAAACCCGTACCCAGCATCCTGACGCAAGTGCGCGTGGGTTTGGCTTCTCTGCCCGTGCGCGTCAATGGTTTCCTGCTCACCCAAACCCACGATTTGGTGGGACCTTACGTACGCCCAGAAGCTGCCTATGCGCTGCTGGTGCTGCTGGCGGGGGCGCTGGTGTACTTTCTAGCCGTCGTCAGTACGCTGCCCCGCCCGGCTTTTGTGGCGGGTATGGCCGGGCTGATATTTCTGCTGATGTCGCTGAATGCGGATTTGCTGGGCATTTTCGACTCCCAGGAGCAGTATTTTCTGATTTTGACTTTGGCCGTGCTTGGGCTGCCGGCTTATGCATTTCATGCTTTCTGGCAAGACAGTTCGCTGGGCCACCGCGTGCTGGTATTCTTCGTGCTGATAACGGGCTTGAGCGCCCTGCTGCTCCGTCGCTCCGAATTGCCGCTGGATGCTACGGCCCTACATCTGGCCAGCTTCTTCACCAACGGAGGAGCTATTATTACCGCCTTATTGGTGCTGTGGGTGGCGTTTGAAAATATCAACGGCTTGCTGTGGTTCAATACGCAGGCCGAAAACCCTGGTAGCCGGTTTGGGCTGCTGCCGTTTCTGGCTGCTAGTCTGCTATACCTAGGTATGCTAGGGCTGTACTTGTGGAATGGTGACGAGCTATTAATCCTGCCCGGCCTGCACCTCGACCCGCTGGTGCTGCTGCTGCCGGCCGTGGCTATTGGTTGGCTAGGCTTGCGCCGCCGGGGGGCATCCTACGCCGATTGGCTGCCTTATGCACAAGGCGCGGCGTATCTGTATTTGGTGTTCGTGCTGCTGGCAGCGGCTTTTTTAGGCTACGGTTTTGCTACCGCCAACGACCCGCTGCTGCTAGCTGCCCGCCACTTCACGGCCTTGGCCCTGTTCGCTACCGGCTTGGCGTATCTGCTGTATGTGCTAGTCAACTTCGGGCCGCTCATCCGGCAGCGGCTGCGTGTGTACCGCGTGGTATATGAGCCGCGCCGCCTGCCACTTTTCGCGGTCTATGTGCTCGGTATTGGCGCAGTGGCAGCCGTAGAGTTTCGTTACAATTTCGCCACGGCGTACCAGGTGCAGGCCGCTTACTACAACAACCTTGGCGACCTAACTCGCCTGCAAAGTGAGCAGGAACCCACCCGCGACGCCTTGGCCCTACTTGCCGAACGCTACTACGCCGAGAGTGATATTCTCGACCAGCACAACCACAAAGCCAGTTTGGGCCGCGCCGCACTGTACCGGTTTCGGTTGCAGCGCCAGAATGAAATCAATATCCTGCGCCGCGCCCTCAGCCGCCGCCCATCCGAGAAGATTTCCTTGCGCCTCGCCGCCCTCTACAACGAGCCTACGGACTTCTTCGACCGACTCAGAGTGCTGCAAGCCGGTTTAAAAAACGCTCCCAATAGTCCGCGCCTCAACAACGACCTCGCCCATCTTTACTCCCGCTCCACGCTCACCGATTCTGTCAACTGGTATCTGGACCGAGCCGAAGACCAGGCCCCCAACAGCGAAGTGACTCGCACCAACCGGCTGGCCTTCCTCCTGCAAAACCAGCAGTTTACCACGGCCCGGCAGCTGGCACAAAAATTTCCCAACGAAACCGACGCGGCCTGGCAGAGCAACGCCTTGCTATTAGCCCAGCTGGCCCCCAACACCAAAACGCCACTTCCCAACGTACCAGCCCCCGATACGGCCGCGAATTTGACGATAGCGGAGTTTGCGCGGCTCTACCACGCCGCCCTGCGCCGCGTCGCGCAGAACGACACCAGCTACGCGCCGGCTCTCACCAAGCTCGTGCAACGATCCAGCAACGGTGCCTACTTCGAGCAGCTCACGTTTTTGCGCGTGCTCACCCAGCACTACGGCGGCCGGCCCATGCCTGCTCATCTTGCGTTGGCACCTCTCACCGCTGGTAACACGCCCAGCGCGGCCTACTACCAAAACCTGGAAGCTCTCTGGCTATTGGAGCAGCAAGCGTATGGTTCGTCGGCGGCCCGCTTTGCCGCTGCCATTCGCAACGGCTACCCGGAAGCTCGCGTGAGCCGCGCCTATGCTTTAGCCTTGAATGGACAGCTGGACTCCGCGCGGGCGGCCTTAGCTGGAACCCTAGCGCCAACTCAGGATGCTGCTTTGTTACGTTCCGCGCGGCAGTTGCAGCAAGTTCTGGCGTTGAACAACTACTACCAGCAGTATCCAACTGCCTCTGATAGCCTCAAAGCCCAATATCTGGTAGTGCGGGGCAATGCACTTTACCCCGAAAGCATACTTTCCCACGCCGAACAATTGCACACTCCCGCAGCTCGGGAGGCGGCATTGCTCGCCCAAGTACCTCGGGCCATCCAAGCGGGTCAGCTGGCTGCCGCCAAGCAAACCATCAGCCGCTTTGCCCCCGCCAGCAAGCAACGCACCGCCAATGCCTCCATCTGGAACGTGCTACGCGGCCAAATCTACCTGCGCGACACAGCTACTGCGCCGCTCCGACAGCTCTTGCAAACGGGCTACTTCGCCCCTATGCACCAGCCCTACGCACTCTACTACCAAGCCGTGCTGGCCGACCGAACCCGCCAGACCAAGCAGGCCCAGCAGCTCTACACGCGCCTGCTTCGCGAAGCGCCTTTCTTGGAGCCCGGCGTGCTTGCTGCCGCCGACTTCTATACCCGGCAGCGCGATTATTTGGCGGCATATGGCGTGCTACAAGCAGCCCTGGACTATAATCCGGAGTCTGTAGCCTTATTGAAGGCGTATGTGCTGGCGGCAGTGGCGGCCGGATTGGGGGATTATGCTACCGCTTCGCTCGACAAGCTGCGTTCGTTGCTTTCACCCCCCGAATACGCTACCTTTCATTCACTCTATGACGCCCGTCGTGCGGCCCAGGCTGCCGCGGCCGTTCATTGGAACTAACCCGGCCCGGCTATGCTGCACCCTGTTATCGACACCCAGGACATCTCGAAGATGTACCGTATGGGCACCGAAGAAATTCATGCGTTACGCTCGGTTACCATCACCATTCAGCGTGGCGAGTACGTAGCCTTTATGGGTCCATCCGGCTCGGGTAAATCGACGCTCATGAACATTGTAGGCTGCCTCGACACTCCTACCGGAGGCCGCTATGTCCTGAATGGCAAGGATGTGAGCCGCATGAGCGACAACCAGCTGGCCGACGTGCGGAACAAGGAAATCGGCTTCGTTTTCCAAACCTTCAACCTGCTGCCCCGCGCCACTTCTCTCGACAATGTGGCACTACCACTCATCTACGCCGGCTACAGCAAGTCCGACCGCCAGGAGAAAGCCATGCAGGCGTTGCGCAGCGTTGGGCTGGAAACGCGCGCCAAGCACCGGCCCAATGAGCTGTCGGGCGGCCAGCGCCAGCGCGTAGCCATTGCCCGCGCCCTCGTCAACGACCCCAGCATCATCCTCGCCGACGAACCCACTGGCAACCTCGACACCAAGACCAGCCACGAAATCATGGATTTGTTTGAGGCACTGTACGTCAAGGGCAACACCATCATCATGGTAACGCACGAAGAGGATATTGCGCTGCACGCCCACCGCATCGTGCGCCTGCGCGACGGACTCGTGGAGTCGGACCAGGAAAATACGAACGTAGCCTCGCACCACGACGAGCAGCTAGCTAAGTAAATAGCTAAATGGTTGAATTGTTAAAGGGTTGGTCGTTTAATGAGTATCAAAACGACCAACCCTTTAACAATTCAACCATTTATCACTTATCCCTTCATGAAGATTTACACCAAAACCGGCGACCAGGGCCTCACCTCCCTCATCGGCGGCACCCGCGTCCCAAAATCCAGCCTGCGCATCGATTGTTACGGCACCGTCGACGAGTTGAATTCATACATCGGCCTATTGCGCGACCAAGACGTGAACGCGCCACGCCGCGACTTGCTCAAAGAAATCCAGGACCGACTATTCACCATCGGTGCCTCGCTGGCTTCTGACCCCGAAAAGTCGAAAATGAAAATTCCCGACCTCCACGACACCGACGTGGCGCTGCTGGAAACCGAAATAGACCGGATGAACGACATCCTGCCCGAGCTGCGCGTGTTCGTGCTACCGGGTGGGCACCAATCTGTGTCTTTCGCGCACGTGGCCCGCTGTGTTTGCCGCCGCGCCGAGCGACTCGTGATTCACCTACGGGAAGACTCCTTCGTTGCCGACTTGGTAGTGATGTACCTAAACCGTTTGTCCGACTACCTCTTTGTGCTCAGTCGCCAGATGGCTCACGACCTCGGGGCCGAGGAAGTAACCTGGCACCCCCGCATGTAAATTGCTGTTTGCTCTCTTGACAATCGTTATTTCTATTTTCTAGCACCTCGACGAGTGACTAGCAACTAGAAATTTCTTCCTCCGTTTCAATACCGCGCCCCGCTCCTCTCCTCCCCCAAACTCCCTCGTTCCTCCTTTTTCCTTCACTCCATGCTCGACACACTCACCATCCGGACCCAGCGTACTTCGGCCTCGCGCCTGCAACACCTGGACCCCGAACATATTGAGTTCGGCAAAATCTTCTCCGACCATATGTTCGTGGTAGACTACCGCGACGGCGAGTGGCAGGATGCGCAACTGCTGCCTTACGGCGACATGGCCGTAAGCCCCGCTAATTCGGCTCTGCACTATGGCCAGGCTATTTTCGAGGGGATGAAGGCGTATAAGAATGCAGATGCTGACATTGCCTTATTTCGTCCCTACGACAACCTGCACCGTCTCAATGCCTCGGCCGAGCGCATGTGCATGCCGCAACTCCCGGAGGAGCTATTCATGCAGGGTCTCACCCAGCTCATCCGCCTCGATGCCGCGTGGGTCCCTAACGCGCCCGGTAGCGCCCTCTACATCCGCCCCTTCATGTTTGCTACTGATGGCTTCATCGGCGTGCGTCCTTCCGACACGTATCGGTTCGTCATCTTCACCTGCCCGGTCGGCCTATACTACAACAAACCGTTGCGCGTCCGTTTCGAGGAGAAGTTCGTCCGCTCGGCCGAAGGCTCGGCTGGCTATGCCAAGGCCGCCGGCAACTACGGCGCCGCTATGTGGCCCACCAAACTGGCGCAGCAGGAAGGCTACCACCAGCTACTCTGGACCGATGCCACCGCTCACCAATACATTGAGGAATCGGGCACCATGAACGCCATTTTCTTCATCGATGGTAAAGTGATTACCCCCGCTCTCAGCACTTCCATCCTCGACGGCATCACGCGCCGTAGCGTACTCGACCTAGCTCGCGATTGGGGCATGCCGGTGGAGGAGCGCAAAGTATCGGCGGTGGAAGTAATGCAAGCTCTGGCCGATGGCCGTTTGCAGGAAGCTTTCGGAGTTGGCACGGCGGCTACCATTGCCCCCATCGCCGTTATCGGCTACCAGGGTCACGATCACGCGTTGCCGGCACCTTCCGCCGACGCTTTTTCAGCCCGCGCTAGTGCTGCTTTGCAAGCTATCCGTACCGGCCAGGCTCCCGATGCACACAATTGGATGGTAGCGGTGTAAGGCAGAATAAAGATTGTTGCCATCTTTTCTGTGTTGCTATCAACGAAGAACTAAAACGGCCAGCCCCTCACTAGGGCTGGCCGCCGTATTTTACGGACCTTTGTCCATTCAACTCTCACATTTAACCTTTCCAATGACCCAAGACCAGGTGAAGGAATTGAAGGGCCGCGCTGAGGCCCTGAGGAGGTATCTTTGACTACGATAACCGTAAAGCCCAAGTACTAGCCACCGAGGCCCAAACCACGGCCCCCGATTTCTGGGACAACTCCAAAAAGGCGGAGGCGATACTAAAGGAAATCAAAGCCGTCAAGGTTTGGACGGACGACTATGAAGCCGTAGAGCAAGCCGTCAGCAACGTAGACGTGCTGTACGACTTCTATCGCGAAGGAGAAGCCACTGAAGCCGAAATGCAGCAGGAGTTCGACGCCGCCCAACGAGCCGTCGAACAGCTCGAGTTCAAGCGCATGCTTTCCGACGAGGAGGATCAGCTTTCCGCCATCATCGACATCAATCCCGGCGCTGGTGGTACCGAAAGCCAGGACTGGGCTGAGATGCTCATGCGCATGTACATCATGTGGGGCGAAAAGCACGGTTTCAGCGTGCGGCAAGTGAGCTACCAGCCCGGCGAAGGAGCCGGTATCAAATCGGCCTCCCTGGAAATCGATGGCCTCTTCGCCTACGGCTACCTTAAGAGCGAAATCGGAGTACACCGCCTCGTACGCATTTCACCCTTCGATAGCAGCGGCCGGCGGCACACCTCTTTCGCCTCGGTATTCGCCTACCCGGTGATTGACGATACCATCAGCATCGAAATCAACCCCGCCGATATCAGCTGGGACACTTTTCGAGCTGGTGGTGCCGGCGGCCAGAATGTGAACAAGGTTGAAACCGCCGTCCGTCTCACCCACACTCCCTCCGGCATCATCATCGCCGTACAGATCGAGCGCAGCCAGCTCATGAACAAGGAACACGCCCTGCGCATGCTCAAGTCGCGCCTCTACCAGATCGAGATGGACAAGCGCAACGCCGAGCGGGCCGTGGTAGAAGCGGGCAAGAAGCGCATCGACTTTGGCTCGCAGATCCGCAACTATGTGCTCCACCCCTACAAGCTCATCAAGGACCTCCGCACCGGCATCGAACGAACCGATGTGCAGAACGTGCTGGATGGGGATTTGGATGAGTATATCAAGGGGTATTTGATGCAGAGTTGAAGAACAACTTTTACATAAAAGAAAAGGGCTGCCCAAACAGGCAGCCCTTTTCTTTTATGGTGTGACCAACATCATTAAGGATTAGCGATGTCCCATTGTTTTTCTGCGAATGGTCGCTCCAAACGGTCAAACAATTTGAAACTACCAGCAGCATTACCGCCAGTAGCGTACGCTATAGTTTGCCCGGGTGAAACAACACCATTAGCGTTAAGGCGCTGTAAACGACGTAGATCAACCCAGCGGTGCCCCTCATAGAAGAGAGAGTAGCGGCGCTGCTTCAAAATCTCATCAATATAATCTGAGGGTTGCGAGTACGAGGCAGCAAGGCGAGGTGCCAAACCACCAGCTCGAGTGCGAATGACGTTGATATCATCCACTGCACCAGAAGTATTGCCAGACTTAGCCTTCGCTTCTGCTGCGATTAGAATCAATTCCTCATTCCGAATAATATCTAGGGGCGTAGTTTGAGCAGGGAACGCTCTAGCTTCATAAGTACTAGGGATAGTACCCAAGGTACGAGCAGGACCAGTACGTAAAGGAGCTTTAGACAAACGTTGATCTCCTGCCTCAGCTTCAGTCACGAAATTAGCAGGTACTACAACTAGTCCAGTTTGAGTTCCATTAGCTACCTGAAAATAGGGGTTGCTTGCGTCGTTTGCGACCGTAGGAGCAAAAACAATTTTTGGACCTAATGTAAGGCTCGCTACTGGATCATAGAATGATTGACTTAGTGCTGTTAAACAGCCGACGTTATCACCTTGATACAAAGCTACACGAGCAGCCAACGCCCGATTAAATTTCAAAAACGTACTTGGAGTGTTGAATGTTGCAAAACCACTAGACAAAGGGAATGCAAAAGCAGAACCTGCACTTGCTAATTCAGTAGCGGCCTGGTCTAACAACTGACGAATATTAATTAGGGCTTCAGCACTAGTTACAAACTTACCTGGCTTCAGGTAGTTATCTACGTCGATCCTTATACCATTTTCGCCTTGCAAATTGAGCATGTGCAGCTTAGCTAACGCTTCATAAGTGTGCGTAAAGCCGGCTACTCCTTGTTTTTGCTCTTCCGAAACTACTGCGGTAGCCTGCGCCGAAGCCAATAAAACCTTTGAAGCTCGAATTGTTCTAGCGAAGCCATTGTAAGCTGCATTACTAAAGAATGCATTATCATCAAGAGTGCCTGACGTACCTAGCACTTCTTGATACCAACGCGGCTCATTATTAGCCAAGACTATAATCTCACGGCCAAGCTCACCTGTTATCCAGTTATTAGGTGCGTTATTCACGTGCCCAAGCCGTAGAGAAGATTCTACACCAACAGCCAAGGCGTTGATCTGAGCTTGACTAGCGTTCGTTATAACGCTTTCTAAGCTGGGGTTTGTCGGATCCGTTACAGGATCAACCTCTACAAAATCACAGCTTGCTACTGGAAGCAGTAGTAGTAGAGAACCGGCCAGTAAAAGGTGCCGGGTATTATGTCTGAGTTTTTTGTGCATGGGGTAAGTCAAAACAAAGTACCAAGATGAAGCTCAAGAGAAAAACGCTCCCTTAGAAATCAAGGTTCAAGTGGAAGAATACACGACGCGTAGCTGGATAAGCAAGCACGTCTACCTGAGCTTGGGTTGCAACTTGACCAAAATTGGACACTTCAGGATCATATCCTGAGTAGTCTGTAAAGGTAAGCAGGTTATTACCCGAAACACCTATTCGGATGTTTCTCACGTAATCTTTGAAAAGGCTGGTTCGTACGCTTGCAGGCAAGGAGTAGTATATAGATGCCTCACGCAAACGAACGTAGCCGCTATTCTCAATGTAAAGCGGCGACGACAAGGTTTGGCGATACTCTCCTTTCGTTAAAGCTTCGCCGGTCATAGGATCATTATATCCGCTCGGTTCGCTCCAGTCCTCAGCCGTGCCATAACCATCTGTCTGAGTACGAGTTAAATTACTGGTATAGCTATCCTTCTTCCAAGCAAGTAGGAAAGAGGCTTCCAAATTCTTGAATATTACGAATGAGTTCTGGAACGTCATTTGGAAGCGCGGCTGCGCATCACCATAACGAGTTAGGAAACTAGGATTGTTAGGATTAGTTTCTGCATTAATAGGGCGCCCATACCAACGGGAGGGCGACTCATTCAAGGCGAAGAAAGTTTGCCCATAAGTAGAGCCAAACCCGTTGCTAGCAGAGAATGCTGGAACGATTAGACGAGTCACCTTCGACCGGTTAAACCAAAATAAGGTATTGGATGTCCATGTAAAATTCTCCGAACTTACAGGAGTTAATCCTAGACTTAGTTCTATACCTTGATTACGTAGGTCACCTACTGGGAAAGCTCTAATCGACTGAACACCTGTCCCTGGTGACGTTACATAGGTATTGACAATGTCCTTGATCTTCTTGCTGTAAAAGGTTGCTTCAAGGCTGATTCGATTATTAAACAAGCCTAAATCAATACCTGTCTCAATCTCAGTGGCACGCTCAGGGCCAATAGCAGGATTACCTACAACAGTAGAAGGTACAAAACCAGGACGGTTACCAATGCTTATACCGTTGAGTGGGGAGAAAGTACCACCAAAAAACGCAGGTCCTCCCGTTTCGCCATAGGCAGCACGTAGCTTTACTAAATTGATCTGGTCTACACTCCAGAAACCAAACTTAGCAACATTAATAGCTAGCGAAGCCTTGGGAAAAGCATAAAGCTTGTCAGGATCACCATTACGACTCGACTTATCAAGACGCACGCCGCCAGAAGCTATAATTTGGTCGCGGAAGTTCAGTTCCTGCTGAGCCACGTACCCAACGTCAGTCTGGTCCGTTACCTGCACATCCTGTGTAATAAGTGAGCCGCGGTTAGGCAACAACGGACCTGGCACCAAGTTTTGTCCTTGCTGATAACTTAGATTGGAATTTAAACCTAAGCGTACCAGTCCTACCTGAGAAGTCAAATTCAACTCCTGACCAATCCGATAGTCATAAATTAAAAATCCCTGCAAATTATAGTTAAAAAATTCGTTTTTGGCTACTCGCACAACTCCAGGATTAGGTGAGCTGGCTTGAGATTGCAAATCCAATGGTAACGCTAACAGTACATTACTGCTAGAATAATCAATACCACCCTGAGCGGCGAAGCGTAACGAGGACTGCTCTTTTTCCAGGAAATGGACTACCACATTACCTGCCTCAGTTACACGGTTAGTTTTTTCTTCATTAATAGCACGCTCCACAACAGCCAATGGATTGTCGCCTGAGTAGTTTGAAACAGGATAAATACCAGTGACTGGATCTTTATGCAGCTCAGCATAGCTAGGAATTTGCGTGATATTATAAGCTAGGCTGATACCTACGTTGTCGTTACCCGAGAAGCCACGACGGTTACTTGAGTTGAAATATCCTGAGCTCAATCCAACATCAAGAAGCTTGCCAACTTTCTGATCGACGTTTGCTCGAATAGAATTACGTTTGTAATCGGTATTTTTTACGATGCCTTCTTCTTTGGTAGTCGAGCCAGAGACGTAGAACTTAGTCCGTTCTGTTCCACCTGATACACTAGCAGTAGTGTTTCGCAGAAAGCCTGTATTACCAAAGACTTCTTTTTCGTAATCGTAAATCTTACCACTAGCTTGTGCGGCTGCTAATAGCGCTTTTTGATCTGTAGCGTCCGAACCAGAATAGAATTTATCTATCTTCTCATTGGTCCAATCTTCTTTCCCAAGCAGGTTTCGGGCTTGAGTGAATCCTAGATCCTGCGAAATGCTGACCCGGGTCTGACCAGCTACCCCCCGCTTAGTTTTAATAATGATTACGCCAGCATTAGCGCGGGTACCATAAATTGCAGCAGCACTTGGTCCCTTCAAGACCTCTATTGACTCAATGTCATTCGGATTTAAGTCCGAGATCCGGTTAGTGCCGTTATCCTGAGTCGTGCGTCCTGTACCTGCGGAGGCTCCTGTAAAAGCAGCAGAACCTGCACCATTGCCCACCTCATCGGAAACAGCATAAACCCCATCAATAATATATAGGGGCTGTGAACTACCCGAGATAGTTGTAATTCCTCGCAGTTGAATGGACACCCCGCCTCCAGGTGCACCACTTGTCTGCGCAATGTTGGCGCCAACAACTTTACCGTTTAATGCTGCATCTACAGTTACAGGTCGCGTACTTCCTATTAACTCTTTTGCACTTACTGTTGAGATAGCATTAGCCAGGTTTGAACGTTTTACTGATGTGGCCAAGCCTGTTACTACTACTTCCTCCAGATTACGAGCGGAGGCAGTCAAACCGACATCAATAGTTGAAGCGTCGCCAACAGGCCGTTCTACACTAGTGTAGCCAATAAAGCTGAAGCTCAACGTAGTGGCAGTAGCAGGCACGCTAAGCGTGTATGAGCCGTCAGCGTTGGTAGAAGCGCCGACTGTGGTTCCCTTCACGAGAACAGTTACCCCGGGCAAGCCTTGCCCAGAAGCCGAGTCGGTGACTCGGCCGGAAATGCTGCGATTCTGGGCCGCTGCCTGCTGCATCAGGACTGGCGACACCAAAAGCGCACTGAGAAGAAGTTTACGCATGTAGGTGAGTGAATTTGGTGAGTGAATGAAAGATGTTTAAATCAAACGTAGCGAAAAAACTCAATCAAATAGTTGAGCCTTCACGTTTTTGTCCACAGTATGGAGGTCACAATAAATAATTCACAACAAAAAATTAATAATATTATAATTTTAAATGATATAGTGGATTAAAATGTGAATTTCCTCACCATTTCTTTTGAAAAGAAATTATTAGAATGGTAGCAGATTTCACTGCAAGCATGGATCTTCGCATATCCGGTAATTGATGAGACGATCAAGATCGACATCAACCCGGCCGATATCAGCTGGGACACCTTCCGCGCCGGGGGCCAGAACGTCAACAAAGTCGAAACCACCGTGCGCCTCACCCACACTCCCTCCGGCATCATCATCGCCGTACAGATCGAGCGCAGCCAGCTCATGAACAAGGAACACGCCCTGCGCATGCTCAAGTCGCGCCTCTACCAGATCGAGATGGACAAGCGCAACGCCGAGCGGGCCGTGGTAGAAGCGGGCAAGAAGCGCATCGACTTTGGCTCGCAGATCCGCAACTATGTGCTCCACCCCTACAAGCTCATCAAGGACCTCCGCACCGGCATCGAACGAACCGATGTGCAAAACACGTCTAACTCCAACAAAAAAGAGCTGTCAGAAATGACAGCTCTTTTTTGTTGGAGTTAAGATAACTTAACTAACGTCTATCCCAGAACAACTTGGTGGTTACCACATCACCGCCTATGGCAGCAGCAGCAGAAGCATAGTTAGTTCCATTAACGTTTTGTTCAGCTACAGGATACGGGAAACGCAACGGAATATCGGTGATACCTCTTGTTGGTTTGGTCAGTCTTGGAGAATCTAATCTTCTCCATTCCTTGAAAGCTTCTGTAGGTTGATTATACAATGCAATCCATTTCTGGTAGCCTATTTTTTCCCGATATGTGGCACCTGGTGCAGTGTTGTAAGCGACACTCAGCTGCGCCAAGTACTCGTCTGCTTCAGCGGAAGCTGCAGTTATATCAGCCGCCGTGGTAGGTGCATAGCTAGCCCACTCAATGATAGATGCTCTAATTGCCGCATTATAATGCGACTCAACCGTACCTGCTACTCCATAGCCCCGAGCTGCTGCTTCTGCTAGCATAAACTCCACCTGAGCATATGACATAACCATACCCGGTAGGGTTTGTTGGCGCAGCTTATCGCCTGGCTCTGAGTTAGGGTCTTTTGCGTTACTTGAACCATAAGTTCCGCCTCGGTAAGCTCCGTCGCTCTCAGCAGGATTAAAGAAATCGTCTAATCGTGGATCCACCACACCCATCACTGGGCCGGCTGTTCCTTTCAGACGATCTATGAAAAAGCTTGTTCCGATAAAGTCTCTCCGACCACTCCTCACCAGGTCCTCGAACAGCGGGTTAGTGTTAGGGAAAGTACCATTAAACACTAAATCAATATTATCAGAATTGGAAGTGAGCACCTTGTCCGCTGCTGAAGCCACCATAGTTCTTGCCTTAGCATCATCAACATCAGCAATGGTAAGTGCCATCCGCAGCTTCATCGAGTTGGCAAACTTAAGCCACAAGCCTACATTACCACCATTAATCAAATCGAAGCTAGGGCTCGAACCTCCCAAGCCTGCCTCTTCATCAAATTGAGCAATAACCGCATCTAAACGCGCAATGAGGTCTGCATAGATAGTGGCTTGATCGTCATACTTAGGAAGCGGAACAGTTATGTCCAACGCCTGCGAATAAGGTATATCGCCGAAGTTCTCCACCAAAGTAGTCCAGGCAAAAATCTCTAGCACTTCTGCAACAGCTAGCTGATTGGCTTTTACAGCTGGCGTCAAATCTGCGTTAGCAGATATAACTGTTTTTGCTTCTCTCAAGTCGCGCAGTACATCTCGGTACAACGCATTCCAATAAAGGCCATTGATGTTGCGCGTGTTGATGTCGTAACGGCTTTCTTGTGGATAGTCCGTTGCGGCCCAATACTGCACATAGTAGCGAAAAGGGTTCAGGTTCGTGTTCGCACTATTGATAGTGCGAACCAAGTTGCGCTCAGCATTGGAGATGAAAGATACACCAGGAGCTGCTCCGATAGGAGCTCTGTTGGGATCTATATTATAGTCGTCCAGGGAGTCTACGCAAGATGTTGTCAGCGAAAGAGCTGCCAAAGCAATTAAAAGCGTTTTTTTCATTTCAGGTTTGATTTAGAAGCTGAGTCTAACGTTCGCCCCAACGGTACGAACAGCCGGATAAGCACCTGTCGAATAGCCCAGGCCTAAGTTGCCGGTGCTGAGTGCATCCTCCGGATCAGCGTCCGGCAAGTTTTTATTAATGATCCACAGGTTGCGACCGACCAGCGAGACATCTACCCCTTTTATGCCACCTACTTTTGCGAGTAGTGTCTTAGGAAGTGAGTACGTTAAGGCTACTTCACGCAACTTGACGAAGCTAGCGTCATACACAAACGCTGCCGTAGGATTGGCCGTGATACCGTAAGCAGTTGCACCCGTTGCGTCACCGCTATTGTCAGCTCTTACCGTGTTAGGCGAGCCATCAGCCTGCACACCTGGGAATAGAACCCCACCACCATCAGCTACTGGATCTCGCGAAGGATTGCCCAGTTCGTTCAGACCAGCCGTTTCATCTGGCAGACCAGTATCCAAACCATAAGCGCGGTCAAGCGAGAAAACGTCGCCACCATGGCGCACATCTATTAGGAAGTAAAGAGAAAGGCCTTTGTAGTTGAATGTGTTAGAAACACCCCCAGTCCACAATGGGTTCGGATCACCTATTTCTTCGTTAGCAGTAGGGCTCTTAGCATAGTAGCCATTCGTACCTACAACCCTTTGACCATTCAGATACACAAAATTCTGACCTCGCAACACCCCAAAAGGCCGGCCTACAGTAGCATTAGAAGAAACACCACCTTGATAGGATCCTACTTGAATGCTTGTTACCAGTTGGTCTCCTTCACCATACAGAGAAACAATTTCATTTCGGTTTCTAGTCCAGTTGGCATTGATTGTCCAAGTAAAATTGTCGGACCTGAAGGGGCTCACAAAGGCTGAAAGCTCAATACCACGATTACGCAATTCCCCAGAGTTTATAACGCGGGAATTATATCCGCTACCTGTGGAAACCCCTACTGGTAAAATTTGGTCAACAGTCCTTTGTTGATATACTGTTGCATCAAATCCCAAACGGCTCTGGAGAAAGGCCATCTCCACCCCTGCCTCGACACTCTTCGTGCGCTCGGGCTTCAATTCATTATTATTTTTAGTACCTGCTACTGAGAACAGGGGCACTATGCCGAACGCAGTAGGCTTATCGTATGCATCGTATACGTTAAACGGGTCGCCACCTTGGCCCACTTCTGCATAGTTAATACGGGCCTTGCCGTAGGATAGCCAAGAGACGTCCTTCAAGAGCTCGGAGAAGACAAAGCCGGTTGCCACTGAAGGATAGAAGAACGCGTTGTCATCTATTGGTAGCGTAGTTGATTTGTCTCTTCTAGCGGTTAGGTCCAAGAAGAGCATATCTCGGAAGCCAAACGTAGCGCTAGCAAATAAACCGTCGACGCCTCTTCTCCTATTTACCTCATCAAAGCCTCCCAGAGGAGCATTCAAGGGCTCAACGCTATTGGCCAGTGTATATAGCCCAGGAACTACTAAGCCGCCGTTTGTCGTCGAACGAATGAAACCTAGTTTCTCCCGGCGTATGTTAGCGCCAGCCAGACCTTTGAAGGAAACAGACTCTGTGATATTAGCCGAGAAATTACCAATCAAATCAAAGTTGGCTTCCCGCCCAGTGCGATTGTAACGAGAGTACGCCGGTACACCTACCGAGCCTACTGCAAGCCGCTCTTCCTGTAATTCGTCGTAAGTGTCCAACGTTACTCGGCCCAATACATTAAACCAATCGGCAAACTTATAGGTGGCAGCCACGTTGCCGAATGTGCGATAGCGCGAATCGGTTTCGTAACTCTGCCTACGCGTGAAATAAGGGTTGTTCCAGTAAGCTCCAATAGCTCCAGGAGTTGCAGAGTTTAGATTCCAAGTCGCATTCCGATTTTGGTAGTTGTATGCATCTTCCAGCTCCTTGATGTCTACGTTCGTCTGCCACCACTGGCGGAAGTTTGTCATCAAGTTGTCACTGATGGCTCCGCTATAACCAGTAGCGTAACGTCCTTTACCACCAACTTGCGAGAAATTAACTGAAGCGCTAGTAGTTAAGCGCGGCGTCAAATTCAGCGATCCAGCAAAGTTGACAATGTTCTTGTTGACTTCGCTGTTCGGCAAGATACCTTTATCTCGAACGCTATTGTACCCTAACTTAAAGTAGCCATTGTCATTGCCACCATCAATCGTGATACTGTTGTTCAGTGTTACAGCTGTCTTGAAAAAGTCAGTGGGATCATTCTCAGCAGCAACCCATGGAGTGGCTTTCCCAAAATTAGGATTGCCAGGGGTGAAGGCAGTCCATTGATATACGAGCCGGTTTGGGTCAAAGCGTGGGCCAACAGAAGCATCTGAGCTAAGTTGCACCTGATCAAATGTCTGACCATCTACTTCGTACTCTTCAAAGTACGGACCATAGCCTCCTCCATACTCCTTTTGGTACTTGATGAAAGTGCTCTTATCAATCCGGCCACCTGTGATGCCCGCATTGATAGTTACACCCAAGCCTTTTTTCCCTTTTTTGGTGGTAATCAGGATGACCCCGTTACCTGCCCGCTCACCGTAGAGTGCTGTCGCTGCTGCACCTTTCAGAATGGTAGTTGAGGCAATATCGTCGGGGTTAAGATCAGATGCTGCGTTACCGTAGTCGTATCCACCGGCACCACTCTGCTGATCTGCAGTATTGGTATTGGCATTGGAGATGGGCACACCATCGATCACATATAAAGGCTGGTTATTACCAAACAAAGACTTAGTGCCTCGTATGTTAACACTGGTAGAGCCTCCGAGAGTCCCGCTTTGACGAATAGTAACACCTGCAACCTTACCTGATAAGCCATTAATTGGGTTAGGGTTACGAGCAACTGTAATATTTTGCCCTTCTACTTGAGTAGCAGAATAAGGCAGAGAGTTGCGGGTGCGCTCTACGCCCAGTGCCGTTACTACTACTTCGCCTAGCTGCTTAGCATCCGTAGCAAGTGCTACAGTAATATTGCCGGAGCTGCCTATTGGTTGTTCCTGAGTGGTGTAGCCAATAAAGCTAAACACCAGAGTTGTAGCTGAAGCAGGAGCACTCATAGAGAAGGAACCATCGGCATTTGTAGAGGCTCCAACAGTTGTGCCTTTGACAAGCACTGTAACCCCGGGTAGTCCTTGCCCATTGGCCGCGTCAGTAACGCGGCCTGTAATTTCGCGATTTTGGGCTGCCGCCTGCTGCATCAGGACGGGCGAGGCCAAAAGCGCACTTAAAAGAAGTTTGCGCATGTAGGTGAATGTAGGTGGATGAAGAACTTTAGTGAGTGGGTGAGTGACTCTAACGCCAAACCTAGCAAAAAACCTTGTTAATCAGAACATAATTTGCCAATTATTAATTTGATATATAAAAAAATTTATATATCAAATTAACTGCATTAGCCGATTTAGACAAGGCTTGCCTTACTTTAGTCATTCTTAAGTGTTAGTAACCTAGTTTTTTACTATTTTTTAGTTAGTTATGCAGACAGTTTTACTTTTTCGGTTACTTACTAACCTTTCATAACAGATATTAACAAAAAAACTAAAGTAATTAAGATGGACTGAATCTGATAGAGAAGTATTTTCTTCTATCATGGTTGCTTCAATTCTACGAATAAGGAAAATAGGAGAAAGGCACAGGGATGAAACTACATCCAAAGCTAAATCTTTGCACCTAACTTTAAAAAGAATTTTTCACAAGGCCAACCTGATATTTGAAGATCAACAAAAAGCAGCTTTACGCTGGCAGCAGTAGACCACAATGACTATAAGCAGCGGTGAATAAATGCGCATCTGAAAGGATAAAGTAATACAAGCGAAACAGTACCTACTGTATAAGCTAACATTCTTCAAAAGCCTTGGCAACTTTCAGTGGTGGATCCCTGTGAGCCACTATCACTCAATATTTGAGCAAAATAGGCAACAATACGTTATTATATAAATAATACAGGCATCTAAGCTTACCAGCCTGACTTGCAAAGCCATGAGTGGGAACTTGTGCAAAAACGCACTTTAAGATACTGACTAGATTAAATTTTATATGGTTAGCAACCTCTCGCATTAACTTTTGATAAATTTTTGAGCAATAATTATGCTAGCAATTAGTCGTTTTACACGATTTTTAACCTGATTTGCTTACTTTAAGCAGTTAAAATACTTAATGTGGCTTGCGAATATATGATTAACATACGAGCATTACAACAGCGATAACTCAGTTGCGCAGCAAGTGCAATAATGACCGAGTATATAAAAATAACAATAGCGATAATTTAAGTATTTCTGCTCTATTTGCGGTTACTATCGCTACTTATTGACGGCAGCTGCTCAAACGCCTCCCTGTATGTAGGTGGATAAACGACTGCTCAAGTGAAACTTTCAACGTAGCGTCGTCCCTATAACAGGTACGTCACACATGATGATAACCAAGCTGGCAAAAAGTGGCGCACTAGATACCATTGCCCCTGCCTACATTTGAAACAAACGTAACACAAATGATGAAAAGTGCTAGAGCTCGACAATTTTCCACTTATGAGGTATGTTGTTATATAAGTATACATCTTATTTATTTACATTTTAGGTAGTAAGTAACTATTAGGAAGCTGTTCAGACTAACCTGTCAAGTCGCCAAATGTTGGCTAGGTACAGCCAGGCGTTAGCGTGTTAGATTTTGCACTTACAGTCCTTGGTCAAGCACAGTTAGTGACGGCCTAGACCCATCGCTTGGCGCGGATGTAAACGCGTCTTTTGTTGGTCATTACGCCATGTGCACTTGCTTACCCCGGCCCCGGTATGCCAGATGCGGCCATTGCATCAACAAAAAGAACTGGTTTTACGAAATCAAGGTGTAACTCATCGCCACCTCGGATGGGCTGCCCGTGGCTACCACTTTAACCCGGGCAGTGAAGTCGACTCAACAGAACCGAGTTATGTCAGTTGGACCCGGACCTATCCAAGGGCAACCTCCACACCGCTGCAAACTACATTGGTTATGCCTATAAAGGTATCTACGAAGAGGTCACCGGTTGCCAGCAGCACTCGGCGTTCTAACGGCAGGCCCGCAACTGAGCTAGCCCGTGCTTTTTTCATCTAGCACTTTCGTCAGGGCGTTAAGACTCGTTTCAGTCAGCTCACCCAACTGTTTTGTCAAGAATATTCATATTATACACGCCGGCTCAGCCTCAAAACCGACCTCTTCATTTTCGCCCTTGTCATCAACCGCTTTTGCTTATAATTCACCACTTGGGTTTGCTGATATTCATATCTGCGTTTTAGGGGAATTAGAAATCGGTTTGTAGATTCGGCTTTCGGAAGTTCTCAAGAAAGTAAGGACAGGCTTTCTTGGCTTCCTAAGCCGTTGCCTCCTTGGCTCTTCTCACACTTCTTTTACACATCCTACATGCAAAAAACACTACTCGTGGGCACACTGCTCATGGCCTCCGCTCTGCAGGAGGTATCAGCTCAGACTCGGACTATTTCCGGGCGGGTGACAGACCGGCAAACCGGCGAAGGACTGCCAGGAGTGACGGTTTTGTTGAAAGGAACAACAAATGGAGTATCAACCAACTCGGATGGCACTTTCAGTCTGAGTGTGCCAGATGCAGGGGGTATATTGACTTTTAGCTCTATTGGCTTCATTTCACAAGAGCGTCCTATTGGCACTGATGCCCAAATCAATATTGGTCTTGCAGTTGACAGTAAGACCCTTAGCGAGGTAGTAGTTACAGGGTACGGAACGCAGGAACGCCGTGATGTGACAGGTTCTATTTCTTCTGTGAAAGGGGAAACTATCGCAAATCTTGCAACCCCAAGCTTTGATCAGCAATTGGCGGGTCGGGCCGCAGGTGTACAGGTAACTACGCCTTCTGGTCAATTAGGTCAAGCTCCTCGCATTCGTGTTCGTGGAACTAATTCTATATCATCGTCAGCTTCGCCTCTTATAGTTGTTGATGGAGTTCCGGTGATCACAGGCAATCAAAGCGGAGTTACTCCTAACAACCCACTAGGAGACATTAATCCGGCCGATATCGAGTCTTACGAGGTGTTGAAGGACGGCTCTTCAACGGCAATCTATGGTTCGCGAGCCGCTAACGGTGTAATCCTAATTACTACCAAGAAAGGCCGTTTGGGAAAAGCCACAGTTAGTTATGACAACTGGTTTGGTATATCTGAAACTACCAAGCGATATGACGTACTGAATGCCGACGAATTTATTACTATCAACAATGAAAAATTCACCAACGCTGGTCAAGCTCCTCAAGCCTTCCCTTACTCAGAAGGATCTGACGTTTTAAATACTAGCACTGACTGGCAGGATGAAATATTCCGCAAAGGATTCCAGCAAAACCACGTTGTATCAGTATCCGGCGCTACAGAGAAATCGAATTATTACTTTTCTGCCGGTTACACCGATCAGGAAGCTGTCATTCGTAGTAACTCTTTAAAGCGCGCAACATTCCGTTCCAATCTTAACCAAGAGGTAGCCAAATGGTTAAATATTGGTATGAACCTAGGGTTGACTCGCACGGAGAACGAGGGTTTGAACACAGGCCGTAACGGTTTGTCTGGCAACGTAACGAATGCCCTGTCAGTATTCCCAAACATCCCTGCCCGCAATCCTGATGGCAGCCCCTACATCAGCACGACAAATCCAGGTATAATTGGACGCGGCAGCAACCTGCAGGACATTGCCTTCAATTACCCGAACGTACTGTTTGCACTTGAAAACAATACATTAAGAGCTACCAACTACCGCATCCTGGGTAACCTATTTGCCGAAGCTACGCCGGTAGAAGGATTGCGTCTGCGCACCCAATATGGCACCGACCTTTTCCTAAACAACGACTTTCAGTTTCTGGATCCTCGTCACGGTGATGGTCGTGGAGTTGGTGGCTCCGTGTTTGAACAGTTTGCTCCAACTCTTCGCTGGACCTGGTCGAACACTGCATCGTATGATAAAGTGTTTAGTGGCGTGCACAAAATAGCGGCAGTTGTTGGGGTAGAATATCAAAAAACCCGTATCCAATCGTATTCTGCCACTGGCACTGGTATTGCTGACCGCTTCTTTGGTTCTGAGGGTATCATTAGCAGTACTGTTGCGACTCCTACGATTGCTGGCACTTTTAGCGAAGCTGGCTTTGACTCTTACTTTGGCCGGATTAACTATTCGCTCAAAGATCGTTACCTGTTGAGCTTTACCGTCCGTAACGATGCTATTTCGGCATTGCCAGAAAGCAACCGCAGGGGCTACTTCCCTGGAGGTTCAGTAGGGTGGCGTATTTCCGAAGAACCTTTCTTCAAAGACTCTAAGGTAGGCGCAATCGTATCGGATCTAAAAATTAGAGGCAGCTACGCTCAAGTAGGTAATGTTGAGCTTGGTAGCAATTACCCTTATCAGAACTTATTCGGGCCGTCCAAGTATGGCTCACAAAATGGTATTGGTTACAGCACTAATATTAATGGTAGCATATTTGGTCAATTGGGCAATCCAAACTTACAGTGGGAGTCCTCGAAGAAGGCAGATGCAGGTATTGATTTGGGATTTCTTGACAATCGGTTTACGCTGACGGTCGATTATTACCGCAATGACATTGATGACCTGATCTTAGGTGTTCCCACTCCTATTTCATTGGGCATTCCTAATAACCGCTATTTCGATAACGTTGGTGCTGCGCGCAACGAGGGGTTCGAGTTTGGTATTAACACCCAAAACATCACGACTGAAGACTTTACGTGGGCGACCAATATTAATTTTGCTACCAACAAAAACGAAATATTGGAGCTTCCTAATAACGGAGACATTCTATTCCCTTACAATATCAACAGAGTAGGAGAGTCAATTGGTGCACTCTACGGTTACGATTATCGCGGCGTCAACTCCGCCAACGGTAATCCTATCTACCGTAAGCGCGATGGATCCTTAGTACAAGGCAACGTAGATAACAGCCAATACTATGCCTATGATCCTGATAACCCTGGAAGCCCCATCATATTTGGCAATATGAACCCTGCACTCAACACCCCTACTTCGTCATTGCGTGCTGATCAGGATCGTTATGTATTGGGAAACACTAATCCTACTTGGTTTGGGGGCGTGAACAACACTGTGACTTACAAAGGCCTAGATCTGTCGGTGTTTTTCCGTTTCTCAGGTGGCAACAGTATCATGAACGTGACGCGCCAGCAGTTGCTGCGTCAAGAGTTCTTGAACAACGGCACCGAAATTTTAGATCGCTGGACTACTCCTGGTCAGCAGACCAATGTACCTCGCCAGCGGTTCCAAAGCTCAGATTTCGTCAATCAGAACAATGCTTCTTCGACTCGCTTCATTGAGAAGGGAGATTTCTTACGCTTGCAAAACGTGACCTTAGGCTATACTTTACCTAAGCGAATCGCTGGACTGGCTACTCTAAGCCGTTTCCGAATCTATGCTCAGGCGCAAAACGTCTTCACAATCACTGATTACAGTGGCGTTGACCCAGAGGTTGATTCTAACGGTGGTGCGGCTAATAATACCACCGCTAACTCAGAGGTGGGAGTCGACTTCAATAGCAACCCACAGCAACGTGTATACACTGTGGGACTAAACGTAGCCTTCTAAACTTGCTTTCTCATGAACAATAATTTTTTGAAGTCCTTTGCTTCTCACAAAGCACGCCTACTTGCCCTAACAGCCTTCTTATCACTGGGCCTTGGTGCTTGCGATGTTACTGATCTTCAACCTAAAGACAGTCTGCCAGAAGAGGTGGTTTTCTCCAACCCTTCTAATGTTAACCTTGCCGTCACAGGCTTGTATAATGCGGCTCAGTCTGGTTATTATGACCCCTTGAATGGTACCGCTATAGCAGTGCGGGGCTATCCATTCGGGGCTGCGGCCCTAGAATTAGATGACATTCGAGGAGAGGATGTAATAGATATGGCTGGCTTTTTTGGCATTGTGTACTCTAATCAGATTACACCTTCTAGCCCTAATATTGTAAACATGTGGTCATCGCTGTACGCGTTGATCAACCAAGCTAATCTTCTTATTGAAGGAGTACAGGGTGCTGGGGCAAATGGAATTATCACCCCAGAGAATGCAAAGATTTTTGAGGGTGAAGCACGTTTTCTTCGGGCTTTAGCCTATCACGAGTTGTTACTGCATTTCGCCAAGCCTTATGCCGATGGCCAGGGAAGTAATCTTGGTGTACCTTATCGTGAGACAGGACTTAATACAATTCCTGAACTAGAAGTAGCAAGGGCACAGGGCCGTAACACAGTGGGTGAAGTATATACGAAGATGCTGGAGGATCTTCAGTATGCGGAAGATAACTTACCCGCGACTCGTACAGGTGGTGCTCGAGTAACACGGGCTACTAAAGGAGCTGCTATCGCTCTCAAGCAGCGTCTTCGTTTGCACCAAGGAAACCATGCAGAAGTAGTCAGGGAAGGCAACAAATTGCTTTCAGCGAATGCTCCCTTCACTAGCACCATTGGCGGATACGCCTTAACAGAAACTCCACAGGCTGCTTTCCCAGGTGGTACAACCACTACTGCCGAAAACATCTTCTCAATTG
Organism: Hymenobacter sp. M1-2; assembly: GCF_057808495.1. Classification (NCBI taxonomy): domain Bacteria; kingdom Pseudomonadati; phylum Bacteroidota; class Cytophagia; order Cytophagales; family Hymenobacteraceae; genus Hymenobacter; species Hymenobacter sp. M1-2. The sequence goes on from NZ_JBTYZO010000007.1 coordinate 212,969, forward strand.
AGAACAGTAGCGACGACAACCCGGGGGTTAACGGAGCATTGCCCTCTATGTTTGGGTCAAGTACTGCCCCCCCAGTTGGTGTAGGTGGCCGCGGCTTAATTGCCATTAGTCCCATTCTGTTTAATGCCCCCTTTTGGTCATGCACGGATCTGCGACGTACTCAGCTTACCCAAGCCACTACCGCTCGCTATTTCACTAGCAAGTATCGGGACGCACTAACCAACTCAGACTTTGCGCCCATCATCCGTTACGCGGAAGTGATTTTGAATCAAGCTGAATCGGAAGCGCGCTTAGGAAATACGGCTCGAGCCTTGCTCCTTCTCAATGCGGTACGTAATCGCGCCGTCACGACGGTGTCGGAACGGTATACTGCTACGTCATTTCCTACTACAAACGATCTTCTTCGGGCCATTCTCAACGAACGCCGTATTGAGTTGCTTGCAGAAGGATTTCGTTGGGATGATATACATCGCTTATCAGTGGACCCCGTTTTCAGATCGAATGGCATTCCTCGTAAATTCGCAAATTCACAATCGGTGATTGCGAATTATGGCTGCCAGGCTCCAATTGTAACAGGAGCTGTACTCCCAGTGCAGTACTCCAATACACTGTTCCTATGGCCTATTCCATCAGTTGAAATAGCCAACAACCCGACGTTGGCTGCTCAACAAAATCCTGGGTACTAAGTGAAATAAAAGCTGATAGAAGAAGCTCTAATTCATTATTAGGGCCTCTTTCATTTAATACTTGTTACACTAGTTAGGGTGTATTTGACAAATCATATTGAGCTCTTAGTTCAAGTCTAGCAGTAATTTGAATGCCAAGTTCTGCCAAAGATTCCTCGCGACGCTCGCATGATAACTAAGCCTGTTTTTAACTTTTCAATTAAGGCCTAGGTAATATTCATTAGTGTTTTTGAGAAATAGGCAATCAAGTCGTAAATTCGGCTTTCTTGGCTTCCTAAGCCGTTGCCTCCTTGGCTCTTTTCACACTTCTTTTACACATCCTACATGCAAAAAACACTACTCGTGGGCACACTGCTCATGGCCTCCGCTCTGCAGGAGGTATCGGCCCAGACCCGGAATATTTCCGGACGGGTAACAGACCGTCAAACTGGCGAAGGACTGCCAGGAGTAACGGTTTTGTTGAAAGGAACTAGTAATGGTATCTCGACTAACTCAGATGGTACATTCGTATTGAGCAATGTACCAGCAACTGGGGGTGTTCTGGTAATTAGCTCAATTGGATTCATCACTATTGAGCGTACAATCGGTACGGAGGATCAACTCAATGTTGGATTGGCAACTGATACCAAGCAACTTAGCGAGGTAGTTGTAACAGCGCTTGGTATTCAAAGGGAGTCCCGCGCACTGGGTTATGCCATTTCAGAAGTAAAAAGCGAACAAGTAGTTCAGAAATCTGAACCGGACGTACTGCGTACACTCCAAGGAAAAGTAGCTGGTGTAAATATTATAGGTGCAAACGGTGCACCCGGTTCCGCTACTCGTATTACTATTAGAGGTAATACTTCTCTTAATGGCAATAACCAACCGTTGTTTATTGTAGATGGCGTTCCTTACGATAACCAACAAACTAATTCTGATAATAGTCTTACTCGTGGCTCTTCGTACTCAAACCGAGCCGCAGATATAGACCCTAATAATATTGAGTCAATCAACGTGCTCAAAGGGCTAGCTGCCGCTGCGCTTTATGGCAACCGTGCTACTAATGGTGTCATTGTTATTACGACAAAAACCGGTAGTGGTAAGCGAGGTGACAAAGGTGTTCGCGTGGGCTACAATACTTCTTACTCGGTGGAGAAGGTTGCTAACCTGCCAGACTACCAGAACAAATACGGTTCAGGCGCTAACTTTGTATATTCTGCGGCGAATGGGTCGTGGGGTCCTGCTTTTGGAGGAACACTCACAGAAGTTCCTCACCCTTATGACACTCCTGCTCTTAACAGTGTTTTTCCACAGTATGTAGGGGCAACTTATCCATATAAGGCATTTGAGAACAACGTAAAAGACTTTTTTGACACTGGAAGCCTGTACGAGAACTCTATTAATGTACAAGGGACGGGCGAGAATACGACCTTTGGAGCAGTTCTAAGCCGTTCGAATCAGCAAGGGATGATTCCTGAGAGCAAGTTTAATAGAACTAGCCTTAGTGCGGGTGGATCAGGACAGTTTAGCAAGCTTCGCATTGGAGCGAATGTTACTTACTCTAACACTGATCAACAAGGACCCCAGCTAGGTGCGAACAACGCTATCGGCAATGCTTCAGCGTTTGGCCGTACCATGTTCATACCGCGCAATTTTGACCTTACGGGATTACCCTATGAAAACCCGGTAACCCGTGGCTCTCTGCTTGGGTGGCTAGTTGGTGCAGCTGACAACCCATACTGGTCCACTCAATATAACACCTATAAATCACGGGTTGACCGGGTCGCTACCAGCGTAAACCTAAACTACGATATCACCAAGTGGTTGAGCGCTAGTTTTATAGGAGGTGTAAATACGTACACCGATAACCGCAAATCAGTGTTACGTCCTGGTTCGGTAGGTGCTGGTGGCTTAGGTGAGATTATTCAGGATTATGTTCGCAATACGGAGTTAGAATCAACTGTCTTATTGACAGCTAATAAAAATCTAACGGAGGATATTAGCCTTAAGGTTATTGTTGGACATAACGCGAACCAACGTGTGTTCGAGAACTCCTCCGTTATTGGCTCAAACTACTTGCTGTTTGATATAGATGATATCACGAATACTCGTACAGTAGCACAAAACGGCACGGTTAATACCAAACGCAGAATTTTCGGTGTCCTTGGCGACGTAACACTAGGCTATAAAGACTTCATCTATTTGAACGGTACTGCTAGGAACGAGTGGACATCTACGCTTGCTAAAAACAACCGGAGTTTCTTCTATCCCAGCGTTAGTGCTTCAGTGATTTTCACAGAAGCATTCGGTATACAGTCGGATGTACTAAATATGGGTAAAATACGAGCTGGCTATGCTAAGGTAGGTAAAGATGCTAATCCCTATCAATTGAACAGCCGCTTTAACCTGAATCCATTTTTTGGTAACAATGCTGGTGGTCTAGGCTTTCCCTTTAATGGCCTTCCTGGTGCTGCAATCGGTGGCACTATTGGCAACCCGTTGTTAACGCCTGAGTTTGCTAAAGAAATAGAATTTGGTACAGATTTAAGTTTTTTCAAAGACCGGATAATCCTAGGGGCGACTTACTATGATAAGCGTGCAACAAGCCAGATTGCCAATGTGCCTTTGCCCTATGCGACAGGCTTCACGGCTTTAGTGACTAACTTCGGAGAAATATCCAACAAAGGATATGAAGGCACATTAACTTTAGTGCCCGTGGATGCCGCTGGTTTCCGCTGGACTAGCTTTACTGCATTCACTCGCAACAGAAACATTGTTGAGAGTTTGACTAATGGAGTTGAGCAAGTACTACTTACTGGTAACTTCTTCGCCGATCCACAAGCAGTACATCGTCCTGGTCAGCCTTATGGACAGATACTCGGTTCAGTGGCTGCCCGTGACCCAGAATCGGGTAAGGTACTTATCAACCCTACCAATGGTACAGTTATTCGAAGCTTAACTCCTGGAATCATAGGTAACCCAAACCCAGATTATACCTTCGGATTTACGAACACCTTTACTTACAAAGGTATCACACTTGAAGGTATTATTGACTTTAGAAAAGGCGGTGATGTGTACTCAACAACCCTAGCCAGCCTGATGGGTCGTGGAGTTACAAAAGATACTGAGGATCGTGAGAAAACTGTGGTTATTGATGGAGTATACGGGAACCCGAACACTCAACAACCTATCTTGACTGGCACAGAAAATAGCACGACACCTAACACAACTGCTATATCACTGAATGATTACTACTTCGGAGCAGGCTCTGCGGCCTTAAGCGGAGTATCCGAGTTTTCGGTCTATGATGGTACCACCGTGCGGCTACGTGAAGTGACCTTGGGTTACAGCCTACCTGCTTCCGTGCTACAGAAAACTCCATTCCGTGGCATTACGTTGAGCCTTTCCGGCCGCAATTTGTACTGGTTCTCTCCTAACGTACCGAAACATTCCAACTTTGACCCGGAGACGAATACTTACGGGGCTTCAAATGCTCAGGGGTTTGAATACACCAATGCTCCTACAGCTCGCCGCTATGGAGTAAACCTACAGGTGAATTTCTAAGCTTGGACTGTACAAAAAACGACGTAACTCTCATGAACATAATAAAACCTTCTGTTGCACTATCGATGGCTCTTGTACTAGCAGGAGCTACTAGTTGTGACAAGTTTCTTGATGTCAACACTGACCCAATCAATCCAGTTGACGTTCCAATCACACTTCTGATGCCCACAGTCCAAGGTTCTATGGCCAATTATCTGGGCCATAGCATACAAGGATTAAGTCAGCCTACAGCCGCACTAGTACAGCAAATTGTCAACTTTCGTGTAGGCTCTTTCAGTGTTGACGGCTCAACTCTCAATAATCAGTGGCTTGGTTTATATACCAATGCTTTGCAAAACAATGAGGAAGTCATCACTCGGGCTACTGCAACCAACGCATGGTCTTATGTAGGCATATCACAAATCCAGAAGGCTTACATTTTCAGTGAAATGGTGGATGTGTGGGGAGATATTCCTTACAGTGAAGCTCTCAAAGGCTCCGCCAATGTTGCTCCCCGTTTCGACGACGACGAAGCCATCTACACTGATTTGTTCCGTCTTATTGACGAGGGAATCGAAAACCTAAGAAGAACTGATTCCAGCCGTAATCCAACCACGGATGACCTGATTTATGGAGGCGATAAAGCTAAATGGATTCGTTTGGCCAACACATTAAAGCTTAAGCTTTACAATCAGATTCGGCTCACCCGAAACGTTTCTACGCAAGTGACGCCTCTATTAACAGGTGATTTGATTGCTTCACTTGCTGACGACTTTGAGTTCAAGTACGGTTTGTCGGCTGGTACTCCTGAAAACCGCAATCCGGGTTTTCAAGGTGATTACGTAGCGGCTGGGCGCGAAAACAGCATTAATCCGTACTTCTACAATTTGTTGAAGGCAAACAGTGATCCGCGCATTCCTTATTACTTCTTCAATCAGTACAACTCGACTGCACCTTTGTCCACTGCCGATTTTCAAGATGGACGATTCATCAGTGTACGTTTCGGGAGCATAGGGTCGCAGGCTAACGCTACTACCACTAACACACGTACTCTTCAAGGGTTGTACCCAATTGGGGGGCGTTTCGACAACGGGGCGGGTGGTACAGCTACTGGAGCTTCGGCAAAAGGTAATGTTGCGCAACGCTTCCTTACTTTTTTTGCTCGCAAATTTATTGAAGCTGAGTTGCAGCTTACAGTACTGAGTAGCCCAACGGCTGCCCGTACTGCGCTTGGCGACGCAATCGATGCCTCTTTCGCAAAGGTTAACGCCATCGCTTCAGCCGAGGGCAGTATAGGAAGCACAGCAATTCCTACTATTACCCCTGCTGCAATCGCTGCCTACCGGACTGCCGCTTTAGCTCGCTACGATGCCGCAGCTTCAACGGAGGCAAAGCTGAATGTAATCATGACGGAGAAATACATCTCCAGCTACGGCTACGGCATTGATGTATATACTGATTACCGTCGTACCGGATACCCCAATGTGACATTTGCTGACACCGATAATGATCCGCAAACTGTACAGACTGGTGCGTTTCCAGTACGCCTGCCGTATCGCTTGAATGACCTGCTTACCAATCCTAATGCGCCGCAGGAACAACCAAACGTCACGACAGAAAAAATCTTTTGGGACCGGTAGCAAGAAGCTAATTCGACCCTTCTCTGCCATCTGTCACTTTAACCTGATCTACTCATGAAAAAAATATTTTATGCGTTGCTCCTCACAGCATCTGCATTCAGCTTCTCTAGCTGCCGGGACGAGGATAATCTTCCTTACCCCAAAACAGAAGAGTTTCCAGTCATTTTCACAAACATCACTGAGGGAGTAAGCTCCTATAAGCTTTCGGAGGCTACCGGAAGTGGCAACCCTACTGCTACTTTCAGTATTGATGTAAAAGGCGGAGACACCAATAAAATTGAAGCGGTAGAGGTATATCGTTCGTTCAGAGGATTCAATGTACCAGCTAGTGGTACTCCAGTACTAGGCCTGGGCCCTCGTGTATTGCTTCGTACGGTAGCTCCCGAATCAGCCACTATCGAAGTATCTCTCACTGATATGGTCAGCGGTTTGACCAGAGCTAGTGGGGCTTCCCAAACAGGTGCACGCGTACCAATTACACGGACTTCATTGAAAGCAACCGAAGGATTCCTAATCACATACGAGCTGTTGCTAAATGATGGCCGCCGTATTGTATATACTCCACTGGCAGCCGGTGGCGTCGTATCCGGAAATGCTTCACTCGCTCCTTACTCTGGTTTGATAAGCATTGTCAACTAAAACACCTTGTTGAGGTGTTCTACAAAAGTAAACCCTAGCTAAGTTGGCTAGGGTTTACTTTTGTTTTCTATTTTATATCCATCATTTGCATCACCACATGCTCATCTCCTACCATAGCCCCCTGAAGCCAAGCAACAATCTTTTCGGCAGCATGCTCGGGCTCTACCAAACGATTTTCAGCATGTAATGCTGTGAATCTGTCAATGTCGCTGAACTTTTGTACGTCGGTGGTGCGGATGTGCTCTTGCATACCTGTATCTAAGATGCCGGGGGCTAGGCTGCGGATACGGACGCCGGAGCCGCGTAGGTCCTGCTCTTTTTGGGTGGTAATGGATAAGGCGTCGAGGGCGGCTTTGGAAGCGCAGTAGGCGGCCCAACCATCAACGGGACGCTGGGCGGCACCGCTGCTGATGTTGAGTATGGTGCGGGGAATAGTAGTGTGGCTGCTATAGGCGCTAAGGAAGGTGTTCATGAGCATAGCCGGAGCAATGACGTTTACGTCGAACACGAACTCAAAATGCTCATTGGGCAATTCGCCAACGTAGCCTATCTCACCCAAAACGCCAGCATTGTTGATGAGTGTGAGGCTAGTGGCGTCGGGGCGGGCGAGAAAAACTTTGAATAGGTTGTTTTCTACGGCCAGGATGTCGGATAGGTCGAGGGGTTGGTGTTGGTAACGTTCATGCTCAATGGTGGCGTGGCGCGATACGCCCAGTACGTTGGTGTCGGGCTGCCGTAGTAGCACTTCAGCTAGTGCTTTCCCTAGTCCTCGGCTAGCGCCAGTGATGATGTAATAGTGCATTGCGTAGAAATGATGATGTTCTGGATGATAAATACGGGGTAAAACAAAAAGAAGCAGCCAAAGCTGCTTCTTTTTGTTTTGTGGTAGAGGAGCAAGAGCTGTATGCGCTGTTGCTGTATACTGAATTAACTATTGCTCTCGCGTTATACTACAGAATGTACTGGCTCAAGTCGCGGTTGCGGACCATGCTTTGCAGACGCTCATCTACTAATTCGCGGGTGATGAGGATGCGGGCGTTGGGGCCGATAAGATCTGGTACGTCGAAGAGGATGTCGTTGAGCAAGCGGCTCATGACGGTGTGCAGGCGACGGGCGCCTATGTTCTCCACTTCGGAATTCACCTCGAAGGCAATTTCTGCTAGGCGCTCCAAGGCGGAATCGTCGAAGCTGAGCAGCACGTCTTCAGCTTGCAGTAAGGCTTCGTACTGCTTGGTAAGCGCGTTTTTGGGGTCTTTGAGGATGCGGAAGAAATCGTCTTTGGTGAGGCTTTGCAGCTCTACTCGAATAGGGAAGCGGCCTTGCAACTCCGGAATAAGGTCCGAAGGCTTGGCTACGTGAAAGGCGCCGGCCGCGATGAAGAGAATATGGTCGGTGTTGATGACGCCGTATTTGGTGCTTACAGCGGAGCCTTCTACAATGGGCAACAAGTCGCGCTGCACACCTTCGCGGCTCACATCGGGGCCGCCCTGGCGGGCACTGCTGCTGGCTACTTTGTCGATTTCGTCGATGAAGATGATGCCAGCATTTTCGGCCTGACGAATGGCTTCGTCTTTCACTTCATCCATGTCGATGAGTTTGGCAGCCTCTTCGTCGAGGAGGATTTTGCGAGCTTCCGCAATAGTGACTTTGCGCTTGCGCGTCTTTTTTGGTAGCATGGAGCCGAGCATGTCTTGGAGGCCAGCCATAGAAGCCTCGTCCAAGCCGGGTGCGCCACCTATTACGCCAATACCTGGTGCGCCGCTTTGCTGCACTTTAATGTCAATTTTGCGGTCATCGAGCTCGCCGTTGCGAATCTTCTCGCGGAACTTGTCGCGCGTACGCTCATTTAGCTCGTAATCCGACTCCGGTAGGGCCGCGCCATCTGTCAGGCTGCCAAATCCTACGGATGATTTCACCCCTCCCCCACCACCCGTAACGGGCGGAATCAGCGCGTCCAAAATTAGGTCTTCGACGGCTTGGGCAGCTTGCATTTTCACTTCTTCCTTGCGGCGCTGCTTCACTTGGTTTACGGATTGCTCTACGAGGTCGCGCACCATGCTTTCCACATCGCGGCCCACATAGCCTACTTCCGTAAACTTGGAGGCTTCTACCTTGGTGAAAGGAGCATCGGCAATGGCCGCGAGGCGGCGGGCTATTTCGGTTTTGCCCACGCCCGTCGAGCCAATCATGAGGATGTTGTTGGGCACTATCTCACGTTGCATTTCCAACGGGGCGTGCAGGCGGCGCCAACGGTTACGTAACGCAATAGCCACGTGGCGTTTGGCCTCGTGTTGGCCAATGATATATTTATCCAGCTCAGCTACTATCTGCGCCGGAGTGAGAAAGGTCTTAGAATCAAGCATAAGTGTGGGGTGGGGAATAAGCGTAGCGGAAGTACTGTGGGAGCGACGGAAAAGTTTGGGCGAGTGGTGCAGTAGCTGGTAACTAGATTAGCGGACCGACGGCTTCTACAGCAAAGCCGTTTAACTGAAACTCACCCTGTGTTTGAATGCTCAGAACACTATACAGGGAATTAAAGCAGACCATGATGCTTTTGCTGCTTGATGAAGCGTGTTGTGATTTGCTGAGCCTGAGTTACTGTTTCTTCACAAACAGCGTATGCAGGTCGCGGGCTACGGTAAAGTAGTTCGCTCCCCCGCTAGCGTGTACACCAGCATGCGTGTAATCGAGCTGGAACTGGCTGATTCGCAACATCACCCCAAATGAGATACCGGCCCCGCCGGCGGTATTGTCGAGGCGCAGCTCGCGGCGCTGTAGGTGGTTGTAGCCGAGGCGCACGTTCAGGTTTTTGCCTAATAGGAGTTCCCCACCAACGGCAAAATGACGCGCTATTTTGTCGCCGACACTTTTCTTTTTCTTGACTTCGTTTCCATTCTCATCCAGTTGGCCGCGCTGGTTGGGGTCGAGGTACACGATGTCGAATTGCTGGAGATGGTGCGCCGTGATGGAGAAGCGTAGCGGCATATGCTCTGGCTTGATGGAGGCACCTAGCTGCACGTCGAGGGGCATAGCTTCCCGGCTAGCACCAGCGTAGGGCTTGAGTTGGTAACCGGCATTTTTCACTGCCAGCCCTACCGTAAACTCTTGTTCCGGGTGCTTGAACACGGCGCCCACATCAGCCAGCAACCCAACCGAATGATTGCCGCTAATCCCCGATACGGCTAGTTTGGCGGTGCCCCCCAGCGTGAAGGGACCTTGCACGTAGGCGTAGGTGGGGCCCGCGGCGTATTCGTTCACTGAAAACTCTCCGAGCAAATTACCGGCCGCATCGTACTGATCGAATTTGCCGTAGCTGAGGTAGGTGAGCGAGGCGCCCCAGCGGTGCGTGGCATCGTCCTGCTTCGGCTTGAAGGCATACGCGGCCGTGCTCTGCTTGATGTCGGAAAGGTAGTCGACGAAGGTGAGCGCGAGGCGGCCGTCCATGTCGGGGTTCAGCAGCGCGGGGTTGCTGAGCAGCATGGTAGGATCGGCGTCGCGGGCGGAGACGTTGACGCCGCCAAGGGCCGCGGCTTTGGCGCCCGGTGACAGGTTCAGAAACGAGAACGTTTGTTGCCCGCCGATTTGAGCCTGAGCGGCATGAACTGCCCCGAGACAGAGGACAATGGAGAGCGTAGTAATGGCACGGCGGTGTAGCAGTCGAATCATCGGGGACTAAGATACGGCGCGTTTGGCAGGTATGCGCAGGGATAAGACGTGCCGCGCGGCCTTTTATTGTGTCGGCCTTATACAGCCGCAATTCCACCCACTCGCATCCGAAGAGGTAGCATATGCAGAATGATGCAGTGCTCATGAAAAGAGGCTTCCCGGCTCGTTGCGCACTATTCACGAATGAACAACTGCAGTCAACGAGTCGGGAAGTCAGGCTTAGTAGCAGTAGCTGCTTCGAAAGAGCAGCAAGCTTATTGCACTTCTACGCTAGGTGCAGGAGCGGCCGGCACTTCGTCGCGCACTACAAGGCGCATAGGGTGCGCCACGAGTTCATCGAGCAAAGCCACGCGCAGCACGTCATCGACCCGGTCGGCGTAGTGAATGTGGAGGTCCTTGAGGTATTCCTGTGGAATCTCCTCGATATCCTTGCGGTTTTTCTGGCACAGAATCACATCCCGCACGCCCGCGCGCTTGGCGGCTAGAATCTTCTCCTTAATGCCCCCCACTGGCAACACTTTGCCGCGCAACGTGATTTCGCCAGTCATAGCCAGATGGCTGCGAATCTTGCGCTGGGTGAAGACGGAGGCTATACTGGTGAAAATGGCAATGCCCGCGCTGGGGCCATCTTTGGGCACGGCCCCCTCGGGGAAGTGAATGTGCAGGTCGTACTGATCGAAGAGGCGATAGTCGATGCCTAACTCGTCGGCGCGGCTGCGTAGGTAGCTTAGGGCCGTAATAGCCGATTCCTTCATCACGTCGCCGAGCTGGCCGCTGAGCGTGAGCTTGCCGCGGCCTCGACTCAGAAGGCTTTCAATGAACAGGATGTCCCCTCCCACCGAAGTCCAGGCCAGGCCCGTAACCACGCCCGCAGTTTCGTTGTCCTGATACTGGTCGCGGTCGAAGATGGCGGCCCCAAGGATGCGGGCAATGTCTTTGGGCTCTAAGGCAGCCGGGTAGGCTTCTTTCATGGCCTTGCTCTTGGCAATGTTGCGCACCACGGCACCTAGCTTCCGTTCCAGACTACGCACGCCACTTTCGCGGGTGTAATCGTCGATTACGCGCTGTAGAGCCGCTGTTGTGATGGCCACGTCTTTGGTGCTAAGGCCGTGGTCGGTGAGCAGCTTGGGCCAGAGGTGTTTCTTGGCAATCTGGGTTTTCTCTTCGAGCGTGTAACCAGTCAGATCAATGATTTCCATCCGGTCGCGCAGGGCGGGCTGAATGGTATCGAGCGAATTGGCCGTGGCAATGAAAAGCACCTTACTCAAGTCGTACTCCACTTCCAAGTAATTATCCGTGAACGTGGAATTTTGCTCGGGGTCCAGCACTTCGAGTAAGGCCGAGCTAGGGTCGCCGCGGAAGTCGGAGGCTAGCTTATCAATCTCGTCGAGCACAATGACGGGATTGGAAGCGCCGGCCTTTTTGATCTGAGCGATGATACGGCCCGGCATGGCGCCGACGTAGGTTTTGCGATGGCCCCGGATTTCGGCTTCGTCGCGCACCCCACCGAGGCTCATGCGCACGTATTTGCGGCCCAGCGCCTTAGCAATAGAACGTCCCAGGCTGGTTTTGCCCACGCCGGGCGGGCCGTACAGACACAAAATAGGAGCCTTCAAATCCTGCTTCAGCTTGAGCACGGCCAAGTATTCGATAATACGGTCTTTGACCTTCTCCATACCATAATGGTCGGCATCGAGAATGCGCTTGGTGCGCTTCAGGTTGAAATTATCCTTGGTGTACTCGCTCCAAGGCAGATCGAGCAGAAATTCCACGTAATTCACGCTGAGCGGATATTCGGCCGCCTGCGGGTTCACGCGGGTAAGCTTGTCGAGTTCCTTGGCAAAATGCTGGGCCACTGGCTCAGGCCACTGCTTTTGCTTGGCGCGCTGCCGAAACTTATCGATGTCCTGGTCGGCCCCTTCCCCACCGCCGAGTTCGTCTTGCAGCACCTTGATCTGCTGGCGCAGGAAGTAGTCGCGCTGCTGCTGGTCGATGTCGGTGTGGACCTTATTCTGGATTTCGTGCTTGATTTCGAGGTGCTGAATTTCCTTCAGCATCAGCTCCAGCAGCATGGTGCCGCGCTCTACGCCATCATTGATTTCGAGCAGCTTCTGCTTCTGCCCCACTTCCACGTTGATGTTGGAAGAGAGAAAATGCGTCAGAAACGACGGCGACTCAATGTTATCAAGCGCCACCTGGGCCTCCTGCGGAATTTCGGGGTTGAGCCGGAGCATTTTGGCCGCCGCGTCTTTGAGCGAGGCCACCAGCGCCTTTACTTCCTTGGAATTCTTGTTCGGGAAGATTTCAGGGGCGTAGCTGACGCGGGCCGTGAGGTAGGGCGTGTTTTGCAGCTCCTCCTCAATCTGAAAGCGCGACTGGCCCTGAATGATGATAGTAGTGTTGCCGTCGGGCAGTACCAGCAGCTTCAGAATCTTGGCCATCGTGCCTACTTGGTAAAGGTCGGCGAGGGCTGGGTCGTCGTGTTGGTTGTTTTTCTGCGCTACCACGCCCACTATTTTATTGCCGCGGTAGGCTTTGCGCACCAAGCGGATGCTTTTTTTGCGGGTTACGGTAACGGGCAGCACCACTCCCGGAAACAATACGGTGTTACGAACCGGCAGCAGCGGCAGCGTTTCGGGGGCGTCTTTGCCGTCGAGAGGGTGGTCGGGGTCGGTAGCTACGATAGATACTACGTCGGCGGAATCGTCGGTCATCAGCTGATAAAACGAGGAAAAGGCAGCGGGAATAGGAAGCATACGAAGAAAACGGGGAGAAGGCGGTGCCAGAATGACAGGCGCGGAACCGGCCACAACGCCCGTAACCGGGCGTACTTTCGAAGATACTGGTTTGACAAGCGCCGTGCCACCCCGGCTCGGGAAAGCTCCTCGGTCGCAGTGTCGGTTGGGAGGCGACGATACCGGCCACTCCGGCAGTGTAATAACTCTAAATAACTTAGTATAAAGAGACCTGAAAATTCCTATTTTTGACGTCCCGCGTCGCTTCTGGCCGGCCCCGGTGCTTTAGTACTTTATGCTTCGTTCTTTACGTTCGCTCCGTTTGCTTCTGCTGCTCTTGATGGTGTTGCTGCCGGTTGCGCTTCGGGCGCAGCAGAAGCCGGGCGCGCCGCTGCAACAACGCAAACTCCCCGCCCGCTTACTGCGGCAGCCCCGCCTGCGCGCCGATGCCACGCCGGACTTCCCCAATATCAACCGGGTGGCTTTCTACGAAAATAAAAAGGAGCTGAAAGCTATTCAGAAGGCCGAGAAACGCCGCAATTGGAAGGAAGCGTGCATGCTGCTGGATGCTTACGTGAGCAAGTTTGGTATCGAGAATTTCGCAAAGAACACGCCCATGTTGTGGCGGCTAGCGCAACTATTGGAAAAGGCCGGCAAAGCAGACCGGGCCAAGGCTTACTACCGCCTAGCGCTCAAGCATCATCGCCAAGACATCAAGAAAATTCAGCTCTATTACGATTCGCTGGAAGAGAAAACCGCCGACCTCTACGTGCCGCTCAAAGTGTACTACGACTTGGTGGAGTACCGTAGAAACATCGTAGCGTTCCGGCCGCCCAAAGGCGTCCTGACCACGATGGGCGACGCCGTGAATTCGCAGGTCGAGGATTACGGCCCCACGCTGAACCCCGATGCTAGCATGCTGCTTTTTTCGTCGAAGCGCAAGGTACGCGGCGGTATCAAGCAGGTGGTGGATGAGGATTTGTACGTGTCGCGGAAGGACGGGGAAATGTGGACGGACGCGGAGCCGCTGCCCAAGCCCATCAATTCCCTCTATAATGAAGGCTCGGCTTGCTTCACTCGCGACGGCAAAACCATCTATTTCGCCCGCTGCGAATGCCCGAACTGCCACGGCAACTGTGATTTGTTTACATCGACGTTCAAGGATGGGCAGTGGAGTGTTCCGAAGAGCCTTGGCACGCAGGTAAACTCGCCGGCTTGGGACTCGCAGCCGACATTGTCGCGCAATGAAGACACGCTGTATTTCGCCTCGGACCGGCTGGGCGGCTTTGGGCTATCGGATATCTGGTACACGTACCGGGGCAAAAACGGGCAGTGGGCCCGAGCAGAAAATATGGGCCCGGTTGTGAACACGCGCGAGAGTGAGGTGAGCCCCTTTTTCCACCCGCTCTACAACGTGCTGTATTTCTCGTCGCGTGGGCAGTTGCTGAACTACGGCGACTTCGACATCTACAAAACGTACCGCGTGCAAGGGCACTGGCAGGAACCCAAAAACATTGGCCCACTCGTGAACGGCAAAGGTTCGGAATATTACTTCACTATCGACACCGAATCGAAAAACCTGTACTATGCCCGCTCGGAGGAAAAGGACATGAAAAATCTGGACCTTTTCTCTTTTCCGCTGCCCATGGAGGCCCAGCCGCTAGCCACTACGCACGTGGAAGGCTCGCTCGTGGATTCGGTGAGCCGCAAGCCGCTCAACGGCATCGTGACCATCGTGGACACGGACAACGGCATTGAAGTGGCGGCCAAATACTTGCGGCCCGATGGCTCGTTTGACTTCGACCTAATCGAAGGTTCGCACTACGTGATGATTATTCAGAGCCCGGACTTTTTCAGCGTGGAAAAGAAATTCGCGCTCCAGGGCGACACGGTGATGAAAATTATGACCAACTCGATTAATTACGGGCTGCCCATGATTTTCAAGAACATCGAGTTTGATCAGGATAAGGCCGGCATCCGGCCAGCCATGCACCCGACCCTGGACCGGATTGCGCTGTTCATGGTCGACCACCCAAACTTCCGCCTCAGCATCACGGGCCACACCGATTCCAAGGGCGACCCGGATTTCAACGAAACTCTCTCACGCGACCGGGCCGAAAGCATTCGACGCTACATTGAGCAGAAGGGCAAGCTCAAGCCCAACCGCATCGAAAGTTTCGGCTACGGCTCCACCAAACCGTTGCGAGAAGAAGCGACGGAAGCCGATGCCAAAACCAACCGCCGGGTGGAATTTCAGCTCATCAGGCCAGACGATAGCAATAAAGAGAGTGGCGGCGGTGTCTGGAAATGATATAACATAAGAGTCCAGCGTGTCGTTGCGAGCAGCGCGAAGCAATCCTTCCTCTCGCAGCGCAAAACCTACTGAAGCAGCAAGCCCTTGACGTCCGCACTGGCGTCAAGGGCTTAGCTGTTTAGGATACTTTACTTGATGAGAGGAAGGATTGCGTCGTCGTGCCTCCTCGCACTGACACGGACAGGCCGCGCAACAATATGTGCAAGCCTACCAGCTGAGCTTTTGGGTTTCTTCGCCGCTGCGGAACAGTTGGCTTTGCTTTTTGCCGCCGGCTTCCACGTTCACAATGTTCATTTGATCGGGGAAGGTATCGAGAAGCAAGCTATGGCGCAGGGTGAAGCTGGTAAGCGGGCGCGGCAATTTTATGGTACAATAGAGCCAGTGCGCGTCGTTTTCCTTTTGCAGACCGAGCAGTTGCAACGGCAGAACAGTGTTGTTTTTATCACTAAAGACGAGCGATTTGCGCAGCAGGGCCGTGGTAAGCTGCGTCACGAGCGGGCGGGGCGACTCGTCGAGGGTGATGGTGGCGGGCTGGCCCACGGAAAGCGCCTTTTCGAAGTCGTCGGTGAACACTTTTAGGGCAATTTCTAATTGCTGCTTCGTGGAGTTATAGCGCACATCCATGATGGTGGCGTGGTAGGCGTGAGCCCACGCGGCCAGGGTGGTGAGGAGAAGAAGGGAAAGCAGCAGTAGCGGACGAAACATGGAGGATATTCTGAGCCTGGGAAGCCTGATTAGACTTAAAGCGTTGGGGTGAGTTTCTGCAAAAGCAGATACATG
The DNA here is from genome assembly GCF_057808495.1 of Hymenobacter sp. M1-2. Lineage (NCBI taxonomy): Bacteria > Pseudomonadati > Bacteroidota > Cytophagia > Cytophagales > Hymenobacteraceae > Hymenobacter > Hymenobacter sp. M1-2. Next base: position 228,951 of record NZ_JBTYZO010000007.1, read on the forward strand.
GGCAGAAGATTCCATTGGCTAATACAGATGAGTTCCTGACGGCCGGTTACAAAAGTAGTCTGCTTCTCTACCTTTGCGCCCGACCCGCGCCCGTTGCTGTGCCCAACCTCGTTTCGGCAGCACGACGGCCCCGCGGCTCCAACCCGTACTACTTCAACCGACATCTTTTGTATGGCCCACGAAACGACTCAACCTTCTCCCGCTATTCCGACCATGACGCTGCACCTGGGCGCTTACCAGGCGGCCGTCGAGGCCAAGCTGCAGGAGTTTAATGCCCGCAATTTCACCGCTGGTTTTTGGCAGAAACAGGCCGACTTGTGGGTGGAAGACGCCACCGCTCAGGAAAGTCTACGCAGCTTCATGGGCTGGTTGCGGGTGGCGGAAACCATGCTGCCCGCCGTGCAGGAAATCGAAGATTTCGCCCGCGAAATCAAAGCGCATGGCTTCAAGCACGTAGTGATAATGGGTATGGGGGGTAGCACCATGACGCCCATCGTGTTCAAGCAGGCATTCGAGCAAGCTGCCAATGGTCTGCCTTTATTGGTGCTCGATACCACCAACCCGGGTACCGTGCGCGAAATTGAAGAATCGGTATCATTGACGGAAACGCTGTTTGTGGTAGCCAGCAAATCGGGCACTACGGCCGAGCCGCTGGCTTTCGGCGACTATTTCTACAACCGCCTCCAGGAGTTAAAGGGCGACAAAGCCGGCGAAAACTTCGTGGCCATCACTGATCCCGGCTCTAAGTTCGTGACGCAGGCCACCGCCGAAGGCTACCGCCGGATCTTCCTGAATTTCCCTGAGGTAGGTGGCCGCTTCTCGGCCCTCTCCTATTTCGGGTTGGTACCGGCCGCTTTGTATGGCATCAATATCAACACGCTGCTCGAACGTGCCATTAGCATGATGCGGGCTACTGGCTCCGAAGGCCTGGTAGAGCACAATCCCGGCCTGGAACTGGGCGTGGCGCTTGGTGTACTAGCCGAGCAAGGCCGCGACAAGCTGACGCTGGTAGTGCCCGACACGCTGAGCGACTTTGGCCTGTGGCTGGAGCAGCTGGTGGCCGAAAGCACCGGCAAGGAAGGCAAAGGCATCCTGCCCCTGGCCGGTGACCCGCTCAATGGCCCCGAAGTATACGGCACCGACCGAGTATTTGTGTACGTAGGCTACGAGAGCCAGCCCGACGAGGAAAACCGTCGCAGAGTAGACGCACTGCAAGCTGCTGGCCACCCGGTCATCACTATTTTGCTGCGCGATGCGCTGGACCTGGGCCAGGAGTTTTTCCGCTGGGAAGTAGCCACGGCCGTAGCCAGCGCCGTGCTGCGCATCAACCCTTTCGACCAACCCAACGTGCAAGCCGCCAAAACCGCTACCGACCAACTGATGAAGGTAGTTGTGGAACAAGGCCAGTTGCCCCAGACATCGGCCCCAGCTCTGCGGGAAAGCGGCTTGGCCTATTATACCAGCACGCCCGGCGCCGATGCCAAAGAACTGTTGCGCGCTTTCTTCAGCCAAGCTAAACCCGGTGACTTCTTCTGCATACAGGCCTATCTACAGGAAACTCCAGCTTTAAATGAGGCGATACAGGAGCTGCGGACTCTGATTCAGAAGCAATTCCACATCGCCACCGCCGCTGGCTACGGCCCGCGTTTTCTACATTCCACCGGCCAGTACCACAAAGGCGGCCCCAACACTGGCCTGTTTCTACAGCTCACCACTCACCACGCCCAGGACCTGCCCCTACCCGGCCGCCCCTATACCTTCGGCACCTTCCAAAATGCCCAAGCCGCCGGCGACCTTCAAGCCCTACACGACTACAACCGCCGTACCCTGCGCGTCCACATAGCCGCTGCCAACGAAGAAGCCGGCCTAGCAACCCTGCTTCGCACGATCACTGATTAGCACGGATTGAAGCGGATTGCACGGATTTTGTGGACGATTGAAACGAAAAAAGAGAGGCTTGCCAAGTACTTGACAAGCCTCTCTTTTTTCGTCCCGTTTCTTATTCAAAATTTCGGTTTGGGCTGGCTCTACGAGCCGTTCACAAAATCCGTGCAATCCGCTTCAATCCGTGCTAATCCGTGATCCTAGCGGCCAAAATCGTCTTGCACGCGTACGATGTCCTCTTCGTCGGAGGGATGGGAGGCGTCGGTGTGTTGCCAGATTTCGGCTAGTACACCCCAGCCGTCGAGACCGACTAGGCGGTGACGCTCGCCTTGTTGGAGCGTGATCAGCTCGCCGGGTTGGTAGGTTTTTACCTCGCCTTGCTCATCGGTGGGACTGGTCACGACGCCTACCGGGCCTTGCACTACGCGCCAGATTTCGGCCCGGCGGTGGTGGTATTGCCAGGAAAGGCGCTGGTGCGGAGCCACGAGCAGTATTTTGGGGCTCAACTTCCCCGAAATCCGCAGCTGGTCCACCGACATGTTGTCGAAATAAGTGTTAGCAAACGGCTGGGCCTGGCTCTCATCAATTACGAAAAAACCGCCCCACGGCCGGGTCTGGTCCTGGTTGGCTATGGTGAAACCTTGTTCGCGCAGTTGCTGCTCGGTCTGCTGAAACAGCTGCGCCTTTTGCTCTTCAATGGTGCTCATGCGAAGGAGTAGTTAGGAAAGAGACCTTAGATCTGAGAAGTTAGAGCTTGGATGAGGAGGTGATTTTATGGGCAACATGCCCACTCAAACACTCTTTGCTCGTTTGCCTTCGGCTGCCTATGGCGCGTAGCGCGAAAATCTGTTTCGCGCACGAGCGAAGCGAGTAGGCAGAACCGCGCCACTTGGCGCTATCGCTTAGGAACTCGCTTCGCTCGTGCGCGAAGCTGGAGCTGCGCGCTACTGGCTCAACGGCTTAGATGTTGAATTTCTTGAGCAGCGGGTTGATGATGAGCACAAACGCCATCAACGACAAAAGCAGCATCATGCCCACGCGCTGGGCGTTTTCGAGGAACTTGTCGGAGGGTTTGCGGCCGGCTATCATTTCGTAGAGCAGGAACACCACATGGCCGCCGTCGAGGGCCGGGATGGGCAGCAGGTTCATGAAGGCCAGCACCATGGAGAGCATGCCCGTCATGGTCCAGAACCAGCCCCAATCCCAAGTAGGACCGTATTGCTGCGCTATTTCCCACGGCCCGCCCACCGATTTGCGGAAGGAAGCCTCACCCCGGAAGATCTTCCCGAAAGCCGTAATCTGATTGGTGATGACGCCAAACGCCTTGTTAGTTCCTACCGGCACCGACTCAGCCAGCGAGTAGTTGCGCACCGATTCGTGCAACAACGACTTGGGGAAGAAGCCCAGGTGGCCTTCCTCATCCACGGTAATCGACAACGTTTTGAGTTCTCCACCGCGCTCGACCACGAGTTTCACGGGCTTACCCGCGTTGGCGAGCAGGTCTTGCTGGAAATCTGGGAAGAACTCGACTTTCTTCTGATTGAGCTGTACAATCCGGTCTTCGGGCAGCAGGCCACCTTTGTCGGCCGGGCTGCCGGGGTTCACCGTTTTCACGGCGAAGGGGTTGCGGGGCAACACGAACCGCTGCTGGCCCTGTTCGGAGAGGCGGTCCATAAAGTTGGCCGGCACCCGCACGTCAATCAGCTGGCCCTGGCGCTCAACGGTGTAGTAAGAGGTGGAGCCCATCATGACCTCGGGGTTGTACACCTCGTTGAATTCGGTGAAGGGGCGGCCATTGATCTTCACGATTTTGTCGCCGTTGCGGAAGCCCATTTCCTCGCCCAGCTTGTTGGGCACAATGCCGTAGCGCACTTCGGAGGCGGGCAAGTAACTCTCTCCTTGCGTGTAGGTGAGCAGCGTGAAAATGACGATGCCGGTAATGACGTTCATGATGATGCCACCCAGCATCACAATAAGGCGCTGCCAGGCTGGCTTGGCGCGGAACTCGTTGGGTTGCGGCTCAGCGGCGAGGCTGTCGGCGTCCTGCGTTTCGTCTATCATGCCGTGGATGGCCACGTAGCCACCCAGCGGGAACCAGCCCAAGCCGTATTCCGTCTCGCCGATTTTCTTCTTCAGCAGCGCGAAGTTGAGGACGTTGGGCAGCGGAAACAGGAAATCGAAAAAGATGTAAAACTTATCGACCCGAATTTTGAAGTATTTGGCGGTTGCGAAGTGTCCGAACTCGTGCAAGCCAACCAGAATGGAAAGGCCCAGCAACATTTGCCCGGCCATGATGAGAATTTCCAAGAGGTAGGGAGGTAATGTGGTGATTAGGTAATGGAGTGATTGAAGAGATGAGGCACTCAGGTGACACGTGACAGGCAACAAGTAAAAGGCCAAAAATATCCTCTCACCCTGTTATATGCCACCTCATTACTTAGTCACCTTTTTCAAACACTCCTGCGCAACGCGACGTGCCTCCTTGTCAGTCAGCACATAATCGTCGAGCGACGGAACTGCAAGGTACGAAACCCGGCCCAGGCACTCCTCCACTACATCCGACATTTCGAGGAAGCCTACTTCATCGCGCAAAAAAGCGGCTACGGCCACTTCGTTGGCCGCATTGAGGATGCAGGGCATGTTGCCAGCCTGGCCCATGGCTTCAAACGCGAGTGCCAGATTGCGGAAGGTAGTAAGGTCGGGCTGCTCGAAGGTGAGCTGCGGATAATCGAGGAAAGAGAAGCGCGGGAAAGTATTAGGAAGCCGCTGCGGATAGCCTAGCGCGTACTGGATAGGCAGCTTCATATCGGGTAGGCCGAGCTGGGCTTTGAGCGAGCCGTCCTCGAACTGCACCAGCGAGTGAATGATGCTCTGCGGATGCACCACCACGTCAATTTGGTTGTTGTGCAGCCCGAACAGCCACTTCGCCTCAATCACCTCCAAGCCCTTGTTCATTAGGGAGGCTGAGTCGATAGTGATTTTGGCCCCCATCTCCCAGTTGGGATGCTTGAGAGCCTGCGCCTTGGTTACCTGCGCCAGCTGCGCGGCCGTGCGCCCCCGAAACGGCCCGCCCGAAGCCGTAAGGATGATTTTTTCGATGGGGTTCTGCTCCTCGCCCACCAGACACTGAAAGATAGCCGAATGCTCGGAATCGACGGGCAGCAGCTTCACGCCGTACTGGCGCACGAGGTCGGTGATGAGCTGACCGGCTACGACTAGCGTTTCTTTGTTGGCGAGGGCAATGTCTTTGCCGGCCTGAATAGCGCGCACGGTGGGTAGCAGCCCGGCGTAACCTACCATGGCCGTGAGCACCACGTCGGTGTCGGGGCGGCCGGCTACGTCGGCGAGGGCGGTGGCACCGGCCAGCACTTCGGTTTCGGGCTGCGCGGCGAGGGCCGCTTGCACGGCGGCGTACTTGGTTTCGTCGCCGATGACTATGGCGGCGGGCCGAAACTCGCGGGCCTGCTGCACCAGCAGATCGGCATTCGACTGCGCGGAAAGGGCCGTAACGGTGAAGCGGCCGGGTTGCGCACGCATAACGTCGAGGGCCTGCGTGCCGATAGAGCCGGTGGAACCGAGCAGGGTAACGCGTTTGGGGGAATCAGAGGGCATACGCAAAAGTAGCGCGAAGCAGGCGGTTATATGGCCTGCTCAAATAGCACAATGCGGCCGGAATATTCATCAGCCCACTCGCGGGCTTCTTCCTCATCGGCTTTTTTATTCGCAGATACCGCAGCCTCTCCTGCTTCTTCCAGTTCGGCATCTTCTTCCTCTGAGAAAAATTCGACGTCGGAATGACAATTCAGAACAATGTCGTTTTCTTCCAGCGTGATGGTACCACTGCCGGTCAAGCTGAACTCACCCACGCTAGGCAAATCCAGCTCCTGAAATAGAAAGTCTCCCAAACCAGACGCAAAATCGTCGACGTCGCCATAATTGGCTTCTACTTCTTGGCTATCAACCAGAGTGCTAACCATTCCATCGTCGCAGCCACAGTCCCAACGAACGGCCACTTGCCGGCCATCTTGTAACAGGGAAAGCAGTTGCTCTTTTACTTTATCGGGGTTCATAAGCGGAATGCTGCTGGCGCAGCCACATCTTTTTCTGGTGGAGATAAAATTTAATTGTTCAAGTGAAGTGATTATTCAGCCGCTAGCTTGAACAGAAGTTGCCGCCCGGAATAATGAGCACTCATTCCTTCGTCAACTTGGGAGGCGGGCTCTTTATCCTCCTCGTCCTCCTCCTGAATGAGTGCGGCATCTTCTGCAATCGGCACAGGCCGTACTATTCCCATAGCAAGTAGCTCTTCATCTGTGTACTGCGCATAGAATTCAGGATCTTCCAAATATACTTTTGCCTGCGAACTGTATTCCAGAAACACCTCCTTACCAGTTATGAAAAACTGGCCGCTACCATTCATGCTAAAGTCGCCAGCATCGGGCAGTTCGAGCTTTTCGGTGAGGTAACGTTCTAAGCCGTAAGGAAAGTCGTTTACCTCATCATAAGTGCTGTGCAGTTCGTGCCCATCCACGCTGGTGTAAACGAAAGATTCGTCGCCCCCGCAATCCCAGCGGACTGTTACGGTGTGGCCGGCTTGTAGCAATTGCCCGAGGTGTTCTTTAGTTTGCGTGGGGTTCATGAGCGGCATAATGCTGGCGCAGCCACGCCAGCTCTTTAGGGTCGGGGCGATATTGCCAGGGATGCGTGAAGGAGAATGATTGCAGTAAATCGGCCACGGCGGGTGCGGGATGCAGCGCGGCGGCTAAGGTTTCAGCCGCGGGCAGACCAAGCAGTTGCTCAGCCAGATACACGCCGAAAGTGCTGGCCGTAAGCACCAGCGCGGAGCGAAGGCCGGTTCGCAGATACGGCCGCAGCACGAAAGTTCGCAACGTTTCCGGTAGTTCCGGCAGTAGGTTTTCGGGTGCGGGCAGCAAGGGCGCCAGCGTAGCATCGGCGTCGCGGAGCCATTCGTGCAGCGTGGGTACGCGGCCTAGCATGTCTTCTTTGCAGTGCTCGGCGGCTACGTCGCGCACTAGCACGGTGCGGCCGGCAGAGGTTATGAGGAAGTCGCCTAGTAATTCAGCGGCCCATTCGATGCCGAGCGTGTGATGAAGTAGCAGACGGTGACGCGCATGGAAGCAAAACAGCTTGCTGCTGTCCAGGAACCGGTGTACCGCCACGTAATCGGCTGGCTCGCCGCCGAATTTGCGCTGGGAAAGCAGGCTATGTTTCCAAATATCCATTATGGCCTGAAAGTAAACATTAGGGCCGCCATATCACTATATTCTCCTCACCGGCTTCGTTTTCCTCCTCCACCAACTCCCACTTCAGAAAGCGGGCAATAGCAATCATCAAGTCCAGTTGGCGAGCCTCCACAGTGCCAGCCGCGTCTTTGGAACACACCACTGATATGAGGTTCACTGTCTCGTACCACGTATCGGCCAGCACATGGAAGTTGCCATCCGTGGTTTTTACCAAAGTCAGATCCAGCCAGGGGAAGGACGTGTCGGCGGCTACGTAGCAGAGCGGCGTCTTCTCCGCCAGCTCGGGTAAGGTGTTCAGAAACTGTTTCAGCACGTCAGTAGCCACATCGGTCCCATAACTAGCGGAGGCTCGAATTTCATAGTAGCTATAGAGCGGGCTCCACATCTCGCTTGAATCGGTATTGATATATATAAAGCTCTGGCAGCAGGGCTCGAACCTGCGTCCACCCGGTCCTAGAGCCGAGCGCTCTTCCACTGAGCTATGCCAGAGTTGCAGCGAGGACCGGGTTCGAACCGGCGTCCATCCGGGTAGAGCCGGACGTTCTACCACTGAACTACCTCGTTGCGGTTGTCTAATTGTCCTGCGGACGAATCTCCTGGACTTTTTTCCCGGAGAAGTATTTATGCCGCCGCAGTATGTGGGCAAGGTACGGATTTGATACGCTCACGCCATGCACCAACTCGGGCGTGGGCCGAAACTCGGCTACTCCATGCGGCCGGGGCGCCAACCAGCCTGATTTAGCAGCATTGAGGCCAGCCCGTTCGCAAGCATCGGCTACGGTAGCGCGGGTGCAAGGTGTGGCGCCAGCAAATACTTCCCACGGAAACGGCAGTTCGGCCCATACTTGCGTGTTCGGGTCAAGGCCGCCACCAGCCTGTTGGTGCCACGCTACTACGTCGGCGGCCATGAGGCGCAGTACTTTGCCAAAACACAACTCATCGAGTACAAACTCCATCCCGAGGGCATAAAGCAAGTTGATCCAGTTGTCGCGCGCTTTGTTCCAGGCCGCGGCAGCGGCATTCCAGGTCGAGGAATCGTCGTCGCGCTTTACTACCATCGAAGCTTTGCGGAAGGTGTTTTGCGCCCACGTGTCCCGCAGGAATGCCGCTAGTTCTTCGAGCAAATGAGTCCAGCGGCCTAGTAGCTCGCCTTTCCGGGCATCGGAAAGATGGACCAGAGCTTCGGGGTTGGGATACACGTGGGCAATGGCCCACCAATTAGTAGACAGTGGCTCGGTTGCAGCCACTGGCTTCGTATTCAAGCCTAACCATTGGCTTAAGCTAGGACGTGGGTTGGGACCTTGGCAACGCTTAAACAGCATATCGGCTACCTCATCGTAGGGCCGCTGCTGGCCGTAGATGGTGAACTCGCTACGCAAGTTGCAGCGGGCCGTGTAATAGGCGATGAAAGCGGCACTGAACAGGTCTCGGGCAAACTCCTCGTAACTCAGTTCGTGCACAAAGCCGTGCTTGCCAACCCTGCGAAAATCGTACTTCTGGTGTTCGACTAGCAGCCGGTGCAGCTTCTGCTCCAGATGCCGCAAGCTGCGAAAGAGCTTATTGTAGCGCCGCTTCGAGAGGTCGAGGCCAGCGGCAGTGCGCGCGGCGCGGTCGAGGCGGTCGGTGCGGTAGTTGTGGCGCCCCACTTCTTTGGCAATAAGCGGGCTGAGACGTTGGAGGAGTGCTTCGATTTCTACTGGATCGTCATATTTCAGCGTGGCCTCCTCGTCTGGAACGGCAAATAACTCCGCCGCTTTACGACTCTGCTTGCCGGCTCCTACCGGTGCGTTGAATTCCTCTAGCATAGCCGTGTACTGCCACACACTACGGTGCAAGGAGTGCTGCGCGGCGGTGTGCAAGGTGGCCTGCTCAGTGGGCGTTAGCTCATCGGCAAGCAAGGACACCAGCAGCTCCGCTACGTCTTCGGGTCGCCGCCGCTGATTAAGGGTTTCGTAAAGAATACGCAGACTCATGAGCTATACCATTTTAATTGCGTCGGCGCTTCAAGCTATGCTTTTGATCTGAATTTTCTTGCCATTGAACACTGCTTCCTCTCCTACCCGCTTCCCAGCCAGCGCGGCCGCCATTGGAGCCGCCACCGATACGGCAAAGTAGTCCTGCCCATCCAGGGTAAGCTTGCCCGCGCTGATGCTGATGTAGAACCAGCCCAGAGTGGTATGCACCAGGGCGCCGGGCCGCACGGTGTCGCAGGCGGTGTCGGGGTGGATGCGCTGCAATTCTCCCTGGAGTTGTAAGGCCTGCTGGAGCTGCACGGCGTTGCGGTTACGCTCCTCCTGGGCCATGGCCCGGCCGGTTTCGTACTTGTCGCCGGCACTGCTTTTGGTTTCGGAATTGGCCGAGTCCTGCGCGGCTTGCATGGCCTGCTGCGCGGCGTCGATGCGCTGCTGCACGTGGGCGAGGCAGGCGACGTGAAGCTGGGGTTTGAGAGTAGTAGTGGGCATTAAGTCGATAGTTCGGTAAGAGCTTCCTTGACTTTGAGCACCCACTGTTCGTCTTCGGGTGCCACAACTACCATTTTGAAATTATGACGCTCGGCTTCTAAACGAACACCTTCCGAATCATCAATTAGCAAATCAATATCAAAACTTGGTGGGTGCTTCGTACAACGTGTTTTGACCTCACGAGTATGGCGCGCTTGGTTTACTATGCCATCTAACCAGATGCCGTGGAGCCAGAATAGCTTGCGAATGTACCAGGGGCTGCGGTAGGAGGTGGTATATACCCATACCTCCCACTTATGCTGATGGCAGTAGTCAGCTAGCTCCATAACTCCCGCTCGTAAGGCCTCTCCCCCCAGCAGCTTTGCCCATGTGACGCGACGCGGACGCTCCAGCGGGAAATCATAGTTGTAACGGATTAAGGTATTATCAAGGTCAAAAGCAACGCGCATAGCAGGAAGGCAAAAGCAGTACGTTCTTAATTAATAGAAGTCAATTCTAGAAGTTAGCGCTGAATCAGCTAGTCCACGCCTGCCACACTATTTCAGCGTGATTCTCAACTCGCCAATTCAATAGGAGTTGCCCTAGTTTGTTGATGGAGGCTATTTCCGCAGGTATTGAAAACTCAAGCTTGCACCGATACGGGTCAACATTATTGTCGTCTGTAATTACTTGCACTGCCGCGTGCCCTTGCGAGTCATAGCAGTAAGCACTAAGGCTCATGTAAGCTGAATCGGAGTCCTTCTGGCCTGTTTCAAATACGACTTGCTCCGTGATATCTCGCGGAAATGCTACGAGCCTGCGTCCAAAGTCTTTCCAGGTATCTACATCACCGTAAAATTGGGTGCGACACTCTAATGTGTCTTTTGCAACGACTACCTCAAACGTGCAGTCTTCATCACAATCTACGCTAGCAGCAAATCTTATTTGCCCTGATTTCATCTCCGTTTTACCTTGTCCAATTGTCGCAAGTCCGCGGCATCTTTTGGGCGGCCTGTGCTGGCTTTATTTTTTCGCAAATCGGCCAAGCTAATAAAGTTGATGGCTACTCCGTCCCACGTGGTTGATTCACAAACGGCAAAGCATTCAGCGAACTGCACGCCATCTACTTCCGTCAAAATATCGATTCGGATGGGCGATACTCCTAATTGCACTACCGTGCCGGGTTGAAGGAAATCGGCTTCCTGATACATCGTACCGAATCCAAACTCGTGCATCACCCGCACCATACGCGCGGCGTTATCGGCGGAGATTTCCATCCACACATCAATATCTCCAGTGTGGCGCACGTAGCCATGATAGGCAACAGCATACCCGCCTACTACCATATAGCGCACTTCATGGGTGTTTAATAGCTCGATAAACTCTTTGTAGTCTTGGTCCAGGGAATTGGCTAGGGTCATGACGATAATAAAACCAAAGAGAGTGAGCTCGAATATACTCCAGTGCCGCCAGCCGTTCCTGGGGTGTTTTCGTTAGCCAATACGCTATATCATCAGCGTCTTGATCGTGCTGTAAAGTGGTTTTGCGGGTAGCGGTTCGGTCTAGGCGAGGCATACAACAAGATACGGCTTTTGAGTAATGAGATTTAAGTATTAAGTAGTTAGATGTCGTTCTATCAACTGTATTTCAACACTTTGCATTTTATTCTCAGTACTCAATACGAACATCTCATTACTTACCCCGCGCTGGTCAGACCGTCCGCTACCTTACGGTCGTTGCTTAGGCGGGGCACTTTGTTCTGACCGCCGAGCTTGCCGAGGCTTTTCATGTAGCGTTGAAACGCGCCGGCAGGCAGCGGCGTGAGTTGCAGCGGCGCCAGAATATTGCCGGTTAGCAAATCATCATAATACACGTTACGGCGCCGAAGGCCAGTATCGAGGGCGGCGGCGAAGGCGGCAGCATCCTGGGGTGGACGGGCAAACTCAATGAGCCACTCGTGGCGCGAAGGCACGGCCGGGTCGTCGCTCACGCGCGGAGCCACAGTGAACTCCACAACCTCCACCTCGGGGTGCTGGCTCATGGCGTCGCGCAGGGTTTGCTCCACTTCTTCGCCGATCACGTGCTCCCCGAAAGCCGAGAGAAAATGCTTGATGCGCCCCGTCACGACGACGCGAAAGGGATATTTCTGGGTGACGCGCACCGTGTCGCCGATGCTGTAGGCCCAGAGGCCGGCGTTGGAACTAAGCACGATGGCGTACTGCTGGTCTAGCTGCACTTCGGCCAGCGTGAGGCGCGGCGGGTTCGGCTCGAAAAACCGCTCGGCAGGCACGAATTCGTAGAAAATACCAGCATCGAGCAGCAGCAACATGCCGGGGTTGCCGGGCTCGTCCTGAAACGCCAGGAAGCCTTCGGAGGCCGGAAACAGCTCCACACTATCCACTGCTCGGCCGATCGTGTCGAACAGCTTCTTGCGGTAAGGTTCGAAATTGACACCGCCGTACACAAACAGGTCGAACTGCGGAAATACCTCCCCTACTGGCCGGCCGGCGCGCGCTACTATTCGGTCGAAATACATTTGCACCCACGGCGGAATCCCGGAAATAAGCGTCATGGGCTGGTGCAGGGTTTCTTCTACGATGCGGTCCAGCTTGGTTTCCCAGTCGTCGATGATGTTGGTGGCGTAGCTCGGCAGTTGGTTGCGGCGCAGGTAGGCCGGCACGTGGTGATTGGCGATGCCCGAAAGCCGGCCCGTGGGAATGCCACTCACTGTTTCCAGCTCCGGCGAGCCCGATAGAAAAATAAGCTTGCCATCGAGGAAGCGGCTGTTGCCGGTGCGGTGCACGTAGTGCAGCAGCGCGTCGCGGGCGCCGTTGATGTGGTTGGGAATGCTGGCTCTGGTGATGGGAATGTACTTGGCCCCGGACGTGGTGCCGCTAGTTTTGGCTAGGTAAAGCGGCTTATCGGGCCAGAGCACGTCGGCCTCGCCGGCTTTCACACGGTCGAAGTAAGGACTTAGGGCTTCGTAGTCGCGCACGGGCACGAGGCGGGCGAGGTCCTGGGCTGTGCTGGCGCTGCCCAGGTCATGGTCGCGGCCGAAGGCGGTGCGGGCGCCCTGAGTCAGCAACTCGCGGAGCACTCGCTGCTGGGTGCCGATGGGGTCTTGCTGCCAGCGCGCGTACTGACGGGCAATGTAGGCGGCCAGTGGCCGGCTCAAAGTGGATTTCAGCCCCATCTTGAAGAGAGTAACGGAATAGCGAACCGAACGAAAAACAGGTCACCCGGTTGTCAGCAAATGTAACAAGGCCGCCTTTGCATACCGCGCCATCCCGGCCGACTGAGTTTTCTGGGCTTGCTCAAACTATATTTTAAAACTACATAGCTTGCCGACGGTATTACCCACGACCAATTAATCACACTTTCACCCCAACCATTTCACTCCATGATCAACCAGCGCGGTAAGGCCGTTTGGAACGGCGACATCAAAGGCAGCGGCACTATCAGTACCCAAAGCGGCTTGGTAGAAGCACCTTACTCGGTAGGCTCGCGGTTTGAAGGCCAGAAGGGCACCAACCCCGAAGAACTCATTGGAGCCGCTCACGCCGGCTGCTACACCATGTTCCTAACCAGCATCCTGACTAAGGACGGTAAGCAGGTGCAGCAAATCCGCACTGAGTCGAAGGTGACGCTGGACTCATCGGGGGAGAGTCCGAGAATCACGAAAATTTCCCTAACCACAGAAGGTGAGGTAGCGGGTATCTCGCAGGAAGAGTTTCAGCAATACGCCCAGAAGGCTAAAGAACAATGCCCTGTTTCGCAAGTGCTAAGCGCCGTGCCCGAAATGGAACTGGCCTCGGCCACTTTGAAATAAGTTTTTGTCATCGGTTTTTAGTTGATGAGCGCCCCACATTAAGTACTCCCCAAAAACTAAAAACCAATAACCAAAAACCAGTGTAAAACCGGCAATGCCTCGTGCGTCGTCGGTTTTTCGCTTTCTTTGCCTTTTGTTGCGACCCTTCTTGCCGCTATGCCCACTACTTCTACCCGCATTCGTCTTCAACCCGCCAATACCTCCCGCATTCCGTTTTGGGGACAGATTTTTATCGGCACCGTCTGGGTAGCGTACACGCTGGCCCTCATTTTCACCGACCAGGGCCTGAACGACTTGCATTTTCTGCACTACGTTTTTCTGGTGTTCAGCCTAGTGTATATCGGCTACGTGTTGGTGCATAATGCCCCTGTTTTTGGTACGCAGAGTTACCTGGAGTTCACGCCGGGCTACATTGTGCACAAAGCCGGCCTGTTCCGACCCAAGCAGGTATTCGCAGCCGAAAGCATCACCCGCCTCGACCTAGCCGCGCAGCAAGTACGCGTACACACCAAAGAAGACGGCACCTACTCCCTGAGCTTGCGCGAAGTGCGCGGCCGCAAGCGCAAACGCCAACTGCGCGACCAGCTACGCGCCTTTGCCACGCAGTATCAAATTCCATTACAAGAAACCGGCACGGTAGCATAAGCGCGTGAAGCGTAAGCTCCCGCCGATTTATCCGAGTAGAAGATCTTCATGAAAAACCCCGCGCTACTGTAGTAACACGGGGTTTTCTATTTCAATACGAGCACAGCGGCTGTCTACATTCTCCTCCGCAGGACTTAAACGCTTGGTGTGAGTTAACAACGGAAGAGGTCCGCAAAAGCCAGGGCTGGCCTTTGCCACTCTACGTT
>NZ_JBTYZO010000008.1:0-209142 GCF_057808495.1 Hymenobacter sp. M1-2
TTCGTTTTTTCTCCCGCAACATCCTCTAACCGAACTCACACCAAGCGTTGAAGTCACACTCTATTGTATCAGCGGAAAATATGTGACCTTGAAAGCAAAGTGGCTACGCGGCAACAGGGCAAAGGCAACCTGCTCCGTGCCGTAAAGATCTTCTGCCTGTGGTTACGGCACGTGATACCACAAGGGCAACATCTGTTCAGGCTTCCTCAGACTCAGAATTAGCCTAAACGCAGGCATCTTGATACACAAAAAGCCCCAGCCAACTATATGACTGGGGCTTCTTCATGACGCAAGGCAGCTTACTTAGCTGCGCGCAGCTTGGGCTTTTTGTCCTGCTTGGTGATGTCCTGGGCTTCGCCTTCGTGTACATCATCCGATGATGCGTCATCGGCCTGGGTAGCATAGTTGATGGTAACCACGGCTACGGCCGCAATGGCCGCAATACCCAGAATGAGCTGCGTAGACGTGAACCGCTGCGCGGCTTTGCGCAGCAGCGTGCCACCGTGCTTCAGCAGGTCGTCGATGCGCTCATGGTCGCCTTGAAAAACGACGTGGTAGGCGCTTTCCAGCGTGCGGGTGATATCCTCGGGGAGAATTTTTTCAAGCTGTTGTTCCAGTTGTTGTTCCATGAGTTGGTATGCAAACAGTTGTGGTTGAGAGTAGAAATGGGAAAGCGGTAGAACCACTGGTTCCGTGTACGCAGAACTTCCGTTCCGGGCTGCTGACGAGCCAGGCTTTTTTGTGACCCGCGCCCTACGTTCGCCCATGGGTGCAACGAAACTACAATAAGCAAGCAAAACCGCTGACTTGGCTGCCACCGTGCGCCACTTACGCAACAAGCCCCCGACACCCGCCAGAGCGGACATCAGGGGCTTGCACGAACGAGAGCGAGGCTTAGAGGGAAGCCGCAACGCTGCTTACTGCACGGCTACAGTGCGGGCACTTACGCGCTGGCCCTCACGCACATGGCAGTGGTAAACACCCGGTGCCAGGCCCGACACGTCGAGTGGAATCTGGCGCCGGCCGCGGAGCAACTCCCGGTCCAGCACGCGGCTTACTTCGCGGCCCACAGCGTCGAAGAGCAGTACTTGTACGTGGCCGCCTTCGCACTCAAACTCCACGGTGGCCCGTTCACGTGCCGGGTTGGGGTACACGCTGAAGCCGGCCACTTCCAAGTCGGCCGCCGAAGCCGTGCTGCTGAGGATGTTGGGCCGAATAACGGGCACGTACGGAAACTGCCCGGTGCTTGATGGCAGTAAGGCGTTGAGCGTGGCTTGCGGCACCCGGAACCAGTCTTTCAGAATGCTGGCGTAAATGGCCCGGAAGTCGAACTGCATGGGCAAGTTGTCGTTCACGCCAGCGTTGGCGGGCAGCGTGGGGTTGTTGCCATGGATGATGGGGTTTACGCTCGTACCGAACACGATGAGCGGCGCGGCGGCGCCGTGGTCGGTACCCTTGCCCGAGTTGGCTTTGATGCGGCGCCCAAACTCCGAGAACGTCATGCCTACTACCCGGTCCTGCACGTTGAGGCGGCGCAAATCGTCCTGGAACGCCTCAATAGCCACCGAAATCTTGCCGAGCAAATTGGCATGGTTGCCGGTGGTAGTGCTGCCCGTCGCCGACACCTGGTTGACGTGGGTATCGAAGCCGCCGAGGTTGCAGACGTAGACGCGCGTTTGCAGGCCCCCGGCCACCAGCTGGGCCACAATCTTGAGCTGGTCGGCCAGGGAATTCTGCCCCGCTGTGGGGTACAGTGGCGAGAGATTCTGCGCCCGGCCCGCGGCCTGCTGAATAGCCGTCAGGTACACTTGCGTCTGCTGCACCACGCGCCGGATAAAAGTCAGCTCGTGGCCGGCCGGCGTGTTGGGCGCCGCATCTACGCCGCCGCTCAGCAGCTGGTAAAACGACGTGGTGCTGGCAATGGCCATACCCATGTTCACGGAAGGCCCCTGCACGCAGTTGCTCACCACCGAGCCAATGCTGATAGCCAGCGGGTCGGGGGCCTGGGCATTAGGGTAGCCAGTAGGAAAGTTGGGATACTCACCGTCGAGGTAGCGTCCGGCCCAGCCGGAGGTAACCGTCACGTTGGAGTCGGAGCCCGAAGTCCAGATGTCGGTGGAGCGGAAGTGAGAGCCGTTGGAGTTCGGATAGCCCACACTCTGCACAACGCCAATCTTGCCGTCGTCGAAGAGGTTTTTGATACCGGCCATAGCCGGATGAATACCCGTGCTACCGCGCAATGCCAGCACCTGGTTTTGCGGAATGGCAATTTCGGCGCGCGCGGCCATGATGGCCGAATACTGGTCGAGCGGGATGATGGTATTGAGCCCGTCGTTGCCGCCGTTGAGTTGGATGAGCACCAGTACTTTATCGGTCTGGGTGGCGCCGCCCGTGAGGTCGAACAGCTCGGGTGAAAATCCATAGGCCCCAATGGGCAGGCCGCCGAGCAGGCTTGGTAGTACCGTAGCCGCGGCGGTGGTTTGGAGGAAATGTCTGCGTTTCATGTTTGTTTAATGGTTAAATGGCTGATTGGTAGATTGCTGTATGACGGCCGGCGAGTCGTTGAATCGACCAGCCAGCTAGCCATGCAGCCATTTAGCCATTAAGACAAATGATATTCGGCCAGACCCATGATCTGGCGCACCAAGGCCCGGAGCTTGGTTTCCACGGCGGCCCGCTTGGCGGTGTTAGTGGGGGCGGCTAAGAACTCCTGCCACTCCACGGTCCACTCAAAGTCGGGCAGGCCCGGCAGCAGCGTGTCGTTGAGGAAAGCCAGCTGATTGGCCGTGAGCGGGATGGGCAGGAGCAACTTGGTTAGCTCCGCAATCAGCAAGTTGCAGTCTTGAGCTGTGGCGGGTGGCAGACTTTGCACCCAACCAATGACATCAACCTTAATGTTGTAATTGCCGCCGGTGAAGTAGCGCGTATACCCGTTCTGGCTGATGACTTGGTCGGTGTACTGGTTGCGCCGCGGCATGGTCACGGCGTTGATCCACATTTCGTAGTACTGCGGGGTTTGCCAGTAGGCGGGCCA
This sequence comes from Hymenobacter sp. M1-2, assembly GCF_057808495.1. Lineage (NCBI taxonomy): Bacteria > Pseudomonadati > Bacteroidota > Cytophagia > Cytophagales > Hymenobacteraceae > Hymenobacter > Hymenobacter sp. M1-2. The sequence goes on from NZ_JBTYZO010000008.1 coordinate 3,035, forward strand.
ACCGGCCACGTTGGGCGGGTCGCCGAGTTGTTGCTGCTGCACCGAGGCCCGGTCTACGAACCAGTCCCAGATACCGTATTGGGCCAGCACGTTGGAATCCGGCGGAAACGTGATGGGCAGCTGCCGGGCCGTCGTCAGCACCAGCTCAATGGGGCTTTTGATGACGCAGCCCACGTTCACCACATCGTAGAAATGCTCGCTGCTCAGTAAGGTACGTAGCACCGGCGCCAGATTGTAGCCGTTCTGCTTGAGCTGCGCGGCCAGCGGCTGAATCACGTTCTGCTCGGCGGCCGCGTCTATCACGTAGTATACAAACCAGCGGTAGAGCTTGCGCACCAGGAAAACGGCCGTCTCCAGCTCGTTGAAAATCATATCCACCAGCGCCTTGTACTCTTGGTCGCCTTGGTTGGCAATAGTCTGGTTGGCGAAGGCGCTGCTGAACTGCTTGGTGGTGGTATCGTGGCGAGTGGCGGTATAGTAGCCGTTGATGTCCGTTTGGGAGTCGCGCCAGCCGGTCAGTACCTTGGCTGCCGCCTGCACGTCGGCCTCGGTGTAGGTGGTATAGTTGCCGTTGCCAATGAGCGGGCCTTTTCCTACGGTAAACAGCTCCAGTAGCTCGCGGCCGTAGTTTTCGTTGGGCGCGCCCACGCGGTTCTGGTTGCCATTGAGGTAGCGCAGCATGGCCGGCTCCACCGTTATGTCCTTGGCTAGCTGCTTGATGTTGCCCAGCGCGTGCCGTCGCAATAGCGCCTGGTAGCTGTAGCTATAGCGGCCCTCGTATATGTCGTCGAACTCTACCACGAAGTGATTGTGCCAGAAGAGGGTCATTTTCTCTACCAGCGTGGTGCTTTGCAGCATTTGGCCCACCCACCAAGCCCGTAGGCTGCGCATGCGCCAATATTCGAAGTCGTTGTTGAAAGGCGCCGTTACCCACTGCCCGCCCACTGGCACGCTCGTATCGTTGGTGAAGCCATTAACGGGCGGAGCTGGGGCGGCCGGGGTCGTCAGCAGTCTGTTCATCACCGTCGTCAAGTTTTGGCCGGCGGCGGTGTTGATTTCGGCGCGGGTAGGCCCGAAAGTGGCCCGGCGCAGCAGGTGCGCTGCCTGCGCATACCCCCAGGGGCCAGTATACGGTGCCAGCCCCGCTAGGGAGCGAGCTGCTGTTGGCAGGCTGGTGTTGGCGAACCGACTGATGGTTTCGCCCCCGCCAGGAGGGTCGCCACTACCCACCACGGCTGGCCGTTCGAGCACGGCCGCCACGGGAGCGGTAAGAGTGGAAGCAGGTTTGCGGAGGAAAGCTCTACGGTCCATAGGCAGCAAGTGGGTGTGTGCAGTGGAAAGATCAGGTAAGCGGCTTGTAAGGAAGGGGTTAGCGCGGATATTCACAACCACCCGTCCTATGACTATCTAAGTATAGTTAAAGTTTAATGGCAGATTCTTCCTAGGGTGCTACGATTTTCTTGGTAGGGTACCCAATTGGTCGTGGCAACAATGGGTGCGTCGAAGCCAACAAAAAAGCCCCGCCGGAAAGGGCGAGGCTCTTGTAGTGTGGCGCTTACGCAACTATCATTCGTACACTTTCACGACGAACACGTAGTCGCGCAGCTTCCGAATTTGCTGAGGACGCGAATTGCCAGCCAGCAGATTAGTGCGCGGCAGTCGGTAAGGCTTCTCGGTGCTCACGGCACTCAACGAGTCCACCAGCCGCATCAAATACGACGACTTCGTGGCGAAGGCGGCGCTTTGCACATCCATCTGCCGGCCGCTGATGATGCCAATGAGGTTACCTCTATCATCAAGCAGCGGGCCACCTGAGTTGCCGGGGTTCACGGGAATACTGATCTGGTAGAAACCAGAGTCACCTTCGAAACCCGAGCGGGCGCTGAGAGAACCGTCGTTGAATACCAAGTCTTCGCGGGGATAGCCGAGCGTGTATACCTTCTCGCCGAGGTCGGCGGTGCCCCGCTTAAACGAGTAGGGCAGGCGGCCAAAACCATCGAACCCTTTGTCCTTGATGCGTAAGATGGCCAAGTCGTGGGCTACGTCGGTGAAGACCGGCTCAGCCCGGAAACGCTGCCGGTCGTGGCTTTCGATGAGCAAGGAATCGGCGCCCTGAATCACGTGGTAGCTGGTTACAATGTAGCCATCGGCCGTAAGAGCGAAGCCTGTCCCGCTGAACTTGCCGGGGTTTACGGCGGCCGGAGTGGAGCCAATCTGAGTGATAGCCTTGTTCATTACGCGCTGGGTGCGCTTGATACGGTCGACCTCGCGGCGGAGCACCGTGTAGCCGTAGAGCGAGGTTTTCTGGGACGCACGCCACCACTCTATCCCTAAAAGAGTAGTGAAGACGGCCAATACCGCCACCGAAGCGGCCACCATCATGGTAGCGCGGTGGCCGTGCCAGAAGTCGCGCAGCTTGCGTTCGGTGCGGGAAATGTGCACCTGCGGCATCAACGGGTTGCCGGTAGCCAGTACTTCATCTTCCGAAGTCAGCTTCACGGCCTGCTCGGCATCAAGGTCGGCCTGGATGGCGCGCAGCTTACGGCGGGTGCTTAGGCGCTGTCCGTAACCGTGCAGCGTATCGGTAAGGTCAAGAAAATCAGCGTAGCGCTGCGCCAGCACGGGGTCGGCGGCCAGGCGGCGCTCCAGATCGGTGCGGGCCGGTAGGGCCAGCTCGCCGCGTTGGTAGGTTTCAAATAAAGCGTAGTAGTCGGCTTCGGTCATCATGAGGTCTGCGCGGGTGGGTGAGGTCCGCTAATTGCGCGTCGGGCGGCGCGTCATCAAAATGATTCTTCCTCCTTGTAGTGAGTGAAGAACAGCTTTTTCAAACGCACCAGACACTTGTACTTCTGGTTTTTGGCGTTGTCGGCGTTGGTATAGCCAAACTCGGCCGTTAATTGCTGCATCGACTTATCGAGCAGGTAAAATCCTTCCAAAAGCGAACGACAAGGTTCGCCGAGTCGTTCCAGCGCCTCGCCCATTGTAGCGAAGCGACGGTCGCGCTCTTCGGCTTCCACGAGGTCGGCTTCGGCACCGGTTTCCAGATACGGCTCGTGGTCGTCGAGGCGGCCGCTGAAGCGGGTTTTCTCGGTGAGGCGCTTGAGCCAGAGCCGGCGGCAGACGGCGTAGAGGTAGGTCTTGATCTGGCAGCTCAGCTCCAAGGAGCCATCGCGTACTTTCTCATAGAATACCATTACGCCTTCCTGGTACACATCCTTGGCTTCGTCTTCGGTGCCGCTGTTTTGCAGCACGTAGTGCGATACCATGGGCAGGTGCAACCGGTAGAGCTGCGCAAGGGCTCGATCGTCGCCGCCACGGATGGCTGCTACGAATTCGTCGTCGGTGTAAGAAGCACTGGCCTTCGCCATTCACTTTGGTCTTTAATACACTGGGGGGAGCGTGGTAACCCGCCCAAAAATAATTTTTTCCTGACCAGGTTACCTTTCAATCTCGGCGGTATGAAAGGGGTCTTTGAGACAAATTTTTCAAACTTACCATAACCATGAAGAACCTACTGAAGGTATCTGCCCTGTTTTTCGCTGTAGCTCTGGCCTCTTGCGAGTCGAAGCCTGCTACTGAAGCTACCACGACCACTGAGACTGGTGCTATGGAAGCTACCACTCCTGCTGCTACGGATTCGTCGGCTATGTCGGCTGAAGCTCCTGCTACCACCGAAGCTCCCGCCGCTGGCGCTGAGGCTCCTGCTGCTGGCACCACTGCTCCTGCAGAAGAGAAGAAGTAATTACAAGAAGCTGATCTTTATCAGCCTCTGCAAGAAAGTCCGGATTCCCGCGGGAATCCGGACTTTTTTTGCTCCAATTCAGCTGGTTTTGTAAAGCAAGCAAGACATATTGAGGTTCATATTGTATAAAGTGCAATATTTGCGCGAATTTGTCTCATTGCTCTGTCTTATACAGACTTCTCCTCAACCAGCCGTGCCGTGTCGGGTGCTTCAATTCCTTCTCCTACTTCAGAACTCGCAGACGCGGTACCACAAATAGATGGTGGGCTCGTTGAAGTGGCTTCACTGGAGATACTTACAACCTTAACCGTACCCGATGAAGCGGTAGCGCCACTCAATGCGCAAACTACCCTCGCTGTGGGAGAATACTTGATAGGTGATGCTGAAGACACGAAACTAGGTGGGCATCCTGATATCCGGTATTAGCTGGCTAGCTCGGTTTATCTTCTTAAACGGCCCTTACAGGCCTTTTTGCTTTTTTAAGGGAGAGAGACTACAGTTTTTCCTCAAGCCATAAAAAGCCAGCCGCCAGCACAAACAGCGCGAAAAACCAGCCAACAGACCAAGTGACTAATACAGTCTGGTGGGTGAGTGGCTGATTGGCAGTAGTCAACCAAGGCAACACACTCTGCGCGCGCCGCTGTGCTTCCGGCCCCCGCCAGTTATGGTCGGCGAATACATAGAACCACTGCGCCGCTTGGCCAGGCCGCTGCACCTGCTGCCAACCTGCTCTAAGCGGCCAATACACGGCGGTACTCCATTCTGGTAAGTAGGCGTCTTGTTGTAAAGGTAAACGCGCAGCTACCGCGGCGCGGGCGTCGGAGATATTGGGTGGCGTGGATGGTGGTGAAGAGGCGGCTAGCCGTAGAGTGACCGGCAGATGGGGCCGGGGCCAAGCGTCCGTCACCAACCAGCGGCTAGTGGAGCCAGCGGGCCGCGCCGCCGCGGATAGCAAGCGGCTCCAGTAGCTTTCGTAGAGCGAGGTGGCGTTTTGCAACAGCCAAGGGTAGGTTTCGGGCAGCGCTGACACCACCACGGTAGCCAGGCCCACACGTTGGGCCGCCACTACTGGCCGGGCAACTCCCGCTGTTGTAATCAGAGAGCGAGCAGTGCCCCTCAGTTGTAGCGTAGCCGGCACGATGGTAGCGGCTGTGGGCCACGCCAACCGTTGCGGCCGCGTAACTTCGGGGCCTTGCTGCGGTACTACCCGAATGGTCGGCGCGCCCGGTATGGCTTTCGACGATGTAGGAGCATCGGCTAACAAAATCAGGCCTAGGCCCGAGGTCCGTTGTGCTGTCCGCAAAGCTTGCGTTTCGGAGCTGCTGAGACTCGCCAAGGTGCCAGCATCGGCTACCAGTACATCGTAGCGGCTTAGTAGAGAGGATGTGAGGCGGCTGAGGTCAGCAGCAGGCTGGTTGCTGAATTCCGTTTGCGTAAGGCCCCGGCTGATACCAGCGCGCCACGCCACTTGGTGCTGGCGGGCGGCCAGATGGTTTTTGAGAAATTTCAACTCGAAAGAAGGCGTGGCAGCCAGCAGCAGTACCCGCAAGGGCGTAGGCGGCAGCACCTCGGCGGGTACGGGCTCCGAAGCTAGTAAGCCAGGCAGCGGGCCAGCGGAGAGAGTAGCCACTAGCCGGCCCGTTGCTTTGGGGGTGTATCGTAGCCGGAAGGAGCCGCGTCCATCGGGGAGTTGTACCGAATCCTGGGTGGTGCCGGCGGCTTGCAGGCGTACCCAGACGGCGCTGCGGGCTGGGGCGGAAAAATGCCCTTCCAGCAGTAGTGGCTGGCCTAGTTCTAGGGTTTGGCTCCAGTGGGCGGCCTGGAAGCCATTGAAGGTCGGAGGCTTGTGCCACACCAGGCGGACCGGGCCTAGTTCGGGCAGGGCATCGGCGGGCAGTCCGTGGCCCAGCACGTGTAGTCGTTGAAGAGCCGGCAATTGCTCACGCAAGGAGCGGAGGCGAGCAATAGTGGGCGTATCTGGGATGTGAGGGCTGCTCGGAGCGTAACGCCACAGGCGGGTGGCTGGGCCTAGCTGACGCAGCAAGGCGCGCACAGAATCGGGTTGGTAACCGGGAGTGAGCAGAACCGCTTCGGACCTAGGAACCTGCTTAGCGTACTGTGGCGGATATGCCATCAGCCAAAGCGCCGCAACGGCCAGGATGCTGGCTGCTAGTCGGGCGGCTCGGCGGCTCCGGCTGGGGCGGCGCCAGGCAGCGACTAGGAGGCCCGAAGCGAGCAGCAAGCAGGCCAGCAGAAGAATGTAAAGCATCATAAAGCGCGCAAGTAACGCTGGGCCATGCGGTTAGGGTTGGCGGGCCGGGTTGGCACGGTGAGCGGTGATGGCAGCAGAGAAGCCAATGCTTTTTCGGCCGGTGCAAAGCATGTTGCGCAAGCCGGGCGGCCCGAACGAGCATCCGTGGCTAGCTGGCGCAGGGCGCGCACAGCGGTTAAGTAGGCGCCGGGGTGTTGCAGAGCCGCCTGCGCCACGGCCTGTCCGGCCCGTTCCAAGGTGGCGGCGTCGGCAGAAGCGGCGGGTTGGCCAGCGCGGAGGGCGGCCAACAAGCGGATGGCGCTTCGTATCTCGGGCTGCGTAGCGGGTTTAAGAGGTTCAGTGGAACGGCGTGGCACGGCGGCGCCGGCCAGGTCGCCGGAGAGGCGGGCGGTGGCTTCAGGTAGCACCGGCGGCTCGAAGCCGGATTTGCGTACGTAGGCGCGGGTTTGCTGCTGCACCTGCTTGAGCAGGCGCAGGGCGCGATATTCGAAGGGGCGGGCTTCGGCTGGTTTGGCTAGGCGCAAGCGCAATTCGGCTTCCCACATCTGGTTCAGCACTCCGCGCAACTTGGCTTTCACGGCAGGCTCCAGGAAATCGGCGGTTTCGGAGTCGTCGTGCTTGTGCACGTAGGCTTCCATCAGCTCCGCACTGCCGCTGGACGCGGCGGCTTCGCTAGCGGGAGAATGGTCGGTGGAGCCGCTGCCGTGGTCGTGGCCGGCGTGTTCTTCGGGGCTTTCGTTGGCGTGCTCGTCGTGGTTGGCAGAGTCGGAAGTGGGGGGGCGGGGGGCCGACTCGCCGATACCGCCTTCAAATTCTTCGCCTAAGAACTTACCGTAGCGCAGGCGCAATACCTTTTGGTCGAAACCTAAGTTGTTGGCCCGGTCCGCAAAGGTGGCGGCAGGCAGGGAAGCTTTTTCAGCCAGCAGCTTTTCGGTGTCGATGATGATTTGGCGTTGGCTACGGAAGTAGGCGGGCACCACGTTTACGCTCAACGAAAGGTCGGAGAGGCCGTCCTGCACGGTGGTGTCTTCCCACTGCACGAGGTAGGTATCGGAGCGGGTGAGGTGGCGGGCATTATCGCGCGCCCGGACGTGGAAGTACACTTCGTCGCCGTAGGTGAGGCCGAGAGCTGGCAGCCGCAATATGGAAGCGAGCGTGGCTTGCTGAGGCTGGCCGCGCAGGCCGCCGCTCAAGTTGGTTATCACCTCTCGAAACTTCACGGCCTCGCCCTGGCCCTGGGCTACCGTGGCTACCAACTGCGCTTCTGCAAGGCCATAGTCATCGCGCAATGCCACGCGTACCGCTACTTGGGGGCGCTGGCCGAACTCGATGAGCGTGTACGGCTTGGGCGTCTGAATCTGGATGGTTGGCACTTGGTCGGGCTGCACATCAAGAGCATAGTCATCAGAAGTTTGGCCCGCGAAATGAAAACGATACAAGCCGGAACTGGTAGCTGGCACTTCCGCTACAAACTCAGTGGGCCGGCCCGCTACTGGGCGGCATTGCAGCCGTTTAGTACCTAGCTCCAGAACGGGCGCCGTGCGGCTAGCCCGGCTAACGCGTACCTTCCAACGCACTAGTGAGCCAGCCGGACAGCTGAAAGAAAGACCGACCGGCGCAAACACCGGCCGCCGGGTATAAGCCGGCGGCTGCACCGTAACGCGGGTGTCGAGCAGCCGCGGCGGGGCTGGTTGACCAGGCCGCCGCGGGGCTTCGGCGGGTGGTGAGTGCAGCGGTAGTGGTTTCGAACTGATTGTGGATGCGGGGTTGTATAACCAACCGCCAACCGCCAGTAGCAACAGTGCCGCCACGCTCAGCCACACTGGTTGCCAGGAAAAAGGCAGCACGTACGGCCGCGCTTCGCTTGTGCTCGATAATCGGGTGTACACGCGCTGCTGTTGCAACTGCTCCAGCAGGTTGAGCGGCGTGGCGTTGGAATCGGAAGAAGGGTCGTGTAGTAGTAGCCCCGTGCTATCTTCCAGCTCCAGGTAAAGTCGATCTAGCCGCCGGGCCAGGGTGGCGAGAGGTTGGCGCCGCAAACGGTACAATACGATGCCAATGCTTAGCAGCAGTAGCACCAACCCCGCTCCCGCAGCCGGCCAGCTTTGCGGCCAGTGCCGTAGCCAAGCCCCGACTGCCAGCAGCGCCGCCGCGACGGGCAACAGCAATGCTACCGTGCGGCGGTTGGTTTCACGGCGGGCCAGACGGTGCAGAAGCTGGCGGCCGGTGTTGGAAGAAGTGGCAACGTGGCTCATACGGACGGCGAAGAGGAAACGGAAGCGCGGTAAGCCAAACCTCTTTCCAACGCAAACAACAGCAAAGCCGCCAGCATCACCCAGGTCCGCAGCTCCCGGCTTTGCGTTGGCGAAGGAAGCTTCGTGATGGCCGTGGTGGCAGCCGGCGCGGGACTGGTAACCGCCGCGCCAAGCTGACGAGCATCCAACTGCCGCAGATCGGGCGAAGAGAGTAGCAGCGGCTCCGATTCGGACCGAAGGAGCTGCAAGAACAGTTCGGGCAAGGCGGGGCTTTCCGGCAGGCTGCTCCAGTTGGTCTGCAAACGAGTGCGCAGCTGATAAGAAGCACCTTGGCCAAGCATCTTTCGCACAAGCACGGGCTGGCCGGCCCCGCTCTGCCACACTACTGCCTGGCTAGTAGGCACACGGCTAGTATCGAGCCGAGTTATGACTATGCGGGCGTCGTCTGCCAGACCGCGCAAATCGAGCATGGTTTCCACTGTACTACCGAGCGTAGCAGCTTCCTGCCAGAGCCGGCTGCCGCCTCGCACCTGCTTTAGCCAAGATGCTGGCACTGGCTTATCGCTCAACCAGAAAAACCAATTGGGTTGCTTGTTCAGCAGTGCAATGGAGGTTTCGGTGGGAGTTATCTTCCGTATTTCAAGCGGCCGAACCAATCCTAGAGCCGCTGCTCGTAACGCTGCTACGATGTGCCGACCAGCTTCAGCATGACCAGCATCCGCACAAAGCACCACGCGCAACGGCTCCGTAAGTACAGGCACCGCAGCCTGGCCGCTCAATTGTACTGACGGTGCAGAATCAGGCTGGTATTCTATAGTAGGCACTCCAGCTACCGAAAGCTTGGTGGTCGTGCGCGGACGAGGGAGCCGCACCGTTTGGAAAGTAGTGCCTTCCTCACGGCTACGGCCAATCGTGAGGCGGAGCGTGTCGGGGTGAGATAGAGCGGCTTGTGCGAGCCAGATGGCGGAGTCGGGCAGGGGAACGGCCTGCCACGTTAGGCGAGCGGGCAGCGCGGGGCGGGGGCCCGTGAAGTGATCAAGCTCGGTACCGGAAACTACGCGCAATGAGCGGCCCGGAAACGAATCGGCTGCCTGCCGGGTGCGGGTCCAATAGTCGTCGGGAGCAGCTGAACGTGACGGAGCCAGCATTGCCAGCGAATCTGTTTGGGGCCAGGCTGAGGGGCTAATTGACGGGAAGCCTGGGGCAAATAGTCGTAGGGCAAAGCCGCGCTGCCGCAGTGAATCTATGTCAGGACGTAACGCAGGGAGCACCTCTGGCCGCAGCACGTCTGGGGCCAGCAGCACGAGGCCACGCACTGTTTGTGGAGGAGGAGTGTGTTGCCAAAACGGCCCCGCCACGGCCAACGCCAACAGCGCCACAATAGTAGCGCGCAGCAACAGCAGCCACAGTTGCTCTAGCCGAAGGTTGCGCAGGCGGCGGTTGGCCGTGGCCTGTAACCAGCGCACACTGCCCACGCGCACCGTGCGGCCCGGCCGTCGGTTCCAGAGGTGGATGGCCAGCGGCACGGCCAGTCCCAGCAGCGCCAGTAGCCCGGCAGTAGCGTAGTGGATAAGGAGCGTGGGCAATGTTTTAATGAAGAATGAAGAATGAAGAATGAAGAATGAAGAATGAAGAATGAAGAATGAAGAAGCTTCCTAACAGCTCTCAGCGGCTCATTTTTCTACTTAATCATTGAGGTAATGCAAGCTTGACAGTGAGTGAGGTTAAGGTTGAAAAAGTAGCAGTACTACGTTTGATAAATCCTCATTCTTCATTCCCAATTCTTCATTTATCCCAGGGCTTTTTCTCGGCGTAGTAGAAACTCTCGCAGGGCCCGGTCCAAAGGAGCGGCGGTGCTGAGTTGCTGGTAGTCGAAGCCGTGGCGGCGGGCTTGCTGAGCGGTGTCGCGCAGCCAGGTTTGGAGTTGCTGTTGCCAGCTGGCGCGTTGTTGGTCGGCGTTGAGTTGCAGGCGCTGGCCAGTTTCGAGGTCTTCGAACGTGACGGCGCCTCGGAAACTAAAGGCCAGCTCGTTGCCCGCCACCAGGTGCAGCAGCAATACTTCGCCGGAGGAGGCTCGCAGCCGCGTGAGGAGACGCTCAATTTCGGTTTCCTCCTCGTACAAGTCGCTCACGCACACGGTAAGGGCGCGTTGGCGGCGAGCAGTAAGAGGAGCCAGAGTTTCGGTGGAAGGGAAAGCGCCGGCGGCTTCCGCGGTTTCGAGGGCGTGGTAAAGGCGCGGCAGCTGGCGGGCATCAGCGCGAGGTGGCAAGTGGCGCAGGCCCGTTGGGTGCAGCAGCGTGAGGCCCACGGCATCACCTTGCTGGGTAGCCAGGTAGGCCAGCGCGGCCAGCAGCAGCCGCGCGTAGTCGAGCTTGGTGAGGCCGTTGTCGTCTTGGTGGTTCATGCTGGCCGTCGCATCCAGCACGAGGTGCACCGTCAGGCTGGTTTCCACTTCCGATTCGCGCAGATAGTACCGGTCGGAGCGGGCGGCGAGGCGCCAGTCGAGGCGGCGCAGGTCGTCGCCGGGCTGGTAGGGGCGATACTGGCTGAACTCTAGGCCCGCGCCGCGCCGCCGGCTCTGGTGCTGGCCGTGCAGAAAACCTTCCGCCGCCTGCTTTGCCGCTAGCGGAAGATTGTGGAGCGCATGAAGAAGTTCAGGGGAAAGCATGGCTGGTTGTTGGGCGTTCGTTTTTGGTTGTTGGTTTTTGGTTCTGGTTTTTCGGGTTTGGTTTTCGTCAAACGAAGGATTGACAAGGGCATAAGCCAAAGCCAAAAACGAACAACCAAAAACTAAACAGGCACGACTTTTAGCAACTCAGCTACCGCATCATCGGCCGTCAGGTTTTCGGCTTCAGCATTGAAGTTGAGTAGGACACGATGGCGCAGCACGGCGGGAGCCAGCGCCCGAATATCTTCCAGCGTAGCGGCAAAGCGGCCTTGCAGCAGGGCCCGGGCTTTGGCGCACAAAATCAATGCTTGGCCCGCGCGCGGACCCGCTCCCCAGCGCCCGTAGTTGCGAATGAACGGCACTTCCGACGTGGCCGGGCGCGTGGCGCGCACCAGGCGGTTCACGAAATTCAGCAGCTCCGGGCTCAGACTCACCTGCCGCACCAACTGCTGAAGCTGCCGGACGTCTTCGCCGCCCAGCACTGGGCGCACCTCGGGCCGCGCCACACCAGTAGTACCGCTCAATACCGCCAGTTCCTCCTGCTCCGACGGATAGCCGATGCGGATGTACAGTAGAAATCGGTCGAGCTGGGCTTCGGGCAGCGGGTAGGTGCCGCTTTGTTCGATGGGGTTCTGGGTGGCCAGCAGAAAAAACGGCCGCGGCAGCGCGTGCTCCTGGCCGGCGTACGTCACGTGGCCTTCCTGCATGGCTTCGAGTAGCGCGGCCTGCGTTTTGGGCGGCGTCCGGTTGATTTCATCAGCCAGCACGAGACTGGCGAAGATGGGCCCTTCGTTGAATTTGAACGAGCGGCGGCCGGTGCCGTGGTCTTCCTCCAGAATTTCAGTGCCCAGAATATCAGTGGGCATGAGGTCCGGCGTGAACTGAATGCGCCGGAAAGGCAGGTCGGTGGCCTGGGCCAGAGTGCGCACGAGTAGCGTTTTGGCCAAGCCCGGCACACCTTCCAGCAGCGCGTGCCCGCCGGCCAGCAGCGCCACCAGCACCTCATCCAGCACCGCGTGCTGCCCTACGATGACTTTGGCAATTTCTTCGCGCAGCGGGGGGAGTTTGGCGAGCAGGCGGGTAATGTCTTGTTCGGTCATGAGCACCGTTTGGATGAGTAATAAATGGCAGTGCTAAAGTCAGATTACTTACGATAAGGCTGCTTGCCAAGCAAGGTTTTGCCTCATCATGATGCAGAAAGAAAGTCTGGATAAGCTGCGAATAGGTTTGACGCTGAGAATACAGAAGTAATACTTTATGCGCTATGAACGTACAGCTATTTACTTCTCGACTGATGTTAGGCTTGGCTTTAGTTATCGCCAAAGCTCACGCTCAGCAAAAGCCAACATCTTATCCAACCTCTGGTCGTAATGCTTTGCGCATAGACTGGCTTACTCCCATCGGTTTCAATGTCGGATATAATCTTTTTGCCAATCGGGGATTTCTATTTCCTGTATTGGTTTCGTATGAGCGTGCGGTGGCTAAACGGTGGAGCATTGGGGCTGAAGCGCTAGTTAATGGTGGTTATCCTGATGAGCGACGCAAAGGCGCTAGTGTACTAACTCGCTACTATATTGCGCCTGTAAAAAATGACTTGGCACCCTTAAGTGGATTGTATGTGCAGCCCGTCATAGGCTGCTTGGCGCTTGATCTAAAAGATGAGCCTCCACCCGTAACATTTCATGCAAGACGGCTGAGAACAGGTGTAATGGTAGGCTGGCAAAGCGGCCTGTTAAGGCCACATACACCACGAATAGTACTGGACATGGCGCTAGGCGCGGTGCAATGGTCTATTATCGGTAAAGACCAAGTACGGCAAGGATCAAACATCAACGGCGTGGAGTTTGGACTGCTTGAGTCCGGGCTTCGGTTTGACGTGCGAGCTGGCATCGGTTATCAATTCTGACCTAGAGCAGAGCTACGCCGTTAGCGCATACAGCAATATGTTGACACCGAACTTGGTGTTGTCTTCGGCTAGGAAACGTTTGTTGCGAAAGTCGTAGTCCCACTCGCAGCCGTAGTCTTTGTTGGAGTAGAGTACGCCGAGGCGGCCGTTGATTTCGATGCCTTTGAGATAGTCGTGCACCAAGTCGTCGCCCCAGCCGTTGAGCTCGAAAGAAGTTGGCGGCGGGCCGTCTGGGAACTTGAAAAACTGCGAGTAGAGGGGGTGAGTCTTGGGTATTTTTTTCAGCGCCCCGGCCCCGAAACACTGGCGCATCTGCTCCTCGAAGCTACGCGCGAAAAGCCCGTCGATGTCGTGGTTGCAGTCGTCGACGAACACGAAGCCGCCGTTGCGTACGTACTGGATGAAGTTCTTTTTTTCGGCGGCGGAAAACTGCACCAGCCGGTGCCCGGAAAGGTAGCAGAACGGGTGCCGAAACAGCTCCGGCGAGTCCAGCGCCACTACTTTCTCTTTCTGGTTCACCGGAATTTTGGTGTACTGAATAAGCGAGTGCAGTAAGTTGGTGGGCATCCGCTCATCCACGCCGTCCCAGTCGCCGGAGCGGTATTGCAGGCGCACGAAGGTAAAAGGAGCGGGCACGGTGGAGAGGTACGGAGTAGGTGCGTAGGAGCGGAAAGCTGCTGATAGACGGGAAAACCTGCTCAGGGTGGCTTACTATCCGCCAGACGGTGAAAAATACGTGGATTGCCTGGCAGTCAGCTGGCCCGACGGCGAAGAAAGTGTAAAAAAGATGCCGAGATATATGCCCAAACCAATAGCAATCCGTTAAAGGCCTGTTGTTTCTGTTCCGCCTCACCTGCAGCTATTACTGCTATGAAAAAAAGCTTCCTTTTTCTCCTCCTCACTACGCTACTGGCAGGCTCCGCGCAGGCGCAGTTCGGTGTGAAAGCCGGCTTCAACGCCGCTGTACTCAACGGCAGCCGCATCGATGCCGACACGCGCTACAAAACCAGCTACCACGCGGGTGTTTTCTACGAGAGCAAGCTGCTCGGGCCGCTGTCGATACAGCCGGAGCTACAGTATTCCCTGCAAGGCGCCAACTTCAAATCGGCCGTGGCCGACTACAAAGCCAACTTGCATTACCTGCACGTGCCCGTGCTGGCCAAGGTGCGGCTCGGCGGCTTTTTTGCTGAAGCTGGTCCGCAATTTGGCTTCCTGCTCAAGGCCCGCGAAGAAGGCCGCATGGCCACGAGCATCTCCGAAGACGGCACCATAGATTACAGTAATATCAACCGGGGCGCCTGGGGCGACTATAAAAAGACGGACGTAAGCTTGTGCGTCGGAGCGGGCTTTAAGCTGCTGGCCGGCCTCTCCGTAGGTGCCCGTTTCGTAGCTGGCCTCAACGACATCGACGATGCCCAAACCATCACCGGCGTCAACGATAACCGCCTGAAAAACCGTCTGTTTCAGGGCTACGCCGCGTTCCAACTGCCCTGATCACGGATTAGCGCGGATTTTAACGGATTGCACGGATTTTGTAGCTGGCGCGCATGTCGCTTAACTAATCCGCCAAAAATAGAAGAGCTTGCCAGCTGGCAAGCTCTTCTATTTTTCAATCGTCCACAAAATCCGTGCAATCCGTTAAAATCCGCGCTAATCCGTGATCAGACGGCGTCCGATAAGCTTGTAAACGTGAAGTCGCGGATTTTCAGTGGCGGCACCATGTTGCCACCAAGTCGCTGCGGCTTGCCAATGGCCTCAATGTTGTTGAGCATAATGACCGGGCTTTCGTTGAAGCGCATGTTTTTGATGGGGTGCTTGATTTTGCCGTTCTCGATGTAGAACGTACCGTCACGGGTGAGGCCGGTGACGAGCAGCGTCTGCGGATCGACGTCGCGGATGTACCAGAGACGGGTGATGAGGATGCCTTTGGCCGTGCCCTTGATGAGGTCTTCCACGCTCTGCGTGCCGCCTTCCATGATGAAGCCGCTCGGAAAAGCGGTGGCCTCTTTCTTGTTCTTTTCGGCCCAGAAGCGCGAGTAGTACAAGTTCTTCATCACGCCTTTTTCCACCCAGGTCATGCGTTTCACGGGCAGTCCGTCGCCGTCGAACACGCGGCCGGGCGCGGTGGCGTTCAGCGGGTCGGAGTAGATGGTAACGCGCGGGTCGAACATCTTTTCGCCCATCTTATTGCCGCCGCCTTTCTTGCTCAGGAAGGAGCGGCCTTCGTCGGCGGAGCGGGCATCGAGGGCGTAGATGAGGCGATTCAGAATGCCCTCATCCGACACCAGCGCGGCGGGCTCCAGAATCACGGTGTACTTACCCGGCTCAATGGCCTTGGCGCCCACGGAACCAGCCGCTTTGTCGGCGGCCCGCTTGGTCATGGCTTTGGTGTCGAATTTGGCGACGTCGGTGTAATCGGCCACGGCATAACCCGAGCCGGTGCCGTCGGGCGTGCGCACCGTTACGGAGAAGTCGAGGTTGGTGAACTGCTGGTAGCCTTCCAGTCCTTTGCTGTTGCGGATGGCTACGAAGCTAGGACCGTCTTCGAGGTAGCCAGCAGCCGTGAGTTTGCGGCCTTCGCAGAGCGCAATGCTGTCCTGGGCCACTTGGGCACGGAAATCGGGATTGATACCGGCCGTGCTGGCGGCGTAGGTGACGGGTGTGAGAAACTTCTGCGGCCCGAGCATGGGCACGTACTCTGGGTCTTCGGGCGCGAGCTTAGCTATTTCTTCGGCTCGCTGCACGCAACGGCGTAAAGTAGCATCGTCGAATTGGTTGCAGGTAGCCACACCGGAACGTTTGCCAAAGCGCGATTCCACGGTCAGGCTCACGTTGCTGGAAGAGCCGGCGGTACTCACGGCATTGCGGGCGTACCGGATGTTGCCGGTGGTGCGTCCGTCGAGTTGCGCCGCGCACTCATCAGCAGTAGAAAAGCCAAGCACCTTTTGCAGGATGGCCTGAGCTTCGGTTTGGGAGAGAATTGCCATGTGATGATGGGCTAATTTTTGATGTGCTGATGTGCTGATTTGTCGTCACGCAGAGACTGAAGGCCGAAGCATCTCGCCAGCTCAAAATGACGTTCAATCGGCCACTGTCCTAGATTTTGCGGGCGGTATTGATGACGTTCACGCCGTTGAAGCGCGTGGTGCTCGATCCGTGGCTCACGGCCGAGATCTGGCTCGGCTGGCCCTTGCCATCGAAGAAGGTGCCTAGGAACCGGTAATCCGAGGCGTCGCAAATGGCGGCGCAGGAGTTCCAGAACTCCTGCGTGTTGGCCTGGTAGGCCACGTCTTCCAACATGCCCGTGATTTTGCCTTTCTCGATGGCGTAAAACACCTTGCCACCGAACTGGAAGTTGTAGCGCTGCTGGTCGATGGAGTAGGAACCCTCGCCGGCGATGTAGATGCCTTTGTCCACATTCTTAATCATCTCATCGACGCTGAGCTTGGCCGTGCCGGGGCGCAGACTCACGTTGGGCATGCGCTGAAACTGCACGCTGCTCCACGAATCAGCGTAGCAGCACCCGTCGGATTCCGTTTGGCCGACGATGTGCGCTTGGTCGCGGATTTTCTCGTAGTTGACCAGCTTGCCCTCTTTGATTAAATCCCACTCCTTGGTTTTGACGCCTTCATCATCATAGCCCACCGCGCCCAAACTACCCGGTTGCAGCTTATCAGCCACGATGTTGACCAGCTTGGAGCCGTAGGGAGAAGCTTTGGCTTTCCACTCTAGTGTGGCAAAGGAAGTGCCCGCAAAATTTGCTTCGTAGCCGAGCACCCGGTCCAATTCCAGCGGGTGGCCGACGCTCTCGTGAATCGTCAGGCCCAAGTGTGATGGGTCGAGTACCAAGTCGTACTTGCCGGCTGTTACGCTCTTGGCGGTGATTTTTTCTTTGGCTTGCTTGGCAGCCAGCGCGGCATCTTCCAGCATGTCGTAGCGCTGCTTGTAGCCGATGACAGTGGTGCCTTGCGGGCCGGCTATTTTGTCCTGGGCGCGGGGCGTGAGGTACTCGTAGCCCAGGCCCATCGGCGAGGCCATGGAGCCGCGCGAGCGGAATTTGCCCGAAGCCCGGTCCACGACTGTCACGTCGAACGTGGGCCAGATGCGGTGCACGTCCTGGTCGATGTAGGAGCCGTCGGTGCTGGCGAAATACTTCTGCTCGTTCACCTGAAACAATGCTGAATTGACGTAGCTGGCGCCGTTGTCGAGGGCTTTGCCGTTGGCGGCGAGCAGCAAATCCACCTTCTCCTTCACGGGCACTTCGAAGAAATTCTTCTCAATCGGCGTCTTCCACGATACTTCGCCGTAGCCTTTTTGCGGGGCCAGCTGCACGGGCTGCTTCTGCACCTTCTGGTTGGCTTTAGCAATGGCTACGGCCGAGCGGGCGGCTTCGGCCAGGCCGGCTTCGGTCACGGTGTTGGTGGCCGCAAAACCCCAAGCTCCGTTCACCAGCGCCCGCACGCCCGCCCCGTAGCTTTCGGTGCTGACAATGTTCTGCACCTGCTTTTCCCGCGTGAAAACGTACTGGTTGAGGTAGCGCCCCAGCCGCACGTCGGTGTAAGAAGCTCCGGCCGATTTAGCGGCGTTTAGGGCGGCATCAGCCAGGCGCTTTTTGAGGGCCGGGTCGATGGTTTCGAGCAGCTGCTCGGGCTCCACGAAGATGCCACCCATGCCGGGCAGACTCGGTAGCAGCAAGCCCCCAGCCGCCAGGCCAGTAAGCCCTACAAAATCACGTCTTTTCAAAGTGTTCTGGTTTGGGAAGTGGTGGAAAGAAAGCCAAAAGCCGCCTAGCTTAATAAAACCAGCGAAACAGCTAAGGTTAAAGATGCAACCCTAGTGGCTAGGGTTGTTTGCACAGAAGGAAAATATTAAGCTAGTCAGATAAAAAGAAAACTGCCCGCTTGGCACAGGCTAAGCGGGCAGCAAATGGTGCAAGCCGTGGTTGGCCGACCGAAGGCCGCTACACTTTGCGGGCGGTGTTGATGACATTGACGCCGTTGAAGCGCGTAGTAGCGGAGCCGTGGCTGACGGCGGAGCTTTGGCTGGGCTGGCCCTTGCCATCGTTGAAGAAGCCCGCAAACCGATAATCGGAAGCATCGCAGATGGCGGCGCAGGAGTTCCAGAACTCTTGGGTGTTGGCCTGGTAAGCCACGTCTTCCAACATGCCCGTGATTTTGCCCTTCTCGATGGCGTAAAACACCTGCCCGCCAAACTGGAAGTTGTAACGCTGCTGGTCGATAGAGAAGGAGCCGTTGCCGGCGATGTAGATGCCCTTATCCACGCCCTTGACCATTTCGTCCACGCTCAGCTTGGCGGTGCCCGGTTTCAAGCTCACGTTGGGCATGCGCTGAAACTGCACATCCTGCCACGACTGCGAATAGCAGCAGCCATCCGACTCTTTCTGCCCTACAATGTGGGCCTGGTCGCGGATTTTCTGATAATCGACGAGCTTGCCTTCCTGAATGAGATTCCACTCCTTGGTTTTGACGCCCTCATCATCGTAGCCCACGGCGCCAAGACTGCCCGGTTGCAACTTATCGGCCACAATATTGACTTGCTTCGAACCGTAGGGAACGTTCTTCGCCTTCCATTCCAGCGTGGCGAAGCTGGTGCCGGCGTAGTTGGCTTCGTAGCCGAGCACGCGGTCTAGCTCCAGTGGGTGGCCCACCGACTCGTGAATCGTCAGGCCCAGGTGGTGCGGGTCGAGCACGAGGTCGTATTTGCCGGGCGTGACGCTCTTGGCCGTGATTTTCTCTTTGGCCTGCTTGGCGGCGCGGGCCGCGTCTTCGAGGATGTCGTAGCTGTTTTTGTAGCCGATGACGTCGGAGCCGGCGGGGCCGGCTACTTTATCGGCAGCTTTGGGCGTGAGGTACTCGTAGCCGAGGCCCATCGGCACGCTCAAGGCCTGCCGGCTCCGGAATTTGCCTGTGGCGCGGTCCACGACCGTGACGCCGAACGTGGGCCAGATCCGATGCACGTCCTGGTCGATGTAGGAACCGTCGGTGCTAGCGAAATACTTCTGCTCATTCACCTGGAACAGCACCGAATTGACGAACGACGCGCCATTTTCCAGGGCCTTGGCGTTGGCCGCCAGCAGCAAATCCACCTTGTCTTTGATGGGCACCTCAAAGGCGTTCTGCTGAATAGGTGCTTTCCAGCTCACCTCACCATAGCCTTTTTGCGGGGCCAACTGCACCTGCGCTTTTTGCACTTGCGCGTTGGCCTTGGCAATCTGCACGGCCAGCTGCGCGGCCTTGGCCAAGCCGGCTTCCGTCACCACGTTCGTGGCCGCAAAACCCCAGGTGCCGTTGGCAATTACGCGTACGCCGGCGCCGTAGCTTTCCGTGCTCAGAATGTTCTGCACCTGCTTTTCGCGGGTGAATACGCCTTGGTTGAGGTAGCGCCCAATGCGCACATCGGTATAAGTGGCACCCGCCGATTTAGCCGCGTTGAGTGCCGCGTCAGCCAGGCGTTTTTTAATGGCCGGGTCCACGGCCGCATCCAGCAAGCGCAACGGGTCTACCGCTACGCCGCTGCCGAAACCCGGAATGCTAGGTACCAATAAGGCGCCAGTGGCTAAGCCCGTAAGGCCCACAAAGTCACGTCTTTTCATGTAGGGAAGGAGAGAAGAAAGAATGGCCGAATGGAAAGTAGCGCGAAGCTCTGGCTTCGCGTATCGTTGCTGACATTGAACAACCCGCGCAAGGCAGCAACGCCATCGTTCAACGAGGCGCGAAGCGGGAGCTTCGCGCTACTGCTACACGGCGTCCGACAAGCTAGTGAAGGTGAAGTCACGGATCTTGAGGGGCGGAACTAGATTGCCGCCCACGCGTACTGGCTTGCCTAGGGCTTCGAGGTTGTTGAGCATGATGATGGGCGACTCATTGAAGCGGAAGTTCTTCACCGAGTGCTTGATCTTGCCGTTCTCGATGTAGAACGTACCATCGCGGGTGAGGCCGGTGTAGAGCAGCGTCTGCGGATCGACGGGGCGGATGTACCAGAGGCGCGTAACGAGGATGCCTTTGGCCGTGCCCTTGATCATGTCTTGCAAGCTCTGCGTACCGCCTTCCATCACCCAGCCATTGGGAGGCGGCAGATCAGGAATGCCGCTTTTCTGAGCCCAGAAGCGCGACGAGTACAGGTTTTTCACCACGCCCTTCTCAATCCAGGTTTGCTTCTGCCGCGGCCGGCCGTCGGCAGCGAAGGTGAGGCCGGAAATTTCGGGGTGCGTAGGGTCGGAGTAGATGGTTACTCGCTCGTCGAACAGCTTTTCGCCTTTCTTGTTGCCGCCGCCTTTCTTGCTCAGGAATGAGCGGCCTTCGTCGGCGGAGCGGGCATCGAGGGCGCTCATCAGGGCTTGCAGCAGCGAGGCATCGGTGTTGGCGACCAACGCGGCAGGCTCCAGAATGACGGTGTACTTGCCGGGCTCTAACGCCTTGGCATTGCGGGAAAGAGCGGCTTTGTCGGCGGCTACCTGGGTTAGTTTGGCAGCGTCGAACTTGCTGGCGTCGTTGTAGTCGGCCGTGGCGTAGCCCGAGCCGGTGCCGTCGGGTGTGCGCACGGTCACGGAGAACTCCAGATTCGTGGTTTGCTGGTAGGCTTCGAGCCCCTTGCTGTTGCGCTTGGCTACGAAGCCGGCTTCGTCGTTGAGGAAGGCGGCGGAGCTGAGCTTCTTTTCGTCGCAGAGCTTCATGCTGGCTCCCACCTGCTTGGCGCGGTAGTCGGGCGTGATGTCGGCGGTGCTTTTGGCGAAGGCCTGGGGCGCGCTCAGGTATTTCTGGGGCCCGAGCAGAGGCATGTACTCGGGGCTTTCGGGCGCGAGCTTGGCTATTTCCTCGGCCCGCTGCACGCAACGGCGCAGCGTGGCGTCGTCAAATTCGTTGCAGGTCGCAATGCCGGAGCGTTTGCCGAAGCGCGATTCTACGACGAGCGATACATTGTCGACACCGCCGCTGGTGCTGATGGCGTTGCGCGCGGAGCGGACGTTGCCGCCCGTGGTGCCGTTGAGCGTGGCTTCGCACTCGTCGGCGGTGGAGAAGCTGAGTACCTTTTGGAGGATGGCCTGGGCTTCGGTTTGGGAAAGAATTGCCATGTGCTGATGGGCTAATTTTTGATGTGCTGATGTGCTGATTTGTCGTCACGCAGAGACTGAAGGCCGAAGCATCTCGCCAGCTCAAAATGACGTTCAATCGGCCACTGTCCTAGATTTTGCGGGCGGTATTGATGACGTTCACGCCGTTGAAGCGCGTGGTGCTGGAACCGTGGCTCACGGCCGAGATTTGGCTTGGTTGGCCTTTGCCGTCGAAGAACGAGCCGAACAGGCGGTAATCCGAGGCGTCGCAGATAGCGGAACAGGAATTCCAGAACTCTTGGGTGTTGGCCTGGTAAGCCACGTCTTCCAACATGCCCGTGATTTTGCCCTTCTCGATGGCGTAGAACACCGTACCCCCAAACTGAAAGTTGTAGCGTTGCTGGTCGATGGAGAACGAGCCGCGGCCAGCGATGTAAATGCCTTTGTCGACGTTCTTGATCATCTCATCGACGCTGAGCTTGGCCGTGCCGGGCTTGAGGCTCACGTTGGGCATGCGCTGGAACTGCACGCTGCTCCACGAATCAGCGTAGCAGCACCCGTCGGAGCTGTTTTGGCCCACCATGTGCGCCTGGTCGCGGATTTTTTCATAGTCCACGAGCTTGCCGTTTTCGATGAGGTTCCACTCCTTGGTTTTCACGCCCTCATCGTCATAGCCCACCGCGCCCAAACTGCCGGGCTGGAGCTTGTCGGCCACGATGTTGACGAGCTTAGAGCCGTAAGGTGCGCCTTTGGCTTTCCATTCTAGCGTGGCGAAGCTGGTGCCGGCGTAATTGGCTTCGTAGCCGAGCACCCGGTCCAACTCCAGCGGATGACCAACACTTTCGTGAATCGTAAGACCTAGGTGATTGGGGTCGAGTACGAGGTCGTATTTGCCGGGCGTGACAGATTTCGCGGTGAGCTTTTCCTTGGCTTGCTTGGCGGCCAGGGCGGCATCTTCCAGGATATCGTAGCTCATTTTGTAGCCCACCAGCCCCGTGCCTTGCGGACCGGCAATTCGGTCGGCGGCTTTGGGCGTGAGGTACTCGTAACCGAGGCCCATCGGTGCGCTCAGCGCTTCACGAGTGCGGAATTTGCCCGAAGCGCGATCGATGGCCGTGACGCCAAACGTGGGCCAAATGCGGTGCACGTCTTGGTCGATGTAGGAACCGTCGGTGCTGGCGAAATATTTCTGCTCGTTTACCTGAAACAGTGCCGAATTGACGAACGACGCGCTATTTTCCAGGGCCTTAGCGTTGGCCGCGAGCAGCAGATCTACCTTTTCCTTGATGGGCACTTCGAAGGCGTTTTTCTCAATCGGCGTCTTCCACGATACCTCACCATAGCCTTTCTGCGGAGCCAGTTTCACTTGCTCCTTCTGCACTTTGGCGTTGGCTTTGGCAATTTGCACGGCCAGTTGCGCGGCCTTGGCCAGGCCGGCTTCCGTCACGGTGTTGGTGGCTGCAAAACCCCAGGTGCCGTCGGCAATCACGCGCACGCCGGCGCCGTAGCTCTCGCCGCTGGCAATGTTTTGCACCTGCTTTTCGCGGGTGAAGATGCTTTGGTTGAGGTAGCGCCCGATGCGCACATCCGCATAAGAAGTACCCGCTGATTTAGCCGCGTTGAGTGCCGCGTCGGCCAGGCGTTTTTTGATGGCTGGGTCCACAGTTTCCAGCAGCCGGGCGGGATCTACGAGGTTGCCGCCCAGGCCCGGAAACGAGGGTAGCCACAGGGCGCCGGCCGCTAAGCCGGATAAGCCCACAAATTCGCGTCGTTTCAAAGAGTAAAAGTTTTGGAGATGGAAAGGGGGAAGAAGTTTAGTTAGAAACAGCCGAAACTGCAATCGAAGGACGCAATGACCTTGCGCAGGATGCACTACTGATGAGTAACCGCGTGGCGAATACTAGCACGGTCCTCCGACCTTGTGCTGCTCTACTGTTCTGCTACTTCACTAGCGCCAGCAAATCAGCCGCAATAGCAGGCCACGGCTGCATCAGGTCCAGCGTAACGACGCGCACGGGGTGGCCGCCGAGATTGTAGCGCATATCCACGGCCTGCGTGGCGGCGGGGTAGAGCAGAATGCCTTCCAACTGCTGGCCCTGCGCGGCCGATTGGTTTTGCAGGTAGGCGTAGAGTTGGTAGAGGTGGGGTGAAATGAGCTTCTGCTGGTTGTAGCGGGAGCGAAGCGCGGCAGCATAGTATTTGGTGTCGAGGATGATTTTGCGGTCCGGCGCTTCGAGGGAAGTGTCCGTAATCATGGCCGGGAGCAGGGCCAGTGCCTCTGCCGAATCAGCCTCGGCCTGCCACTGAATGGTTTCCGACGACACCCGGAACCGGCGCTGCTCCAGGCGGTAGAAGTTCCGTACGAATTGCTCAAATAGCTGGGACATCAGCCGCTCGTCGCGCCGAAAGTCGCGGAAGCGGCGCCGGCCGGTGGCCTGCGGCTCGGGCAGAGTGCTGAGATGAATTAGCTCGCATACGTTCAGCAGAAAACCAGCCATGCCGCTAGGACGCAAACGGTGCACAGCGCGCAGATTAGTGGTGGAGAGCGGCAGCGCCTGCACCCGCAGCGGAAATCGGCGGATCGTCAGCTTCAACTCGTGGCGCAGAGTGGCGGGCAAGGCGCGGCTGCGGGCCAACTGCTGGAGCGTGCCTACGAGCAGTTGGTTGATAGGAGTATCCGGGCCCAGCTCATCGTAGGCACACACGGCCCGGCCGCGAGGCAGCAAGTGGCGCGTGAGGGTAGGAGCCAGCAGCAGCCGGCCGCGCAATTCGGGTAATTCTTCGGTTCGCTCCGTATACGCCACCGGCAAACCTTGGCGCAGCAGGCGCCGCGCGCCCGTCAGCAACACGTGCGCCAGCAGCTCCATTGGCCGATGAAACGGGGTAGTATCCATAGCCAGTAACTCAGCCTGCTCCGGCAGCCGGTTCCAGGCGTAGCAGAGCAGATAGTACAGGTTCTGGATGGGAATCATAGCGGAATTAGTAATTAAGAATGAGGAATGAAGAATTAGAAGATTGAAGAGGGAGGAAAACAAGGTCTGTGGCGCAACCCAGTATCGGAAGGTCGGCGTAGCCATTCTTCATTCTTCATTCTTCATTCTTCATTCACCCAAGCAGCCGCTTTCTCTGTGCGGCGGCTTTAGCGGGTTGGTCGAGCCAATAGTCATCTAGAAGCGGCGCTATTTCCTGTTCCAGAATCAGCGTGAGCCATTCGGATGCTTGCTTGGGTTCGGTCGGGGGCTGACAGAAATAGCTATGGCCGAGGCGGAAGTCGGGGCCTAAATCAGGGTCTTCGGCAATGGTTTGATTGAGTTCTGTGAGGCGCTGGACGAGGCGCTGTATCACCGGATTCGGCAAGCCTTTCTCGGCTAGAAATTGCTGCAAAGTCGGGCCGAATTCCGGCGCCATTTCCACGAAGGCGAAGCGGCGGCGCAAGGCGTAATCCAGCGGCGCCAAGCTACGGTCGGCCAAGTTCATGGTACCAATGACGAAGACGTTTTCAGGCACGAAAAAACGCGGCGCTTCGGCCGGCGCGTAGGGCAGCCGAATGGCGTGCGCGGGGCCGCGCTTATCGGCTTCGAGCAACAGCAGCAGCTCGCCAAAAATACGGCTCAGATTGCCGCGGTTCAGCTCGTCGATCAGCAGGAAGTAAGGGCGCTCCGGGTCCTGCGCGGCGAGCTGGCAGAAGTTGAGCAGCACGCCGTTTTGCAACCGAAAAACACCTTGCGCATCGGGCCGAAAACCCTGCACGAAATCCTCGTAGCTGTAGCTCGGATGAAACTGTACTAGCTCCACGCGGTGAGCATCGGCAGCACCCAGCTCCAGCCAGGCCAGGCGGCGCGCCAGGAACGTTTTGCCCGTGCCCGGCGGTCCTTGCAGAATGAGGTTACGCCGCCGGCGCAACGCGGCTACAGCCGCGTCTAGTTTTTCGTCGCCTATAAATAGCTCCCGCAACGCTTGGCTACGGTCATAGGGCTGCGGGGCAGGCCGCTCGTATTCCGTGGCTGGTTCGCTCGCCACGGTTTCTGCCGGAGTAGCGACTTCGGGCGCAGAAACAGCTTTCTTGGCTTTCGGGGGCGTGTCGCGGGTGGTGCCGGTGTACAGCTCCTGCATGGCTTCCTGCGCCGCCACGTCGCCATCGAGCGAGGAGTTGGAAAGAGTGGGACGCTTGGTGGCGATGGTGAAATCGAGCTGTTCCAGCACGCGGTTGGTGGGGCCACCAGCAGCCAGCGGCCAGGGCGCGTCGGGGCGGCCGGTGGCGAGGCGGAAAGCCAGCTGCGCCACGGCCCGCGGGGCGTAGCGTCGGCCCCGGTATACGAGGTCGTAGACGGTGCTCAGCGGCATGCGTGGCCCTTCGCGGTCTAGCTGGCGCAGGGCCCGCAGCACTTGCTCACGGGTGAGTTGGGTAGGGGCGAGGTCGGGCGTGGGCATTCGGTTAAAAGTACGGGCAAAACGCATTCGGCGCGCATTCTGTGTAGAGCGTAAAGTCCTGCGGCAGTGGTGTGCAGCGAATGGTGCCCTTTCCCACTTCGTTGTTGAACTCCCAGGTGTCGTCGGGCACGATGGCCTGGTACTGCTCCGCCAGGTAGCGCAGTTGGTTTTGCGTAGGCGAAATGAGGAGTTGCATCAGCAGACGATGAGTAGGTAATAGTTGGTAATGGGATAGGTAAGGTATTGGTCTGCCAAGCTTCACTAGCTGGCTAAGATCCTCCTACCTGTGGCTTATTCCCTACTTAAATACTACGGCGCCCTTCGGCATAAACTAACTTACCGCGGCGGACACTATTGGAAGAGCCCGCTAAGCTGCTACGGTCACGGTGCGCTGAATGCCAAGCTTTTTCATGCGGGCTTCCAGCGTTTTAGGGTTGATGTCGAGTAGAACGGCGGCGCCGTTGGGGCCGCTTACTCGGCCGCTGGTGCGGCGCAGAGCGGCCAAAATATGGTCCCGCTCTTGGTCTTTCAGAGTCTTGAGTTGACCAGTGCTTTCAGCGGGGGCCGGAGCTGCCTGCGCGTTGGCCGAGAAGCCCGCGAATTCCAGAAACGGCCCCTGGCTCACAATTACGGCCTGCTCCAGCACGTGCTCCAGTTCCCGTACGTTACCGGGCCAAGTGTACTGGCGCAGGGCCCGCAAATCCCGCTCACGCAGGCCGCGCACCGGCTTGCCCATCTGCTTCGTGAACCGCTCCAGAAAGTGGCGCAGCAGCGGCTCAATGTCTTCGGGCCGCTCCCGCAAGGCGGGCAGTTTGATGGGAAACACGTTGAGGCGGTAGTACAAATCGGCGCGGAAATGGCCGGCGGCTACTTCCTCTTCCAGCACTCGGTTGGTGGCCGCAATAACCCGTACGTCGGTTTGAATGACACGCCGGCCGCCGATGCGCTCAAACTCTTTCTCTTGCAGCACGCGCAGCAGCTTGGCCTGCAAATCCAGCGGCAACTCGCCCACTTCGTCTAGGAAAATGGTGCCGCCGTCGGCCAGCTCGAACTTACCAATACGCCGCTCCAACGCGCCCGTAAACGCGCCTTTTTCGTGCCCGAACAATTCGCTTTCGATGAGCTGGGCGGGCAAAGCGGCGCAGTTGAGCTTGATGAGCGCGCGCTCCTTGCGCGGCGAGAGGTTGTGCAAGGCGCGGGCCACGAGTTCCTTGCCGGTTCCGGTTTCGCCCTGAATGAGCACGGTGGTATCGGTAGGGGCCACTTGCCGAATGCGGGTTTGCACCTGCTGCATCACGGCGCTGGTCCCAATGAAATCCTCGAATTTAGCCGTCGTGTTGATTTCGTCGATGAGGTAGGTTTTTTCCCGCTCCAACTGGGCGCGCAGGGCCTCAATCTGCTCGAAAGCAAACAAATTGCGCATAGCCAGCGCAATTTGCGGGGCCAGGCTCGTTACCAGCTCCAGGTCGGCGGCGGTGAAGGCATCGGGCCGATGGCTGGCCAACACCAGCACGGCGGCCAAGTCTTGCTTGGTCCAGAGTGGCACGCCGAGCATGGCGCGAGTGCCGTTCTTTTCCATCGTGTATTGCAGCATTCGGTAGCGGCGGGCGGCCAGTTCGTATTCGGTGCCCGTCAGCAGCACAGGCTGCGCGAAAATGCCGAATGCTTCGCTCTGCATTTTTTCGCGGTCGGCTACACCATCCCAACGGCTTTCAGCCAGCGGCGCAAACGTGCCATCGGGCTGCTTGGCAAACTCCGCGAAACCCTGCGTGATGGTGGTCCGCCGCTGAATGCGCACTCCGAAGTAGTCGAGCGGTACGATACGGTCAATTTCCTCGGCCACAGTCCGAAAGAGGCCTTCTCGATCTTTGCGGCTGAGCAGCACATTCGTAACGGAAAGCTGTAATGATTTCTCCCGCTCACGCCGGGCTATTTCCTCGAAAGCCAGCGTATTGATTACCGCTACGGCCACCAAGCTGCCTATTTTTTCGAGCAGCGTGCGGTCTTCCGGGCTGAACGTCTGGGCTCGGCGGGCTACCATGTTCAGCAGACCCACTAGCTGCCCGCCCGTGCGCAATGGTACGGCTGTCATCGACTTCATGCCGCGCTGATACAACAGCCGTAGCGGCATAAAATCGGGGTATTGTTCCAGTATCAGCTCTATTTCGTGTTGCTGCACCCGAGGCTCCCGGATAAATACCTCCACTGGCGAGCCGGCTACGGGCGTCGCGTCCGGCACAGCGGTGCCCACTGCGAAAGGCGGGTCTTCGCCCTGGTAGTCGCGCAGGAACACGCGCTTTTGCTGGAGCGTCGCATCGAGCGTAATGATGGCAATAGCATCAAAAGGAAAAATAAGCCTGAGCTTGTCCGTTACAAGCTGAAAGAGCTTGTCCTTGCTGCGGGTAGTAGCAATAGCTTCGTTTAAGTAGAGAAGCAGTGATTCTTCTTGATGGGGCATGGAGATCTATGCTTAAATATCAGGAATTGATTTTAGGATATCCTGATATTTGAGAAAAACAGCTGCTAGTCGAAATGGTTTTTTGTAAGGCTCAATAAAAATTTATAGCCTCTTGGAAGCCTTAAATGAGGTTCTTAAGGAAATTAAAGTCCTTTTAATGCTTTGGCACGTCATTGGGATACGCCGCGTCACCAACAAGCTGTACCCCGATGCTCTTTCGATCCTTATTTGCTGTTTCACTTCTGCCGCTCGGCTTGCTGACAACTCCTAGTTCAGCTCAAGCCCAGGGGCCAGTGCTGACCGATTCGCTGACGCTCGACGGTACCATCCGGGCCGTGCTGGAGGCTAATCCGGCCATCACTTCACTCGAAGAAGAAGTAAACGCCGCTACCAGCCGCGTGACTCAATCGCGGGGCGGTTTCCTACCGCAGATAACGGGTACTGCCACCTACACCCGTATCGACCCCGTAGTGAAGGTGCAGATAACGCCCGAAGCACCTGCTTTTCAGTTCGCCCCCAACAACAACTACGATGCCCACATCACGCTGCAATACGGGCTAGTGGATTTCGGTAAAAAAGACGCGGCCTATAACCTAGCCGAAGGCCGCCGCCTGACGGCCGTAGACCAAATCACGGTGACGCGCCGTGACTTGGCGTACTCAGCGGCGCAGGCCTACTATAATATTCTGTTTGTGCGGGAGAGCATCAAGGTGCAAGATGCCCAGATTGCTTCTTTGCAAGCCCACCAACGCGAAATGGAAAGGCGAGTGCAAGGCGGAGTAAGCACCAAATTCGACGTCACAACCACGCAAGTGCGCATCACGCAGGCACAAAACGTGAAGATTGACCTCGAAAATCAGTTGCGTAATCAACAGGTGCAACTCGCTCGGCTGCTACACAAGCCCGAGTACGTGGATGTGCCCGTGCGGGGCGCTTTCGCCTACCAGCCGCAAACCGTGGACCTGAATACGGCCCTCGCTCAAGCCACCGAAAACCGGCCCGAGGTGAAGCTAGCCCGCGACGCCGAAAATACCGCCAACCTGAACCTGAAGGTGATTGAGCGGGCCAACACGCCGATTCTTGGGGTTGGCGCGCAGCTCGGCGGCAAGAACGGCTATCTGCCCAACCTCGATAAGTTTCGCCCCAATTCGGTGGGCGTGGTGCAGCTTTCGGTGCCAATTTATGATGGCAACAAAAATAAAAACCAGCGAGTGGAGGCGCTAGCCAACATCCGTGGCACCCAGGCCCGCACCCAGGACACGCAAGAGCAAATCCGGTCCGATGTGCGGCAGGCAGTCAACAACATGCAGTCCAGCACGGCCCGCTACGACAACGCTCAGCTTCAAATCAGCCAGGCTTCCGAAGCCCTAACCCGCGCCCGTGCCCGCTACCGCTATCAAGTAGGTACCAATTTGGACGTGCTAGACGCCGAAACTTCCCTAGCCCAAGCCCGTCTGGCCCGCCTGCAAGCCATCTACAACTACACGCTCGGCCAGTACCAACTCAAACGCGCCACCGGCGAGCAGTTTTTTTGATGCTTTTTGATGTGCTGATTTCTTGATGTGCTAATGTGCTGTAAGGTCAGGGATTAGTGGAACGATGAGCACCATCCAAGCCTCTTCTCGCACAGAGTCCCACCAAGCACAAACAAGGTCCATCGTCACATCAAGGAAAGAATAAGCACATCAACCCATTAGCACATTAGCACATCAAGAAATCAGCACATCAAAAAGCATCAACCCATGAACCTCGCCACTGTCCTTTGTCCGGTTGATTTTTCGGAGGCTACCGGGCCGCTGGTTGCGTATGCTGCGGCGTTGGCGGCGGGTACCGGGGCGGAGCTGCGAATCTTGCACGTGCTGGAGCCTCAGCCGGCCTTGGAGGGACTTCCCGACCTGGAGCGCGCCCAGCAACTGGCGCATTACCATGCGCTGGCCGAGCAGGCGGGAGCCCGCGTAAGCACTATCGTTTTGCATTCCGCCGACGTCGCGCAGGAAATAGTAGCCGAGGCTCGGCGTCATTCCGCCGACCTTATTGTTATCGGAGCCCACGGCCAAACCGGAATCAACCGGTTCCTGATGGGCAATACGGCCGAGGTAGTGGTGCGCACGGCTCCGTGCGTCACGCTGCTCGTGAAATCTCCGGCCGATGCCAGGACCTACCGCGCGTCGGCCTGATGCTCAGCAATTACTCGGGGCTGATTTAGAGGAGAAGACTCTCTTCCGCTCCGAGACCCTTACCACGTAGAAACAAGCAACCAGAAACCACACACTCCTTTACATATGGCAACTCCCGTTCAACAAGACCCGGCCGTAGCTACTCCTCCCGTGGCAACTCCCGCCTACGAACCGGCCGTGGAAGAGCAGTCAGCGGGCCGTTCCAAGCGCCCCGTTATTCTCGTCATCGTGGCGCTGGTGCTACTCGTGGGCGGCTATTTCGGCTGGCAGGCGTATCAGTTTGCCCAGGCGCACGAAGAAACCGACGATGCCCAAGTGGAAGGCGACGTATATCCGATTCTGCCCCGCGTGGGTGGCCCCGTGCTGGAAGTGAAAGTGACTGACAACCAGCCCGTGAAGAAAGGCGACGTGCTCGTCGTGCTTGATGCCGCCGACTATCAGCAGCGCGTGAATGCCGCCGAAGCTGCCCTCGCCGCGGCTAAAGCCAACGTGGTGGCGGCCCGTGCCGGCGTGGGTACGGCCCAAGCCAACGTGAGCACTGCTCAAGCCTCTATCGGTGTGAGCGACGCCACCCGTGCCCGCCTCGAAAAAGACTTGCAGCGTAGTGCCTTCCTGCGCAAAGAAGACATCATTCCGCAGAGCGAGTACGATGCCGTGCAGTCCAACCTCAAATCGACTAGCGCGCAACGGACCACGGCCCAGCAGCAGGTGCGCGTGGCGCAGCAGCAAGTAGCCGCGGCACGCCAGCAAGTAGCCGTAGCCGAAGCCGTAGTGAAACAGCGCCAAGCCGACCTCGACAACGCTAAGTTGCAACTGAGCTACACCACTGTTACGGCGCCCGGCAATGGCGTAGTAAGCAAGAAAAACGTGCAGCCCGGCCAAGTTATCCAGCCCGGCCAGCAGCTGATGGGGCTGGTAGCATCGGAGCGCACTTGGGTGGTGGCTAACTTCAAAGAAACGCAGCTGGAAAACATGAAAGTGAACCAGCCCGTGACCGTAGAAGTGGATGCTTACCCGCACGAAGAATTCTCCGGCCACATCGAGTCGTTGTCGGCCGCTACGGGTGCCCGTTTTGCCTTGCTGCCCCCCGATAATGCTTCCGGCAACTTCGTGAAAGTGGTGCAGCGCGTGCCCGTCAAGATTGTGCTCGACAAAGTAGACCCCGACCACCCGCTGCGCGCCGGTATGAGCGTGAAGGCCACCGTGGCAGTCAAGTAACAGCCCATTGCTTGGTGAGGCCGTGCTGCTTACGTCCGCTATTTCATGGCACGTAAGCAACGCTGGTCCTGCTGAGCAACAAATGGTTTCGTTCCGACTCATCGTTCAACGACGGGCGCATAACGGCGTTCTTACTCAACTAACAGGCGTGTACTACGCCACCAACCGGGCGCGTACCACGCGCTCCTACCCCGGGCGACTCTATGGAATCAGGCGCTAAAAAATGGATTATTGTGGCGACGGTGGTGCTTTGCACCTTGCTGGAGCTCATTGATACTAGCATCGTCAACGTGGCCCTAACCCAGATGATGGGTAACCTGTCGGCCACTCTTTCGGAAGTGAGCTGGGTTATTGCGGCCTACGCCATTGCCAACGTGATAGTGGTGCCGCTGACCGGCTTTTTGTCGGAGCAGTTTGGGCGGCGCAACTACTTTGGCTTTTCGGTGGTGCTGTTTACGCTGGCGTCTATTGCCTGCGGCCAAAGCACAAATATCTGGGAGTTGGTGGCCTTCCGTTTCATTCAGGGCATTGGGGGCGGAGCGCTTATGGCCACTTCCCAGTCCATTCTGATTGACACGTTCCCGCCCAAACAATTGCCCTTGGGGCAAGCTTTGTTCGGCATGGGCGTTATCATTGGGCCTACCATCGGCCCTACGCTGGGCGGCTACATCGTGGAGAATTACTCCTGGCCCTGGATTTTCTACGTCAATATACCGGTAGGCATTCTGGCCACCATCTGCACCTTCTCCTTCATTGAGGACCCCGAACGGCTACGCGGCCTTATCCCGCGGCCCTTGCGGGAGCTGGATTGGCTCGGCATTTTTCTGCTGATTCTGGGCGTGGGTTCCTTGCAATTTGTGCTTGAAAAAGGCGAAACCGAGGACTGGTTCGAATCCAGCCTCATCAACACGTTCAGCGCCTTCTCTGTCATCGGCATTGTGGGCTTCATCTGGCGCGAACTCACAGCCAGCAACCCCATCGTGGACTTGCGGGTGCTTACCCGTAGCCGCAACCTGGCAATAGGCGCCATCCTGTCGTTTATCCTGGGCTTTGGGCTGTTTGCTTCGGTGTTCATCTTCCCCATCTTCACGCAACGCATTCTCGGCTTCACGGCGGCGCAAACCGGGCTGCTGCTTTTGCCGGGCGCGTTGGTGTCGGGCTTCATGATGCCCATGATTGGGCGGGCTTTGCAAGCGGGCGTACCGCAGAAATACATGCTGCCCTTCGGGTTTGGTATCTTCTTCCTGTTCACGTTTTGGATGAGCCTGAAGATTTCGCCCACGGCCGGCGAAGAGGATTTCTTCTGGCCGTTGATTTTACGTGGAGTGGGACTGGGGCTGCTGTTCCTGCCGATTACTACCATGTCGTTGCAGGGGCTGCGCGGCAAAGACGGGGCGCAGGCAGCGGGCCTCACGGGTATGCTGCGCCAGCTGGGCGGCTCGTTCGGCGTGGCCATTGTGGGCACGTACGTAGAGCGCAACTTGGCTTTCAACCGGGTGGCGCTGCTGCCCAACATTTCGCTCTACGACTCGGAAACGCAGCAGCGTATACAAGCCTTCACTCAAAATTTCCTGAGCAAGGGCTTCTCTTTCCTGCAAGCCCAGCAGCAAGCCTACGCGGCTCTCGAAGGCGGCCTCATCAAGCAAGCTTCACTCATCACTTATGCCCAGACGTTCACCATGCTCGGGCTCTTTTTCCTGGGCTGTTTGCCGCTCATCCTGCTTGTCAAGCGGGCCCAAAGTGCTGGTAAGATAGACCTCAACGCCGCGCATTAACTATTAGCGGCTAACTTAGAAAAAGGCGGCTCCTTTTGGGAAGGCCGCCTTTTTTGTGTAATTCATCAAGGCTGGAGGTACTTCCTGTTTGGTATGGGGATTAATACTTAAATATCTAATTATAAACCCTTATTTATTGTGCTTGATTAACTCGCATTAGTCTGATAATCATATAATTGATGGTAAAGCGTGCATTAGTATATCGCGTAAGCACATCAACAAATAGTGGAAAAAACAGTAGTAAAAAGTGCCTCTCTCTATTCTGGAGAGCAGGGTTTTCATTACGTGTTTCTATGCCCCACATTTTACTTCTTCAAGTACCAAAGCAAGTCGTTGCTGCTACGGCTCCGTTGGCCGTTGGCAGCGATTTAGTGGCTTCTACCTTCTTTTTCAGCATGTTCGCTCTGCTGGGCGGGGCAGTGTTTTTCTTTCTGGAAAGGCCCAATGTGCCTCGTCGCTGGCACGTCAATCTCACGGTAGCAGGTATTATTTGCCTCATCGCGGGCATTAGTTACCATTACATGCAGGGCATCTATCTCAACCAGGGAGTGTCGCCCACGCAGTTCCGCTACATTGACTGGCTGTTTACGGTGCCGCTGATGTGCACGCAGTTTTACTTGCTGCTGCGGCCCGCGGGTGCCCGCCCCGCTTCGTTGGTACGGCTGCTTATAAGTGGCTTCTGGATGATAGGATTCGGTTATTTCGGCGAAGCCACCAATGCCTACTGGTCTATTGTGTGGGGCTCGGTTTCCTCACTTGGCTATTTGGTCATTCTCTACGAAGTGTGGTTTGGACCACTAGCCAAGCTCGCCGACCGTTCCGGCAACGAAGAAGTGGTCCGTGCTTTCACTTACCTCAGCTACTTCGTGCTCATTGGCTGGGCTGTGTACCCGCTCGGCTACATGACCATTCCTTTCAACGTGTTCGAAACTGTCGGCCTGAATCGCGACCTGATCTACAACTTCGGCGACGTAGTGAACAAGCTCGGCTTCGGTTTGGTGGTCTACGTGATGGCCCGTAAGGCGGCCCGGCTCAAGAAAATCCGCGCCGCCAGCCGCCAGCGCCGCCTCAGCGACTTGACTCCCGCCTAGCCCACCATTTTCATGGGCCTTCTTTATTGCCTTTTAAGCAACTTCCAATGAATACTGACCTATCGGCTACCCCCTTCGACCCCATGACGGGCGACTTGCTGCCCGATTATCGTGAACTCTACCTGCACGGTAGTTTGCCGCCAGATATGCAGCAAACCGTGGAAGAGTATTTAAAGCGCAGCCCCGTCCAGACCAACATCGTGATGGGCCGCTACCACCAATTGGCCACTGAGGCCAAACGCAAAGACCAGACCTTCGTGCCGCCGCAATGGGTGCAGCAGCAATTGATGTTTCAGCCGTCGGTATCGGCGGCTGGTCCATTGCGCCGGCCTGCGGTGCGGGCAGCTTTAGGAGTGGTGGTGGTGCTGTGCGGTGCCAGCGTAGTGCAATGGATCCGAAACGAACCTCTGGTGCCAGCTCCCGTGGTAGAAGCCGTAACTATTGCTGCCACTTCCGTCAGCCATGTTACGCAAAGCCTGGCCCGCGAGGGACTAGCCACCTTGCACATCACCGAAGCTCCCAAGCCAGAACCTGAGTCCAAACCCAAGCCAACCGTAGCCGCTACTAAGCCAGTGCGCACGACTCGCGCCGCGCCAGCCTACGATGCCGTACGCCCGGAACCCGTGAGCCCAACTAGCGCCCGAACCATAGCCGTTATGCTCACTGATACCACTGCATCCGTTGCGAGTGCGGCTGCCGAAGCCAGCGCTAATATGGAAGCCAACTCCGCGCGAAAAGGCGTGGTGCGGGGGCGCATTTTCAACCAGGAAGGCGAGCCATTAGTAGGAGCTACTGTACTGGTCGTTGGCAGCAAAAATGCCACGAGCACCAACGCCAACGGCGAGTACACGCTAGAAGTGCCTGCGGGGGCGCTGCTGCAATTTGGCTACGCGGGCTGTACCGATATCGTGCTGCGCTGCCGTCTCAACGAGACGCTCGACGTGACGCTGGAAGGTGAGCGTCAGCGCCGTCGAGCCTCGCTGTAAATCTTCCGTTTTCTGTCTTACTGCATCTGCCATGTACTGCATTGTCTATCTAAGCGTAGCCACCAGGCCTTTTGAGGAAATAGAGCTGCGCGAGCTGCTAGTACGCTGGCGCATGCACAACCACCGCCGCGACATCAGCGGGGTGTTGCTTTACGGCGATGATGGCAACATCATGCAAGTGCTGGAAGGAAAACAAGCCACCGTGGAAACAGTGTTTGCTCAGATTGAGCAAGATTGCCGCCACCGCAACGTGGTAAAGGTGGCCGATGGACCCGTGCCCACGCGCGTATTCGCCGACTGGTCCATGGGTTTCCGGCCGGTGTCTAGGGTGGAGTTTGAGCGGCTTAGTGGCTATTTAGACCTCAATGCTCCCAATTTCCTGGCGCCTCATGCCGCGAGCCATAAAAAGCCACCAGTTATGCTGCGGGCATTGCTACAGGATTTCGTAGCGGCCATGCCTGCCCCATCTATTTGGGATTCTGCCCCGGAGCCGCACAAACCTTCCGCTCCCGTTGTGGGGCGCCCACCCGGGCCTTTTCCAATTGCGAGTACCCGGCTCAATTCCTACATGGCTTGAGTTCAACAACAAGAGCACCTAAAGCAAAGCCTACCCCTCTATAGAAGGGTAGGCTTTGCTTTGGGTAGGCTGTGGGTGCAGACACTATTTACCCCGCTAGCTGGGATGTTCTAACCAGCATAAGCGCTTTTTACACGGTTAAGTAGCATTGGAGGAGCTCCGGGAGCAGCTTTACACAAAACATGTGTCGTTCTTCTGAGACTGTAAAAAGCCAGGTACACATCAAAACCATCAATGGCTAACCCCCCTGGGCTTAGCTATTCGTTTTTTACAGGGAGTAAAACAGAGAGTTGCATTGCTCTTCTAGTAATTAAATATGAGTATAGTTCAAAAATAAAGCCTTTTAAGGTTTGTTGGCTGTCGGTTGTTGAGTACCAATTATTACAAAATAAGCGCTTTGGTAAGCTGAACAGAAAAGGTTTTTTACATCCCTGACTTCATAAAATAATGAGTGATGTCATCTTTTTTCACCAGTCAAAATTTAATGTTCATCTCCCATTTTAGATCGTTTGTCTAAACGCTGGAAAATTTGTTTAATGTTCTATGTCCAAAAGTTAAACAAAGGAAAGCCACTGCCGTACAAGCATCACCTGTCCAATCCAGGTATCTGTGCCACGCTTTATGAATATTCCATTTCTCAGTCGTCTGCAGGCTCTCGCCAAACCAAGTGTTTCATCGGCTGATGGCACTTCGTTGGCGCAGGCCAAAGCTACTGTGGAAGCTGTGCGGGCTGCACTACCGGAATTGCTGGCCGTGGCAGTCATCGATATTGAAAGTGGGCAGGCATTGGCGGCACACAGTAGCTTGCCGAGCTTTTCGCCCGTCAAAGCAGCTCCTTACAACGCCGAAATAATTCGCCAAAAACGCCGGGCCTTGGAAGTATTGGCGCTGGCCGACGAAAAAATTGAGGACATCCTCGTTACGCTCCACGAGCAATTGCACCTACTGCGCGTCAGCCCCGACGACCAACGGCTGCTGTATCTGGCTGTAAGCAGCCAGGACACTAATCTGGCCGTCGCCCGCGACGTGCTGCGGGCCCACAGCAACTGATTGCCATTCTTTTCCGCTCTTTCACTCATTTTGTCGTTTTCACCTTTACCCAAGCATGGCGTACTCTACTAATAATCCAGCTGGTCAGGCCATCCAGAACATCATCAACGACTTACCTCAACTGATTGCCGTCGCCATTGTCGACACCCAGTCGGGTATGGCACTAGCTTCGCACAGCAACTCCCCTACGCTCAACCCAGAAACGGCGGCGGCTTACAACACAGAGGTGGTAAAGCAGAAGCAAAAAGCTATGACGGCGCTGAAACTGACCAACGAAACCATTGATGACATTCTCATTACGCTCACCAACCAAATCCACCTCATCAATTTGGTAGACGGTGGCAAGAAATTCATCTACTTGGCCGTGAACTCACGGGATACCAATTTGGCCATTGCCCGCGACGTCCTACGCCAGCAGGTAGACCTACTCAAGTAGTTGCCGCTCGGTTTGCCGCCTTCTTGCTACCGGCGTTAAGATTCTCCTCATACGATTACCACCTCGCTTACAGCACCAATTAGGCGCTTGTATAGCTCTTTGGTGCCTTTGCTCTTTGATAAGTTAAGGCTGCTGGCCTAACTCCAAAACCACATACAACACCCGCTTTTGAGAAAGAGCAGACCGATTTTAACTTTTAAAATCCGTCTTCTCAGCTCAGTCCCCAACCTAAATCCTTACCGTTATGAGACTTACTGCTTCCCCTTTCGACCCGACCACAGGAGCATTGCTTCCCGTGTACCGCGATGCCTACCTGCGCGGTGACCTGACGTCGCGGAACACCACAGCCGTGGACGCCTATCTCAAGAAGAACCGCCATTTGGCCGACGATACGCTGCGTCGTTTCTACGACATGAAGCAGGAAGGCGAGCAAGTGCGACCCATTGGCTGGGTGCACCGTCAGATCGAGCTGATTCGCACGGAACCCCAGCGTTTCCGTCGCCGAGCTGCTTCACTGGTGGCTGGGGCTGCGCTGGTGGCGGGCGCTTCTATGGCTACTAGCCTACCCCGCTTGCCCACCGAGTTGCCTACCACCACGGAACTCGCCGATCTAAATTCAGCTGATTTAAGCTCGACCGAGACCAACGTAGCCAGCTTGCGCATGGTAACGGTACGTGGCCGCATCCTCGACGAAAACGGCCGCCCGCTGGTTGGGGCCACCGTCCTCGACAAGCTTTCCGGCCAAGGTGTGGGCACCGATGCTAACGGTAATTACACCTTGCAGGTGCCAGAGACGCAAGCTAAGAAACTGCATTTCGGGTACGGCGGCTACGCCGATGAAGAAATTCAGCTTAATGGCAGCTACACCCAGAACGTAACGCTGGTACCCCGCAAGCAGTTGGAAGCCACACCCAAGCAGCATCGCCGCTGGCTGTTCTTTTAAGCAGAGCGCGGAACAGCTACTTAAGTCCGCTGCTGGTCAGCACAGAGCTAATCGGTTGGGTGTATCTTAAAATAAAGCTATTCTCTATTTTTACATAAGCATAAACATAGGCACAAAAAAGGTCCGCAGATTCTGTCTGCGGGCCTTTTTTGTGCTTGAGGAGTATTCGCAAACGGCTTTGTTCTTACTGGTACTGCACGTACAAAGGCTTGGGCGTGAGCTCCGCTAATACTTCCTTAGGGGTCATCAGGTGCGAGCCTTTGGGCTTGATGTCGTACTCGTAGAAAAGCTTAAAGCCAGTGTACTGCACGGGCTGCTTTTGAATGTAAGCTTTGTACGAATCCTTTTTCAACGTTGGGTCGCCCCAGCCGTCCATGTGCATCACAATCTGTACGCGCGGGTCGAGCTTGATGTTTTTGTAGTTCGTAATCATGCCCTGCGTGAAGCGGTGGACGGTCAGTACCTTGGGCGGGAGCTTGTTCTCACTCACGATACGCGCCAAAAAGTTTACCGTGTAGTTCACGTCCTTGGCATCGTAGGTGCCGATTTTCTTGCCTGGCCGTACGCCTTTGGTCTGCATAGCAAACTCCGGGTCGATGCCCAGGTGCACGATGGGGTCTTTGAGGTAGGGCTCCAACTTGGGTAGCTCGT
This sequence comes from Hymenobacter sp. M1-2, assembly GCF_057808495.1. Taxonomy (NCBI): domain Bacteria; kingdom Pseudomonadati; phylum Bacteroidota; class Cytophagia; order Cytophagales; family Hymenobacteraceae; genus Hymenobacter; species Hymenobacter sp. M1-2. The sequence continues at coordinate 41,742 of NZ_JBTYZO010000008.1, forward strand.
GCTCCAAGTCACTGAGGCCCACTTGCACATCCAGAAACAAGATGCACTTGTGCTCCTTGGCCCAGGAAATAACTTCCTCAATGGTGGCTTTGGAGTTCATCAAGCGATACTTCTTGTCGGCACCGGCGGCACCCTGGGCCGTAATGGTGACGTTGTGCAGGGCCGGCTGCACGGGAATGCTCGGGTCGGCATCCTGCCATTCCTTCAGCACTTTTTCAAACTTGCGGAACATCTGCTCCTTCGGCTCCCGGCCCAGAATACCCATGCCCTTTGCCCGGATATTGCCATAAAATGCCACAATGCGTTTGCCCGGCAGAATGGCGCCCGGCAACTGTCCATTGGCTTTCACGATGGAGTCGGCTTTGAGCGAGTCGCGGCGCATGGCGTCGCGCTTGAGCTTCAGGGTGTCCACTACAGTCGCCTTAGTAGTATCGGCAGCGACAACTGGCTTTTTCGAATCGGGGCTGGAGCCGGAACCGCAGCCGGGTAAGGTGGTGAGGGAGAGGGCTAAGCCCAGGGAAGCGAGCAACGGGGCCGTCAGGCTGGTTGCAGTCCGAAAGTAAGACACTGAAAAGAAACTGCTTGAAGTCGAAAAAGAGCCCCGAAGTTAGGGCCTTTTCACGAAGAATAGAGGAGCTGCGGCGCTTTTTACAACAATCCAGATCAGCTCATACCTAAGCCGGAAATCAGATGGATTGCACGGTCGGAAGATGATGAGCAAAAAGAATCCACTACACCGTTAAGCCCAAAAACTGTTCTGCCAACGCAAAAACCTTGGTATGAACAACTAAGAAAACGCTGCAATCCACGAAAAAGCCACCACCTGGAGCAGACCAAGTAGTGGCTTTTATATTGGCTCGAAGACTATATCTACGGCGCGAATGATATGGGGATGGTATAGCTCACGGCAACGGGCTTGCCATCCTGCTGGCCGGGAGTCCAGCGGCCTGGCAGCTCTTGCACCGCCTTCAGGGCTTGTGCTTCCAGGTCGCGGGCCGCTTGCTCTTGGCCTGGAGGTGGGGTGAGGCCTTTCATGACCTTAGCATCTTGCACTGTTCCATCGGCGGCTACGATAAAACTAATGAGCACTTGCCCTTTCAGATCCGCTGTTTTAGCCGTAGCAGGGTAGCGTATTGCTTTGCCAATATCATTGAGTAGTCGTACCTGACCACCTTCATATTCTGGCATTGTTTCGACGGAGTTATAAACGACAGGTGGTGGGGGCGGGGGCGCTACTTGGGCGCTGGAAGTGGCAGTAGCAGTAGCTGGTACCGGAGACTGAGTAGCCTGCTCGCAGGCCACCACGAAGAGAAGCGCGGCACTTACCGGCAGCAGTAGCCACTGCTTCCAGCGGCGGGCGGGAGATGGGGAAGTAAGCATACGGATTCGGGAAAGGGTGAAAGACTGAGTGAAAGAATGGACAAGTGGTAAGTCGGGATGAAGCTGGCGCAGAGCGAGCCGCGCCAGCAGGGAGGAATAGGTAGTGGCGGCCGTGGCTTCCTGGCGGAGGGCTGCCTGATCGGCTAGAAACTCGTGGGTGAGTTCCAGCGCCCGCGGAAACAAGTGCACGAAAGGATTCGGCCAAAGCAGGGCCCGCACTAGCTCCAGGCTCAACCGCTCCACCGAATGGCCTTGCTGCACGTGCGCTACTTCGTGGTGCAGCACCTGCGCAGCTTCAACGGTACTAAGTGGCGCCGTTTCGTCCCAGAACACCCAGCGCCCAAAAGAACTAATGGGGCGTCGGCCGGCGGTATACACGAGCGTGTAGCCAGTCCGCCGCTCTTGAGGCCAGGTGCGGGTGGTCAGCCAAATGCCGGTTAGCTGCCAACCCAACCGCGCTAATAGCACCAATGCACCTGCCCAATACAGTAGTAGTGCTCCGCTAGACCAACTGTTGGCGGTGGCTAACTCAGCGGCCTGCACGGTTACACCTGGCAGTAAGCCTCCCGAAAGCAAGCTAGTGGGGCCAGGATCTAAGTGCCAACCAGGTAGCCACTTCCCAAGCCAGGGTGCGGCTATGGTTAGTAGCTGCGGCAGCAACAACGCTAGCCATGGTGCCCCGAGCAGCAAGCGGCGGTTGTACTGGAAGAACCGTTCTTGCCGCAGTAGCCCGCGGTAGAGCAACCAACAGCCGCCGAGCAGCAGCGTGCTTTGCAATAGCCAGCTAAGCAGAGCGGCCGGTGTCGTTGGCAGGAGGGAGGGTATCATCGCTGAGGGGATTAGAAGGTGAATCCTGCTGGGCGTGACGCAGCAGTTCTTCTAGCTGCCGGGCATCAAGGTTTTCCTCTTTGGCGAAGAAAGAAATCAAGCGGCTGAAGGAGCCTGCGAAGTGGCCGCCGAGCAGCTTACGGAGCGAGAAGCGGCGGTAAGCATCCTGGGCGACTAGTGCGTGGTAGCGGTGGGTACGCCCAAATGCCTCGTGGCCCACGAAGCCCTTCTGCTCCAGAATGCGGATGATGGTGGAGACCGTGTTGTATGCTGGCGATGGGGCCGGTAGCTCAGCTAAGACTTCCTTCACGAAGGAGGGCCCTCGCTGCCAAAGTACTTGCATCACTTGCTCCTCCGCACGGGTGAGTTCCGGGAAATTGTCCATTTGTTGGTGAATGGCTGGTTGATATTGTTGCTGTGCTGTTTGGTTACACAGCAGCATAAAGGCAGTATTGATGTGATGAATGTACAACTAACAATTTAGTTGTACAACTAAATTGTTAGTTAAAAGGAAATAGTCTTTCCAAATACTCTCAAAGCCATTTGTTGGGCTACCATTGCACTTGGCAGCGGCCTACGAAATCTTTTGGCGGCGTTGGTGTTATGAGATACCGTTCGTTCCTCCTACCGATTTCTACATGCTCCGTACCCGTTTCTCCTTTCACCTTGCGCGCCTGCTCACGTTGGGCTGGCTGAGTTTTAGCCTAGTTGCCAGCACAAGTTGCGCCAAGGAAACCTCCGCCACGCCGGCCACTCCCACGCCGCCGGCCGCTCCCGAAACTCGTCTGCTCAGCAGCACGCTCATCGGTGAATACAGTAGCTCGGAGCTAGCCAGCCGGGTGTCGAACATTCCCATTGCGGGGGCGTTGGTCCGCTACCCGATCCGGGTGTACCGCCTCACGTACACCACGCCGGGCACCAACGGTCAAGCCGTGACGGCGTCGGGGGCGTTGCTGGTGCCGGTGGGCGCACCAGCGCTGCCGCTGCTCAGCTACCAGCACGGCACTATCCGGCCCGATGATGAAAACCGAGCCCCATCATACTACAGTACCAACAGTGAGGTATATTCGGTGGTGTCGGTACTGGCCTCCACCGGCTACGTGGTGTCGGTACCGGACTATATTGGTTACGGCGCTTCCAAGAATCTGCCGCACCCGTATGAGCACGGTGCTTCGCTGGCTTCGGCTTCGCTGGATATGCTGCGGGCGGCGCGGGAGTTTTGCCAGCAAAAACAGGTGTCTACCAACGCTAAAAACTTCCTGCTGGGCTATTCCGAAGGTGGCTACGCTACCATGGCGCTGCACAAGCTGATGGAGGAGAAGAATTACCCTAACCTCAGCGTAACAGCTAGCGCACCTGGTGCTGGTGCCTACCACAAAACCGCCTTCGCCGACTACATCCTCAGCTCCACCCGGCCGCTCAATTTCCTAAGCACCTACGTTTGGGTGCTCGATACTTACAACCGCGTGTACGGACTCAACCGGCCCCTGACCTACTACTACAATCAGCCCTGGGCCAGCCAACTGCAAGCGAATCCGTTCAGTGAAGTGCCCGAGCAGGCACAAGAGCTGTTTGCGGCCCCGTTCCGCCAGGCCGTGCTCAACAAAACGGACGCCCCACTGCTCGCCGCCTTCCGCGACAACGACATTTACGATTGGAAGCCGCGCGCCCCACTGGCCCTCTTCCACGGCACCGCCGACGACTACGTACCCTACTTCAACTCCGAGGATGCCTACCGCGCCATGCGTGCCCGTGGTGCCAACCAAGTCGAGCTGCGTCCTATTCAGGGCGGCAACCATTTCACTTCTGTGCCGCAGTACACGCTAGAAGCACTGGCATTCATCACGCAATACCAACAGTAGCATCGCGAAGCTTGCGCCTCCGCTCATTTAGCAGTTACTTATAAAACGCAGAGTGCCGGTTCTTTTCCTGTAGAGAAGGAACTGGCATTCTGTTTTGTGGCAATTAAGTTCTTTTAAGAAGCCGCCAACATATTTAACGGCTTCTTAAAATAGTTTCAATACTTTATTTCGGGTAGAGCTATAGCTTTCGTACCGCAGCCCCATCAGGGCGACATGTCGGTAGTACAGACGAAATGAAAATAAACAAGCTCCAGCAGAGCGATATCCGGTAGCCGGGTGTCGCTCTGCTGGAGCTTGTAAAATAGAGGGCAGAGGTTTTCTACGATATGTCGCCCTGCCGGGGCTGGTGAAATGAGGAAGTTACCAACTCAAATGGAAACGTGGCCGCATAGCGGCTTGAGGTATGTAGATCGGGATTTATAAAAAAAACCCGCGCCGCGTAGCGGTGCCAGAGACGCCGGCCAACCTGGCACCGCTACGCGGCGCGGGACATTCTACAGACCTCAAACTACACACCTTAGGCCGCTATGCGGCCACGTCCTCATTTGCGTTGGCTATTTTGCTTGCCGCTGCCGGGGTTATCTAGGATTTGAAGCCGAGGTTGTGGCCGGCACGAAGGCGTTGAGCGTCCAGGCGCCGGCTAGGGCAGCCAGTCCGCCTACTAGGCCGCCAACTATAGCGGTGACTAATACCAACAGCCAAGTATTACCGCCCAGTGGCAGAAGCTGCGCCACGCGGTGCGCGAGCAAGCCGTTGTTTTGCGCGCTCAGCCAACCAGCCAGCATCAACCAACCTAACCCGATGCCGAGAAAGCCGGCCAAGAAGGCCCGGCCGCCCGTCCCGCCGCGCCAGGCGGCCAGCAGAAAGCAAAGCGGCGTAATCACCCACCAAGGCAGGAAAAACTGGGCGAGTGCAGCCAGCAGTAAAATCAGGAGAAAGAGGATCATCATGTCATCGGAAAACTACTTGGACAAAGACCAGCTCGTTCGCACGCGCGGGTGAGACTCAGTGGCGGAGCGCAGAAATACTAGCTCATTGAGTTGGCCCACGCGCCAGGTTTCCAGCAGGTCGTCGTAGGCGGGAGAACCGGGGTTGCCGCTTTGCCCGCCCGGAAATACGCCGTATGCTCGCACCTGTGGGCCTAGCGCCACTACCATTCGCCAGGAAGGGCCGTTGCGCTCCGACGTGGCATTCACAATACCGGCGCCGCCGCCACAGTCCAGGTCCATATGGCCGAAGCCGGGCAGTTGAGCCAGATGCAGGATGTCGGTGCTCTTTTGGTTGGCCCAGGCCCACTTAGGGCCCAGCGTCCCGAATTTGCGGGTGAGCGAGTCGGTAGCGAAGCGGAAGGAGGCCAGGGCCAGCTGCGGCAGCGTCTCTCGCTCCGGCGTGCGGCGGTCGTCAATCCAGCGGCTCGTGTCTTCCCGGAGCAGCAAGTTGTTGGTCCGGTCGCGGGGCGGGTAGCGCATCTCCAACCCAGTGGCCCCTGTGCTGAAATCATCGTCCCAGAGGCGTTTCGCAAGGTTGCCGTACCACAACTCAAACACGCTGGGGCCGATGGAGCGGGCGTCGTAGAAGTAATTCCAGCGGCGCAACTCGTCGTAGGCGCTGCGCTCGGCAGTTGTCAGCTGAGCCGGCGGCACCAGAGCTAACAGGCGCGGCAGCATCAGCTGGGCGTTGAGGTTGAGATTGTCGTTTTGCAGCTGGCGCAGACTGTCGGGTGTAACCTGCGTCATGCGCGCCAGCCGCTCGTTGATGCGGTGCCCTCGTTCCCAGGAAGCAAACGTCCAGCCCAGGTAATAAGGATAATCGGGCCCGGCGGAAAACTGGTTGGCAGAGCTGACGAAGCCGCGCGGCGGGTTTTTCACGTGCGGGTTCTGGGCCTGCGGAATCCAGCCCTGCCAGTCGTAAGCCGGGTCGGTGCCATCGAGGATGAATTTGCCCTGGTCGCGCCACTTCAGCGGAAACTGGCCGTTGGGCCAGATGGCAATGTCGTTTTGCTGGCTGGCGAAGATGAAGTTCTGCGCTGGCGAGCCGTAGTTGGTCAGCGCCGCCGTGTAGTCTTGGTAAGTGCGGGCGCGGTTCAATTGATAGAAGGCTAATACCTCGTTAGCGCCTTCGTGAGCCGTCCAGCGCATGGCGTGGCGGATGGGCGTTTGGGGCAGGAAGGGCTTTTCATCCTTGTCGTACACGATGGGACCGTGGTGGGTGTAAAGCACCGTATCGAACCGGTCGGGCTGGCCCCGAACTTTGATGTGCTCCACCACGCGGCGCACGGGTTTCCAGCGGCCGTCGTGCCAGTACTCCCGCTTGGTATCGTCTTTGAATTTGAGCTGGTACCAGTCGAGCACGTCGGCCCCCACGTTCGTCACGCCCCAGGCCACTTCCTGGTTGAAGCCGATGATGACCAGCGGCGAGCCGGGAATCGTGACGCCGTACACGTTTACGCCCGGCGCCGAAAGCTGCACTTGATACCAAATACTAGGCAAGTTGAGCTGCAAGTGCGGGTCATTGGCTAGCAGCGGAAACCCCGAAGCCGACTTAGCCCCGCTCACCGCGAAATTGTTGGACCCCAGCTCCGGGTCCGGCTCGTGCTGCGGCGCTGCATTAGACATAGCCGCCCGAAACGAAGCTGGCGTCGGCGGTACCGCTTTGGGCTTGAAGTCGAGCGGCGTACCAACGGGCACGATGGGATCTTCGCGGGTAGGGTAGCCCGGAAACAAGTCCTGCACCACCTGCGGGCCATATTTGGCTAGCGCGTTGCTCAGGCGCAAATCGTCGGAGCGGCCACTGAGGTCGAAGGCCATGTACTTGAGTAGCAGCGCGCACTTGAGAGGCTCCCAGGGTTCGGGCGTGTAGTCGAGCAGCTTGTACTCAAATGGCAGCGAAGCCGGCGTGAGCGTCTGGATATATGCATTCACACCTTCAGAGTACGACGTGAGCACGGTACGCGTAGTCGGGTTCTCCATCATCACTCGCAACGACTTCTCCGCCCCGAACTTGAGACCCATGCGCCGGAAGAAACGGTCAGTTTCCAGCCGCGCCGGCCCTACAATTTCAGCCAATCGGCCGGCCGCTACGTGGGTCACAAAGTCCATTTGCCAGAGCCGGTCCTGGGCCGTGAGGTAGCCCTGAGCATAATACAGGTCGTGGTCGTTCTGGGCGAAGATGTGCGGCACGCGCTTATCGTCGAAGCGCACCTGCACGGGCTGTTGCAGGCCCGGTAGTCGCAGCGTCCGTTGCGTGGGTAGCGCATCGGCGGTTTCGCCGTTCTGCCAGAAACCCCGGAACGGGCTCAGAAACTTGCCAAACGGCGGCACGTCGCCGTGCTTAGTATCGAGAAACCACGTCAGCGAAACGCTAATGAGTAGAGCCAGAAAGGCTTTGACGGTACGCAGCATAAAACAAAGCAGGTGAGACAGTCGGCCCCACAACATCCGACAAAAAAACGCGCCGCGCAAACCAAGTGGGTTTGCGCGGCGCGCCCAAGCCTGCTCGCGTATGCTTATTGGGTTGGTGCTGTCGCTGCTTTCTTAGAGGGCAGAAACACCACGAAGCCCGCCCGCACGTCTAGCGCGCCGGTGGTAACTTCTGGACCATTCGTGTCGCGGACGTAGCCCGCCGTTACTTCCAGAGCAGCACCAGGAGTCAGAAAATAGTTGTAGCCTAGAGCCCCGCCAATAGTTGAATAATCAGATTTGAAGCGTTGGACACTTGAGCTGCCAAGGCTACTACTTTCTTCAATTTTGGTGTTTTGCCAGTTTATACCACCGCCAATCTGCCCAAAAAACTGGTGTGCACCGGAGCCTGCGAAGTAGTAGCGGATAAACGGAGACAAACCGTATACCACGGTGCGCCGTTTGAATTCGCCAAAGCGGGACTCGGAACTCGAACGATCATAGCCTAGCTGCACGTTGCTGCCCAGCAGTAAATTATCTACCACAAATACGCCGACCGATGGATACAGTGCTACCGAAATACTGTTGCGGCCATCGCCGGTGCCATAGCTGAGGTTACCAACGCTGGCTCCTAGAAACTTGGCGCCCTTCTCCGTTTGAGCCGTGGCGCTTAGCGAGAAAACGCCGCCTAAGCAGAGTAGAAATAGTTTTTTCATTTGAAGAGAGGAAAAGTACAAAGTGATTTGTTCGGTCCAGCGTCCTCAAAAACAGCGCCACGCTTACACGCAAAAAAGCCGCTGACACCAAGTGCCAGCGGCTTTTCATTGAAGCGAATGCTTATTACAAATTTTCGCTCTGCCGTACCAGCCCTGCAATGCCCCACTGCCGCAGCCGCAGACGAACCTTCTCGGCCTCTGCTTTATCCTGGAAGCCGCTAATCAGGACTCTATTTATGGGTTGACCATCTTTGGTGCCGGTGGCCACTATCACGTTCAGCGTTTTATCCAGCGAGCTAATTTTGTCTTGCATGAATTGAGCGTTGCGGGCGTCGCCGAAAGTGCCGGCTTGCACCACGAAGGTGGGCTGAGGCTCGGGTACTACCACCACGTCGGCGGCTTCAGTAGCGCCTGGCAGAATGGTGGTTGTGGCCGTGAGCATGGTGAGCGAGTCGGAGGCTAGCTCCGCAAGGTCGAGTGGAGCGTCGGTCGGACCGAGAGGCGTATCGGCGGGCACTACTTCGGCTACTACTGATACGGCGCCGTGCGTAATGATGCCCAATGGGCGGGCAGCTACCTCAGCCAAATCTAAAATGCGCTGATGGCGGAAAGGGCCACGGTCCGTTACGCGTACTACAACTGACTTTTGGGTTTCGATGTTGGTGACTCGCAGCTTGGTGCCGAAAGGCAGCGTTTTGTGGGCGCAGGTGTATTTGTGCCGGTCAAAACGCTCGCCGCTGCTGGTGCGCAGGCCTTGGTGTTGGCGGCCGTACCAAGAGGCGCGGCCCCGCATTACGGCACTACGGCGAGTGGTAGTAGGGGTCTTGTCATCATCGCCGAAACGTGTAGCACGGGCCTCAGGAGCAAAGACCGACAGTAACGTTAACAGCATGGCTATCATCAAGCCTGAAACCTTCCGTTGTAGAGGCAACTTCATTATTTCTCTGCATTGGTGAACAGGCAAAGCTAGAAGAGCATCTGAGAGTGAATAGTAAACTCCAAAGCAGAGAACTAAGGCGTTGCCTCAAAAATTGGCCTTTTTAAAGAAAATTTGCATTAAATTAATTAAGGTAAATCGGGCATAATTGAACGATTGTGTTTAGTTAAGCCGCATTTTGCACTATATATGGAAGCTTAACTGATAGCCGAGAAATAAGATTATGTGCGGGACAAAAAATTTTGTTCATCCTTATGGTAAGTGCTGTTGGAGCGGGTTGGAAAAGTCTGTGCTTTTTCATAAGAGTATAGCCAAACAGTATTCCTCGGAAGCAGCAATTATATAAGGACGAGCTTCTTGTGCTATGGAGCCGGGACTTGACTTAGTACTCCACTCAAAAAATGAGCCGACAACGCCTAATAGGTCTCATTGCGTATTTTGGAGCGCCGCACCTATAAACAATTAGCGGTTGGCGTTGCGAAGGCTCTTGACCAACAGCCAATTCCACTGTCTGGATGGGGCAGAGAGGTAAGAGAAAGTTACGAGAGTGCTTTTGGGCTTGCCCCTGTCTGGTAATCCGAAGGGCGGAATCTTATTGAAGCACTGGCTTCTTCGTACAGAGAGCAGACGCTCACTAATAGCCAGCAATGCGGATTTCGCCGTATGTTGCCGCATGGATTTTGGCCGTCTTTCCGACCTGCGCTACGTTGATTTCCGGCTGCCACCGGACCACCCCGACACTGCTGCCGTGCTGGTGCGTACGGCTGCTCCAACCCAGCCCGAACTATTCGTGGGCTGCCCCATCTGGACCAACAAAGCCTGGTTGGGTTCTTATTTTCCGGCGGGAATCCGGGACGCGGACTATTTGCATCACTACGCCCGCCAATTCAACAGCCTAGAGCTGAACACTACGCACTACCGCATTCCCGACGCCCCCACCGTGCGCAAGTGGCGCGACGCCGTGCCGCCGGGTTTTCGCTTCTGCCCCAAACTGCCCCAAAGCATCAGCCACGACCGGGCGCTCTACAACGCCGACGACCTGACACTTACTTTCTGCCGCTCCATCCGGGAACTGGACGACCGGCTGGGCTGGTGTTTTCTGCAACTGCCGCCCACTTTCGGCCCCGAAAACCTGAGCCGTTTGGAGCGGTATCTGCTCGATTTTCCGGCCGAAGTACCGCTAGCCGTGGAATTACGCCATCCGGGCTGGTTTTCCGACGCAGTGGCGTTTGCGGCGGTGGCGTCCATGCTGGAGGCTCTCAACAAGACGCTTGTGCTGAGCGACGTGGCTGGCCGCCGCGATGTACTGCACATGCGCCTGACCACGTCTGTCGCCTTCATTCGCTTCAATGGCCACGGCCTCTTGAACTCCGACTACCAACGGGCAGATGCCTGGGCCGCCCGAATTGCCGACTGGTTGCAACAAGGCTTACAGACCGTGTATTTCTTCGTGCATCAAAAGGATATTATGCACACGCCGCTCTGGACGCAACATTTTCTTGCGCGGCTTAACGGCCTCACGGGTCTGGTTGTGGCCGCCCCCCGCATTATTCCGCAGCCGGTGCAAGGCAGTTTATTTTGACCAACTTGACTGTTGCTGGCTGGCTCAGCAGCGACGTGCCCGGCAAACTCGTACCTTACACATCTGACTGCCCACACCTTGCATTAAGCGATATTTCGCCAGTTTATGAAGATTCGTACGCACTCCTTGATGCTGGCTGGTTTGGCTGGTATGCTGGCTTTGCCACTCGCGGGATTGGGCCAAGCGGCACCTGAGCCCGCCGAAGCCCAGTGCCTGCTGTTGCCGCTCAGCCTGCCGCAACGGGCGGCCCAGGCGGCCGTGGTGGTAGAAGCGGAAGTGTTGGACGCGCGTAGCTTTTGGGACGCGGAACACCGCCGCATCTACACCGCGCACCGAGTACGGGTGTTTAGTGTGCTGAAGGGCACGGCTCCCGGCGAGCTAACCATCCTCACGGAAGGCGGAACTGTAGACCTCGACCGGCACGAACTGACGAATACGCTCCATCTGCGGCCCAGCGAACAAGGCGTTCTATTTCTGATGCCCGCTCGTTTTCCCGGCACCGATGCTGTGGGTACTGCTTGGACTGCGTACGGCAGCAAGCAGGGCTTCATTCAATACGACCTTAGCACTGCCACCGCCACCGACCCTTTCCGCGAGTACGGCCGAGTTACAGACAATTTTTATCAGACGCTAACCGCGGCTACCGGCCAGTCGCGCCGTCAAGTGCAAGCCAATATCGCGCTGGAAACAGCCTTGCGGCGCGAGCAGGCACCAGTAGTAGCGGCGCGGGGTCAAGCTCCGGTTATCATCAGTTTGAGCCCGGAAACTATACCTGCGGGAACGGGGGCCGTGCTTACCATCAGCGGCTCAGGTTTCGGGGCGGCACGTGGGCAAGGATTCGTGGAGTTTCGTAACGCAGATAACGGTGGTAGCTCATTCATCAGGCCGCAAGAGAGTGAATACGTGAGTTGGAGCGACACCCGCATTCAGGTGCAGGTACCGTCGCTGGGACAGCCGGCCAGCCCAGCGGGCAGCGGCACCGTGCGCGTTACGACAAATGAGCAACTACAAGCGAGTAGCCCCAGAGCGCTGACGGTGCCGTACGCCATCAGTCGGGTGCAGCCTACCAACGGCAACGAACTGGTGCGGCCTAATCCCATCAACCAAAATGGGCGCGGGGGCTATAGCTTTCAATTTGAGGCGGGGTTTGCCAGCAATGCGCCGGCGGTGGCCTCATGGAGCCGCGCCTTGGCTACTTGGCGCTGCCAGACGGGGATGAACTGGGAGGCCGACGCGCAGCCCCGCACCGGCCGGGGTGCCGCCGAAGACAACGAAAATAGCATTGGCTTCGACCAAGGCGCTGAGTTACCGACCAACACCCTGGGGCGTACGACCAGCTACTACCGGGGCTGCTTTCGGCCCGATGGGCGGCTGGTATTCTACGTGCAGGAAATCGATATGCAGTTTGACGACGCTATTTCCTGGCAGTTTGGGCCTGCTCCGGCAATCGGGGGGCAGTTTGATTTCGAGTCGGTGGTGGTGCACGAGCTGGGGCACGCGCAACAATTGTCGCACGTGATTCTGCCGCGCGCCGTGATGCACTACGCTATTGCCCGAAATCAAAACAGCCGCAGTATCAGCACCGACGATGTTGTAGGGGGCCGGCAGGTGCTGCGTACGCGCGGTTTAGTAACGCAGAGCTGCGGCCCCGCCGCCATGCTCCCCGCTCCGCTCACCGAGCTAGCCGCCGCTAGCGCTACTGGGGGCGTCGCGGTGACGTGGGCCACGCGCGCTGAGTGCTTCCTGAACAACTTTGAGGTGCAACGGTCGCGCGGCACCGACACCACGAGCTGGCAAACCATAGCCACCGTGCCACGAGGAACTGCTCCATATCAGTACCTCGATACGCAGCCGGCCGCGGGCCTCAGCTACTACCGCCTGCTCCTGCGCCGGCCCGACAACTCGCTCGATGCCACTCCGGCCGTACTTGTCTCCACCGATGCGGCAGCTCTGCGGCCGGCGGTATTTCCAAATCCACTGGCGGACGGACCGCTTCAACTGCAATACCCAAGCACGACAACCGGCCAGCTGCGGCTTATTTTCTACGATGCCCTCGGCCGCCGCCTATCCACGGTCTTTATCGACTATCGGCCAGGTATCAATATTCTGACCCTACCAGAATCGACTTTGAAGCCAGGTTGGTACCTACTGCGCTACCAAGATTCTGACGGCCGAAAAGGCGGGCTACCGCTGGTAAAAGTCAGCCCATAGCCTAGAAAGTCGAGGTTGTTGCGCCTCCGGCTCTGCATGACTGTCTGACTGTCTGACTGTCGTTCTGCTGCCTCTCCGTGTAGGCTAGCTTATACTGCCACTCAACTACCGTAGAGGCAGCGTCAGGGCTACGGTTCCGGGGCCTACTTGCAATCGGCTAAGCAGCGGGTATAAGGCGCGTTGCCCGTGCCGGTGGTGCGCCGCGAATAATATACCGTCGAAAGCCAGCAGGAACCCGCCTTGCAGCAGCAACGATTCGCCGTAGCCTTGTAGCTGGTCGCGCCGCCGGTTGGTGGGGCGGGTTTGGGCGCGCTCCCGCAGGTAAAAGCCCGTGGCCACGTAAGCCACGTCGAGTCCGGCATTGAAGAGGTAGAGATTTTCGGTGCGAAGCTGGGTCCGGACTAGCTCTGTGCGGCTGGCTTCGGGCAACGGGCGGCGCGCGGCCAGGAATGTAGTGCCCGCCAGTGCCAGGTTCACCACGCCCCAGCCCACGTTCATTTGGTGGAAGTACTTTTCCGAGCCCTCAGTAGCAAAATAACGCGCGCCACTCACGCCTACGTTGGCTACCGCCCAGCTACCTAGCACGAGCATACCGCGCCGGTCGAGGGTGGTGCGTTGCGCGGCATAATCCGCCAAAGGCGTTGTGGGCTGCGCCGCTAGTGAGCCCGCTAGCCCCAAGCAAATAAAAAGTAGAGCTAAGCGAATCATAGGCGCGTGAAGCAAGTTGCGAAACCCTTGGACCGAAGCTACCGCTCCAGCAGCATAGCCCCGAACGAGTAGCCCCCACCAAACACGGTAATTACCACCCGATTGCCGGGTTGTAGCTGGTCCCAAGTATCAGCCAGGCCGATAGCCGCGCCGGCGCACCCCGTATTGCCAAGCTGCTCGATGTTGGAAACGGCCCGCTCGGCGGGAAGCTGGAGCTGCTGCGCCACATTCTTCGTGATGCGTAGGTTTGCTTGGTGCGGTATCAGATACGTGAGGCTATCCAGGGTGAGGTGTTGGCGCTCCAGAACCTGCTGCGTCACGCGGGCCATGTACTGGCAGGCGTGTGTGAAAACGTCCCGGCCGTGGGGCATCACAATGCCGCGGTCCAGCAGTTTTAAGGTTACGGCTTCGTCGGCTTTACCCGACACCGCGGCCCCGCCCGTTAGTAGGTCTACCACGCGCAGGTCGGTGGGAGCGAGGCGCTCTTTGGCGAGCAGAAGAGTGGCCGCGCCGTCGCCCCAGAGGTGGCCGGCCATAGTATCTTGCTCGTTGTTGTAAGCCGTGTTGTGCTCGCTCACTATCACCACGGCGCGACTGGCCTTGCCCAGCGCGAAGTAGCCTTCCACGATTTCAATGGCATTGAGCAGCGAAGAGCAGGCCGATGAAATGCTAACCACCGGAATGTCGTTCACGCCCAGGTCGCGCTGTACTGCGTGGGCCAGCGTGTAAATAGTATCGTGCGGGGTGTAAGTGGCGCCGATGATGAGGTCGACTTCAGCCACCGGGAAATTGGGGGCTTGGGTTAGCGCCCGGCGCGTGGCCTCAATGGCCATAGTGTTGGTATTTTCGGTAAGGCCAGCTTTGCGCCGTTCCCGAATACCAGTCCGCTCGATGATCCAATCATCAGAAAGGCCATTGAGGCGGGTAAAATGCTCGTTGGTAACAACTTGTTCTGGCAGATAGGCTGCCACCCGGTGGATGTACACAGAAAGGAGAGCGAAGGGTTGGGGCGGAAAAACGCGGCAAGGTAAGCGGAGCAGGCCGCACGGTGCGGCCCAAATGTTGCCGTGGCCCGTACTTTATGCGGGTCTTGCACGTTCAAACGCCCAAATGAGCGGGCCTGTTTAGCTGCTTTCGTTACAAGATTATGACGTTTCGTTTTCGTGGGTACCGTCTGGTGCCCCTGTTGGTGTTCGGGTTGAGTGCTGCCAGTCCGGCGGCGGCGCAAAAATACCGTACGGCCGCGGGGTTGCGGCTGAGTTCCGGCTTGTACGGGCTCACTGTGCAACAAAAGTTTTTGCCCAAAGCCACGCTCGAAGGCCTAGCCCTAGCCGGTTTGCGAGAAGTGACGGGCACGGTGCTGGCCGAGCGGCATTTTGGCATCCTGGGCCCTAGCCTCAACTACTACCTTGGCGCTGGTGGGCACATGGGCCGCAACAAGGACACCGGCACCTTCGGCGGCTTCGATGGCATTGTAGGGGTGGAATACAAAATTGCTCTCTCCCGCCTAGTCATCGCCGCCGATTTCAAACCGAGCGTCGAATTCAATTCTGACGATTGGGCGCGTTTCCCAACGGCTTTTTCCGTCCGTTATATCCTCATCAAGGAAAAGAAAACGGGTCTTTTTGACGGAATGTTTGGCGGCGACAAAAAGAGGGATAAGGGCGACGGTAAACCCAAGAAAAAGAAGAAGCCCGCCGCTGGGCGGGGCTTGTTCGATTGGTAAAAAAAGCACGAGTCCGGCGGATACTTCCGCCGGACTCGTGCTTATAGACCTACTTCGTTAGCGGGCCGAACTACTCTTTGTGTACCCGGCCGCTGCCCGCTATTTTACTGCTCACGCTAGCGCCGCCGCGCAGGTACACATCCCCAGAGCCAGCGATGTTGGCTTCGAGGTTGCGGCTGGCGTAGAGGCGGCCGTTGCCGGAGCCGCTGATACGAATAGAACTGGTTTCGGTGCGCAGGTCGGCGGCGCGCACGTCGCCGGAACCGCTGATGCGGGCTTCGTGCTCCGGGCAGGTGCCGGCCACTGTAATTTCGCCCGAGCCCGAAACGCTAGAGGTTATTTTGTCGGCCGTGACTTTGGGCAGCGTGAGTTTGCCGGAACCGCTGATGGCCAACGACAGCGTGGAAGCTTTGATGGCGTCTTCGGCCTGAATCTGGCCCGAGCCACTGACGCTCAACTCCGAAATGGTAGGCATCGTGACGTACACGGTCACCGAACCTTCAAACCGCTCATTCGACCACATCTTGCCTTCTTCGCGTTTGGTTGTGATGCGCAGCCGGCCGCCTTCCACGGTGGTTTCGAGGCGGGCCAAGTCGGCGGTGGAAGCTTCTACCTCTACTTTTTGCGGGCTGCCTTGGCGGAGCACTACCCGGACTGAGTTAGCCAAGCCCAGCTTGGTGAAATCGGCCACGTTGCGCACTTCGCGGCCGGGCGCGGCGGCCAGACGTAGTACGGGTGCCAGCAGAGCCAGCAGCAGAGTCAGAGAAAAGAAGCGTAGCGTTTTCATGGGCAGTCAAGCGTTGAAGGTGGAACATCCGGCTGGAAAGATGAAAGCCAGCTGCTACCCGTTGCCTGGGCGCCGCAAAACATTGAAAATAAATGTCCAAGCAGAACCTTATAGAGGGGCTAGCTCGCCGTTTCCACTAAGTTGCCCTGCGTCACGAATTGCGCGGTGCTACTGTCGCGGGCGAGGTAGTTGTTACCCCAATCCACCAGGGCCTGCATAACGGGCAGCACGGCGCGGCCGTGCTCCGTGAGCATGTATTCCACTTTGGGCGGCACCTGCTGGTACACGAGGCGCGTCACGATGCCATCCACTTCCAACTCCCGCAGCTCCTGAATGAGCATTTTCTCGGTGATGTCGGGCGCGAGACGGCGCAGCTCTCCGTACCGCTGCGGCCCATCGAGCAGGTACGATAAAATCAGCAGCTTCCACTTGCCGCCGAGTACATTGAGAGTGGTGCGAACGGGGCAATACGCGAGAGAACTGGGCGCCGGAATACCGCTGGCCGTGGAAAGACGCCACTCAGCTTCAGCGGCTTGCTGTTTAGTTTGCTTCTGCATCGAAATTATTGTGCCTGATTATCAGTAATTCTGACGAAAAAGTAGGTGCCTGACTTTTTCGTAGGTACTTGCGAAAAGCGAAGGTAGCACGTTTCCTTTGTCACGAAAACAACAGACCTTGAAGACGGTAGAGTTTTCAGCTCCTATTTCACTACATCCTCAACTCATAGTCCATCATGTCCCAGCACATTGTCATCACCGGCGCCACCGGCAACATCGGCACTGGCATCGTTCATGCCCTCCTCCAGCAAGGCCACCGCGTAACGGCCGTTGCGCGCCAAAGTAGCCGCCTCGACGCCTTGCGCGACGCTGGCGCCGAAATCAAAGCGGGTAACCTGCACGACGTGGCGTTCCTTACCGAAGCTCTACGCGGTGCCGACGCGGCCTTTCTCATGATTCCGCCAAACCCAACAGCTGCCGACTTCCTCGCTTATCAAGAGGAGGTAGGCGAAGCTATTGTGCAAGCAGTGCGGGCAGCCGGCCTCAAGCAGGCGGTGCACCTGAGCAGCATCGGGGCCGACGAGCCCGCCGGCACGGGTCCGGTGGTGGGGCTGCATCATCAGGAAGCGCGGCTCAACGCCATTGAAGGTCTACGAGTGGCTCACCTGCGCCCCGCGTACTTCATGGAAAACCTGCTGGCCAACGTCGGTATGATTCAGCACATGGGCATCGTAGGTTCCGGCATGCGCCCGGATTTGTCGTTCCCGATGGTGGCTACCAAGGACATTGCCGCCAAAGCTGCCGAACTGCTCAGCCAAGGCTTCGAGGCTGGCTCGGTGCACTACTTGCTGGGGCCGCAGAACTACAGCCAGCAGGACGCCGCCCAGGCCATTGGGCAGGCCATTGGTAAGCCGGAATTGCCCTACGTGCAGTTCCCGTACGAAGATGCCAAGAAGGGCATGGTAGGCGCGGGCCTCTCCGAGAGCATGGCCAACCTCTACGACGAAATGACCCGCAACATGAACGAGGAAAAGGTGATGGTGAAGGAAGAGCGCACCGCCGCCAGCACCACGCCCACCACGCTCGAAGAGTTTGCGCAAACCGTATTCGCGCCCATTTTCAAAGGTGCCACGGCTGGGCAGCCCGCCTAAGTGGTAAGAGTCTAGATCTGCGAGGCGAGAAGATGGACTAGCTTCCAACTGTAACGTCTTACGGCACGAGTGTTTACTCGTGGCTGCCTGCTCAAAACGACATCCATCGCAAAAAACAATGCCCACCGGAAGTCCGGTGGGCATTGTTTTTTGTGCAGCTTTAGGTTTCCGATGAAGGCCCGGCCTTCGGGCCGCCTTTTATGCCTGCCATGCACCCGCACGAACAACTGCTCCACCGCTTCTACCAAGCCTTCCAGCGCCGCGACTACGCTGGTATGGCTGCCTGCTACCACCCTGAAGCCACCTTTGAGGATGCTGTTTTTGAGTTGCGGGGCCCCGAAATTGGGAAGATGTGGCGCATGCTCTGCGAGCGGGGCCAGGATTTGCGCCTCGCCTACAACGACATCCAGGCCGACGAACAGCATGGCTCCGCCACCTGGGACGCCCGCTACACTTTTTCCCAGACGCGCCGCCCAGTACACAACCACATTCGGGCGCGGTTCACGTTCGAAAATGGCCTCATCCGCACCCACCACGACGAGTTCAACTTCTGGCGCTGGTCGAGGCAGGCGTTGGGGCCGATGGGCTGGTTACTGGGCTGGTCGGACTGGTTGCAGAACAAGGTGCGCGCCACGGCCGCCGAAGGACTAGCGAAATACAAAGTGATAACCCCACACCGCGCGGACGAAGCTGGCAAGAGGCCCTAATCTTCGGAGAAAAGCTTTTTTGACAGCAGCGGCACCTCAACCCTGCATTTCTTTCAACAACCGCAACGCCTCCTCGGCGCGGTCAGCCGGGACGAATAGATGATCGTGGTAGTAGCCGGACAGGGGGTTGGCACTGAGGCCGTGCGCGGCGAGCTTGGTGGTGATGCGCGCCAGAAAACCCACGGCTTCGAGGCTGGAATGGACGTTGAGCGTAATCCAGCGGCAAGGATAGATGGCAGCTAAGCCGGCTTGGGCGGCCTCTTCCGTCGTGATGATAAGCGTCAGGCCCTCGGTTTCGCGGAAAGTGGCTACGGGTGCCAACTGTGGCGGCACGGCTTGGCCGAGCGGCAGCGTACAGAACACGTATTCGGTGGGGTGCAGCACCGGCTGCATGGTGCTCAGTAACGTGTCGAGGTTGGTTTGGCCGGAAGACATGAGCGAGAGTTGATTGAAGTGAGCGAGCAGAAAAAGATATTCTCTTCCTCGACTGTTTAAGCCGCAAAGAAAAAGGTTCTGCCCGTACATAACTCATTGGTGCCATGCCCAAACAGGCTTTGCCGCACTTCCAAGAAATCAACGACTTCTACGCCGGAGTGGGGTTTGGGCAGCGCACTTCCACCCCGGAGTTTTACGTGTTCCGCATCGAGGAAACCCACCCCGATGTGGTGCAGTTCATGGAGCCGTTTCGCAAGAGCTTCTACCACCTGGCATTCATTTATCACACCCAGGGCCTGCAATTCCAGCTGAACGCCAGCTCATTTGAGCCGCAGCGCAATATTCTGCTCTGCCACTCGCCCGACCATATTCATTCCTGGCAGCGCAACGAATGCATGGGAGGCTTCGTGGTTAATTTTAAGGAAGATTTTCTGGCGCAAGGCCCGGCGAGCCGCCGGGAAGAACTGCCATTTTTCGACCCGTTAGAGCTGAATTCGTTTGAGCTGGACGAAGCCGAAAGCGCCTTGCTGCACCAGGATTTCGAGCTAATTCTGACCGAATATCGAAGCGGGCGGGAGCTGCGTTTGGCAGCCGTGCGGGGCTATTTGACGGCGCTGCTTTGCCATTGCAAGGAGATTTACGGACGCCGCGCCGGCCTCACCGTCCAGGCTGCGCACGATGGTCCGGCGGCTCTGCTCCGGCGCTACCGCGCCCTCATCAACAATCTGTACCACAGCCACCGCAGCGTGGAAGAATACGCGGCGCTGCTGCACATCAGTACCGGCTACCTCTGGGAAGTCACGAAGGCCGTAGCGGGCCGCACACCCAAAAGCTTCATTGATGAGCGGCTGTTGCTGGAAATTCAGAACCTGCTGCTGTACACCGACTACGACGTGGCCCAGATTGCCTTCAAATTCAACTTCTCGGAGCCAACCAACCTGGGCAAGTTTTTCAAGAAACACAAAGGCATGAGCCCGAGTGAGTTTCGGCATCGATTGGCCAAGCCGAGCAGCGGAGAAATGCGCCAGCTTTCCCGAGAAACGGATTAGCGTCGGGCGAGGTCGGAAAGGCACCTTTGTTTGTCTTTCACCCCCAACCTCCTAGCTATGTACCAGACCATTGCCCACGCCGCCGATTTACCGAGCCTGCCCCTGAATATTCCTGGCGCCACCCCGGGAGCATTCACCCTCAACATGCTCAACGCCGACCTTGCCCACGGCCCCATCACCTACTTGCTCAAGTTCGCGCCTGGCTCGCGCATCCCGGCGCACTACCATAACAAAGCCACCGAAACCTTCTACTTCGTGGAGGGCGACTTCATCGACAACGGGACGGAATACCAACCGGGCACTTTCTTCGCCTGCACGCCCGGCACCGTGCATGGGCCCCACGAAACTCGTAATGGCGCCACGCTGCTCGTGTTTCAGTCGCAGGAAGTGGATGCCACCGACTTTTTCATCGCCGAAGGCGAAGCGGTGAATCAAGCCTAGCGGGGAGCTTATTTAAGAGGCATTTTACGCTACCTCGCCATGTCCACCGACCAAGCAACGCCCGCCACCGAAGATGTGGTGCTGGCTGCCAGCCAAGTAACCTTTGCGCCGTTTGCTCTGCCGGGCTTTAGCGGCGGCACCCACGCGGCTTTTCTGAACACCGACACCACGCGCGCCCCATTTGTGGCCCTGCTCAAGCTGGAGCCCGGCGCCGTGCTGGCTCGTCACTACCATCCGCAGGCCATCGAGGCGGTGTATGTGCTGGAAGGGCAAATGATCAATGATGGTCAGGTGCTGGAAGCCGGCTCCATAACGACGCACGGGCCGGGCGTTGCGCACGGCCCCCACACCACCCAAACCGGCTGCACGCTCATGTTTCTGCAATACCCCGGCGTCGGCCCCGACGATAGTGTATTCGTGGACGCAGAATAGAGCCGCTGGCTCGTAGTTGATTCCTTATTCAAAACCCCAACCGATGGATACGCAAGCCGCCAAAACCGCCGCCGCACGCTTCTACGAGCCTTTCAATCAACGCGACTTGACTGGCCTAACGGCGGCGCTGCATGCGCAGTGGCGCATTCACCCGGAAATTCCCGGCGAGCAGTCGGATCTGGAGAAATATCTGCCGCGGGCTGAAGCCCTACTTGCCGCCTTTCCAGACTTGGCAATGCACGTAGAACAGCTCATTGCCGAAGGCGACTTCGTGGCTACGCGCATCACCATCAGCGGCACCCAACAAGGCGAATGGCTAGGCGTGCCCGCCTCGGGCCGGCACATCAGCATCGCCGCTCACGATGTGCACCGAATTCAGGATGGTCAAATTGCCGAATCCTGGCACGTAGAAGATTGGTTTAGCGCGTTGCTGCAAATGGGTGCTTTCGCGCCAACGGCAGGGTGAACAACCAATTAGAGTTGGCAACGAAAACCAGCCCCGGAGGGGTGGCATATCGGTAGAACTCAACCAGCGCATAAAGAGACCAAGCCCCATTAGGCCGACACCAACCGTCCAACGATTGGTGTCGGCCTGATGGGGTTTTAGGTAATCTTGTGGTTGATGTTTTTACCGATATGTCGCCAAGCTGGGGCTCTAAGCGGCTTTACTGACACTGCTTCTGCCGACGTGCCGCCATTGGATTGGTCATTATTTGGCTTGCATAGGTCCTTGGGCTACCAGATCGTGACACGGGCGGAGTCGGGGCGGTAGAGCTTGTCGCCGGGCTTCACGTTGAAGGCTTCGTAGAACGCGGGCACGTCGGCGAAGGGGCCGTTGACGCGGTAGCTGGCGGGCGAGTGTACGTCGGTGAGGATGCGCTGGGCCAGCACTTCGTCGCGCTGGTGGCTTTGCCAGCCGAGCGCGTAGCCCAGGAAGTAGCGCTGCGTGGGCGTGAGGCCGCCAATCTTCTCGCCTTTCTTGTACTGCTCGGTTTTCTTGAACGCGTCGAAAGCAATGACGATGCCGCCCAGATCAGCAATGTTTTCCCCAGCCGTGGCTTTGCCGTTGATATGCAGCGAGTCCAGAACCGTGTAGCCGTTGAACTGGCGCACGATCTGGCCCACGCGCTGCTGAAACGCGGCGCGGTCTTTCTTGCTCCACCAATTGCGCAGATTGCCTTGGGCATCGAACTGGCTGCCTTCGTCGTCGAAGCCGTGGGTGAGTTCGTGGCCGATGGTGCTGGCACCGGCGTAACCGTAAATGATGGCGTCGTCGGCGTTTTTATCTTCCAGACCCGGGATGGCAAAAATGGCCGCCGGCAACACGATTTCGTTGTTTGAAGGGTTGTAGTAGGCGTTGTAAGTCTGGGGCGTCATCTCCCACTCGGTCCGGTCTACGGGTTTGCCGAGCTTGTTGAGCCGGTAGCGGTAGCTCCACTGGTTGGCACGCATCACGTTCTGGGCGTAGGAGTCGCGGCTGATGTTCAGGGCCGAGTAGTCGCGCCACTTATTGGGGTAACCTACTTTGGGGGCAATTTTGGTGAGCTTAACCAGAGCCTTCTGCTTGGTGGAGTCGCTCATCCAGCTCAGGGCCTGAATATGTTCCCGGAAGGCGGCCACCACGTTGGCGGTGAGCTTGACGTAGCGGTCCTTGGTTTCGGCCGTGAAATATTCCTTCACGAATTGCTGGCCCAGGATTTCACCCATCGCATCTTCTTCTTCGTCCAGCACCCGCTTCCAGCGGGGGCGCTGCTCTTTTTGGCCTTGCAGCACGGTGCCGTAGAAGCGGAAATGCTCGTTGTCGATAAGCCGGCTCAGGTTGGAAGCGTAGGCGTTCACCAGGTGCCACTGCAAATACGCCTTCCAATCGTCGATAGCAGCGGTTTGGAGCAGCTGGCTGGCCTTTTTGTAAAACTCCGGTTGGCCCACAATCACACTGTCTACCTTGCTCACTTCCAGCTGGGCGAGCCAGGCTTTCCAGTCGAGGCCGGGCGTGAGCTTGCCAAGGTCGGCGACGGCCATTTTGTTGTAGTTGGCATACGGGTCGCGCAGAGCTTCGAGCTTGCGCGACGAGGCCGCTAGGGCCGTTTCCAGGCGCATCACCCGGTCGCTGTTGGTCTTGGCCTGGCTCGAATCCTGGCCCATAAGCGCAAGCATACGGGCCACGTGCCGCACGTATTTTTTGCGGATGCCGCTGGTGCGCGCGTCCTTATTGAAATAGTAGTCGCGGTTGGGCAGCCCCAGACCGGCCTGGTACAAATACAACGCCATCACGTCGCTGTTTTTAGCGTCCTGCGTCACGTAGGGCCCTATCAAGGCATTGACGCCTAGTGGAATGAGGTGGGCAATGGCGGCTTGCACATCGGCCGGCGTGTGCAGGGCTGCGAGGCGGTCCAGCTCTGACTTCAGCGGTGCGAGACCTTGCTTGTCGATGGTAACGGAATCCATGCCAGTGGCCCAGAAATCACCGATTTTCTGTTGGCTGCTGCCGGCCGCGGCCTTCGCTTTGGCGGCTTCTTCGTTCAGGGCGCGCAGGCGGGCGTACACCTCATTCTCCACTTCCTTACCGATGCCCCAGGAGCTTTCTGAAGCTGGAATGGGGTGCTTCTTCAGCCAGCCACCGTTGGCGTACGTGAAAAAATCGTCGCCGGGGCGCACGGTGGTGTCGAGGTTGGCTTGCAGCAAATCGGGCTGGCCGGTGCCGGATTTGCCCGAGGGCTGGCAGCTGCCGAGGGCCAGTAGCGCCAGAGGTAGGGCAAAAGCCCATTTGAGTTTGAGGACAGCAGAAAAGAGCATGAAAAAGACGTTAGAAGCACCCGTCAACAGGTTGCTCACCGAATGGACAATTGTCTACCGACGCTTCCAACCGGCCCACCGTTGCATTCCGCCGCTAACGTGCACTAGCCGTTTCTCATCCACTACTCATGCGCTCCGCTGTCAGAAGGCCAAAACAATTTTGCCGAAATGCTGCCCCTGCTCCAGGTAGTGCAAAGCTTGCTGGATGTCAGAAGCTGGAAACACTTTGTCGACTACCGGCTTCAGCTGGCTGTGTTCCAACGCCGCATTCAGCGCCGTAAACGACGCCCGTGAGGCCACCGAATATCCTTTGAGCGTGAGGTTGCCTACGATGGGCCCGAACACGTTGAAATCAAGTTTCAGCCCATCCACAAAGCCGACCAACCCCACGAAGCCATTCAGTTTTACCGCCCGCATAGAGTCGTTGATGGTAGTGCCGGCCACGTCCAAGGTCAGGTCGGCGCCGAGGCCGCCGGTGAGGGCGCGCACCTGGGCGGGCCAGTCAGAAGTGGTTTTGTAGTTGATGGTGGCGTCGGCGCCCAGGGCCCGGGCCCGTTCCAGTTTTTCGTCGGAGCTGGACGTGATGATGACGCGAGCCCCGGCCGCCTTGGCCAGTTGCAGCGCAAACACCGACACGCCGCCCGTACCCTGGGCCAGCACCGTTTGGCCGGGCTGTAAGCGGCCGTGCTCAAACAAGCCCGCCCAGGCCGTGAGCCCCGCAATGGGCAGCGCCGCGCTTTCCACCGACGACAAGTGAGCCGGCGTGCGCACCAAACCGTGGGCAGGCAGCACCACATATTCCGCAAACACTCCCGCCTGCTCGCAGCCCAACCGCGAAGCCAGCTGCGCGGCCGTTACGGCGCCGTCGAGCCAGTCCTGCACGAAGGTGGTCGTGACCCGGTCACCGGGCTGCCACTCCGTGACGCCAGCGCCCACGGCTTCCACCACGCCAGCGGCGTCGGAGCCGGGCACGTGGGGTAAGGACAGGCTGGGGTTGTAATGGCCCTTGGCGACCATCAAATCCAGATAGTTCAGGGAAATGGCTTCCACTTTCACCAGCACTTGGCCGGGGCCAGCCGTAGGTTTTTCCACTTCAGACAGGCCGAGGTATTCGAGCCCAAACTGGCTCAGTTGCAATGCTTTCATGACCGTTTCTTGAGAGTTAATAAGAACGGCCCGAAGGTAGAAGTGCTAGGTTCCGAAGATCAAGTATACACCTTTTGGGAATCTATGCACCAAATAGGTATCATTGCTGATAATCAATTCAATAAATTCTGCCTGTTGCATGAAAAAGAAAGCTCCGTCCGCTGAATCCACCGCCTGCTCCGTCGATTATGCCTTTCAGCGCATCGGCGGCAAGCACAAGGGCCGCATCTTGTGGCACCTGCGCTTTGGCACGCTCCGCTACGGCCAGTTGCGCAGGGCCATCGACGGCATCACGCCCAAAATGCTCACTCAGGTGCTGCGCGAAATGGAGGCCGATGAGTTGCTTGTCCGCACCGTGTACCTAGAAGTGCCGCCCCGCGTGGAATACACCCTCACGGCCAGCGGCCACGAACTGCTGCCCTTCATCGACCTGCTCAAAGAATGGGGCGCTCGCCAAATGGCCAAGCGCGGCATCGTGGAGGTGCAATACGAAACAGGGGTGGCTGGTGGTTGAGGCCGGCGGCACTGGGCTCGGAGCGTTACAACCAAGGCATTCGAGAGTATGAGCATGACCCAAAACCTAAATGGTGTGTTGCTAAACTCCCAAACACTCTTTAAAATGAGTTGATCTGTCCGAACACAAACTCGGCTTTGTCGCTGCGGGAGGCGTGGTAGAGGTCGGCGGCTAGGCCAATGGGAGCTAGGAGCTGATCCTCGCGCAAGGCGTGTAGAGCCGCCGTGGCAAACTCGGCGGGCGCCATGCCGGCGTACTGCCGGTTTTGTTCGGTGCTGGAGCCGGCGTTCATGGCCGTGTCCACGATGGGCGGGGCTATTTCAAACACTTGCACGGCCGTGGCGCGAAGCTGGTGCCGCAAGGACTGGGTGTAGGAGTGCAACGCCGCTTTGGTAGCGCTATAAATGGGCGTAACGGCCCGCGGAATGAAGCCCAAGCCCGAGGTGATGTTGACGACGGCCGCTGCGGGTTGGGCCAGCAGGTGGGGCAGCAGCAAAGCCGTCAGGTGGATGGGAGCCGTCAGGTTGGTTTCGATTTCGGCGAGCATTTCAAGCGTTGCGGCTCCCTGAGTCAGATCGAGCTGCTGCTGAATGCCGGCGTTGTTGATGAGCACGTCCAGACCCGGAAAATGCTGTTGCACCCACGCGGCCAGCTCCCGGCGCTGGTCAGCATCGGCCAGGTCACAGACTTTGGTGTGAAGCTGCGGAAAGCGAGCTTGGGCTTGGTCCAGCACGCTGGCGCGCCGGCCGCAGACGATGACTTGGGTGCCGGCTTCCTGCAAAAAGGCTTCGGCCAGGGCTAGGCCAATGCCGGTGGCGCCGCCGGTGATGAGCATGGTACGGTTGGTGGTTTGCATACTGGAGCTTGTTTTGTTTGGGCAAAGCAAGCCTCGGCCAAGGGGAGAAACTAGCTCATTACGGCATAAGAATGGCGCTATCCGGTATGCGGTGGGTCAGAGTAAATTGCTTAGGATTCAGGCCAGTGGCGCGGTGAAACGTGCGAGCAAAGTGCCCCAGGTTGCTGAAGCCGAGACGGTAGCCCACATCGGTGACGGTGAGCGTGGGGTCGAGCAGCAGGCGTTGGGCTTCGGCCATGCGGGCGCGCTGGAAGTAATGAAACAAACTGTCGCCAAAAATCTGGCGAAACAACTGTTTGAGGCGCGTTTCGCTTAGGGCCGTGGCGCGCGCTAGCGCTTGCACGGTAGGTGGCTGGGCTAAGTCAGCCAGCAACAACTCGCGGGCCCGGAAAGCCTTTTCTACCTCGGGGCGGCTGAGTGCAGCCGGTGCCAAGCGCCGGCGCCGCAGGAGCTTAGTTAGCAACAAGTAAAGCAGTTCCTGAGCTTTGATGCGCAAGTAAAATGGCCGTAGCGGGTCAGGGTTTAGCTCGTCGCCCAAGCTTTTTAGCACCGACAAAACGGGCAGATCAATGCTTTCATACAGGAAATAGGATTGGTCGCCCGGCACAAGGCTTTGAATTAGATTCGGGGCGTCGGCCGAAGCAGCGTAGGTTTTGAGCAGGTCCAGGCTGATGTTGACCACCACGATGGACACCGTGGTGTGGCGCGGAAACCGAATTACGGAGCCAATGTCATCGGAGGAAATGGTGATGCCCGAAACGGAATGGCGCGACATCTGGAGCTCGTGGCCTTGGGTGGAGTGCGACACGGGGCTTTCGGTGTTGTAAAAGACTACCGTCATCATGTCGCACCCCTGCGGAGCTGGCAGCCGCTTAAAGGTGCAGTCAGCGTTGAAGCGGTATTGTTGAACCACCACATCGAAATCCTCCTGCAATTCCTGTACGTGTAAAAATCCCTGGCCCCAAGCGGCGGGCAAGCGCAGGCCGTTGTTTTCGGGCTGAATGCCGAGTGTGGCTGCAAAATCAGTCAGGAAACGTGTGGCACCGCTGGGAATGAATTCAAATTGCATAGGGTAGCGTTTTCTCTAGGCATCAACCAGCACCCGCGGCAAATGTCTCGGCAACCGCCAACAGGCCCGCTGGCTACGCGCCTTGGGCCGCAAATTAGCCAGCCTCAATTGCACAGCTGCGCAGTAAATCCAACAAACAGGAACTGCTGGATGCCACGTTGCGTGCACAAACCCTCAGGCCTTCAAATGGTGTAACCTTCATTGCCTTTTTAGGTAAGTCCATAAAGGGGCGAGAAGAAGCTGGGAGTAGGTAGCATTCCGCGTACGTATGCCCTTTCGCCGGGAGCTGTTGCCTTGTTTCAAGTATCGTATGGAGTATGAAATATCTACTGGCGATTCTGTTTGAAGTCTTGGCCTTCAGTGCTTGGGGACAAGCCAGCTTTAGCAGCCGGGCCAGCGGCGACTGGACAAACCCCGCCACGTGGACCCTGGTCAACGGCGCCACTGTGGCGGGCTACCCGCTAGCCGGCGACGCCGTAGTAATTGGTAACGGCCACGCCGTGGTAGTGTCGGGGCAAAATGGTGGTTTGGGCTCGAACCAATGCGCTTCGCTCACGGTGCGCGGCAACGCCGACCTGACGCTGACCACCCCCCAGAGCAACCTGCTCGTGGCGGGCAGCATCACCGTCGCTCAAAGCTCGCGGCTAACGGTCCTGGACGGACTACTGACCACCACGGGCAGCCTGACCTTGAGCGAGGGTAGCCGGCTCCGAACGCAAGGCGGCGCCACGTCGGTACTGGGCCTGACGGTGGTGGAAGCCTTGTTCGGGGGCCAAACGGTGTTGCAAGCCGACGGCGGGGTGTTCAGCTGCGCGGGAGGCACGTCTCTGTTGGGTGGCTTTGGCACTGCTGAGCTGCGCATCGGGCAGAGTCTCGTGAATCTTTACGGCGTTATCACCGCCAACTTCGTCAATTCCAACCTTCGTTTCATGGCCGAGGGCACGCTTACTCTGGGCGGCGTCCTGGTTTTTCCTAACGCGGCGGGGTTCACGGCGGGGACTGGTACGGTGGTGTACGTGGGGCTGCCGGGGGTGCCCAATTTCGAGCAAGCCGTAGCGCCCTTCGTCTACCACAACCTCGTGGTGGCCGGCGTCGGCTCCGGGGTGAAAACCATAACCGGCCCGGTGCGGGTGCAAAAGTCGCTTGCGTTGCTGCTGGATGAGCTGCGCCTCAACGCCGGAGGCAGCCTGCTGCTCGACAACAACGTCGTGCTGACGCGCGCTGCTGGCAAGCTGCGTGGCACGCCCACCTTCGCCGGGCAAGTGGATTTGGTGTACACCAATCTGCTGAGGGACATCACTGGCCCGGAACTGCCCACCAGCCCCGCCGTGCTGCGCAACCTGACCGTAACGGCCCTTAGCGGCCTGGAATTAGCCACCGACGCCACCGTGAACGGCCAGCTAAACTTGGTGGCGGGCCCGTTGTTCACCGCTGCGCACACGCTGCAACTGACCAACCCGACCGGAGGCGCGGGTGGCACCGACCCCGCCATTGAGCGCACGTTGGGCTACGTGGTAGGGCGCATCGCCCGCACTATCGGGACCAGCGCCGGCATCCGCCGCTTTCCGTTTGCCGTTGAGCAGGTGCCCGGCAACCGCGAACTGGCCCTGACTTATACCAGTCCCCCCACTGCGCCTGGTATCTTGCTGGTTGAACAGTTTCCGACGCCACCCGATAATGCGGGCTTGCCGCTGACCGATGGCTCGCTGACGCTCACGGCTACGGCGCCGTTTTACTGGCGGACTGAAGCCCAAAACGGCCTGAGCGGGGGCACCTACACCGTCGCCCTCACCAGCGAGGGCCTGCCCACCACTCCCCTCAACCAGCTACGAGTGTTGCAGCGCCCTTTGGCGGGTGGACCTTGGGGTTTGGCCGGCGTGGCGGGTACCAATACCGGTAACGCTTCCTCGCCCGTAGTAGTCAGCAAGCAACTCCGTGAATTGTCGCAGCTCACGGTTGGCTATGGCACCAATCCGCTGCCAGTCGAGCTGCTGAGCTTCACTGGGAAAGAACGGGCTGGCCAGGTTGTCCTGACTTGGGCAACTGCCCAGGAAGTCAACAGCGCCTACTTTGCTCTGGAAAGACGATTGCCCGATGGCGCCTTCGCCGAGCTAAGCCAGGTGGCCGCCGCGGGTACCACCGCCCGGCTCACCGCCTATACCTGGACCGATACCGCGCCTTCCAGCGGGCTGAACTACTACCGCCTGCGCCAAGTTGACCAGGACCTTCAAACGACCTACAGTCCGGTGGTGGCGGTGGAAGTGCCCGCGTTGGCTGCCGGAATGCTCGACGTTTTTCCTTCGCCAGCTACCGCCACCCTAACCGTGCGCAGTAGTGGCGCTGCCAACACGCCGTGGTTGCTATTCAATACGCTCGGTCAACAGGTCGGGACGCTGATAACGGGACTGAACGACGTTAGCGCATTGCCCAGGGGCGTGTACTTCGTGCGGGGTGAGCGGCAGACGCGCCGGTTTGTAAAAGAGTAGGTTCTTATCCATAAGGTTCGGAATATTTTTCTGGCCTAGCTTGGGTGGGCGCACGGGCCTATTTCACCCAGCTAACTCATTCTCGTAACCTGGCGTTACCTTGGGCTGCCTATGTCTCTCAAGCTTCTCCTCCTGCTCAACTTCGCCGTGGCTGCTTACCTCACTGGCCTTATCTGGACTGTACAACTCGTGCACTATCCGGGTTTCGCGCAAGTGGCCCCCGATAAGTTCGTGGCCTTCCACCAAGCGCATTCGCGTGGTATTAGTTGGGTGGTGATGGCTCCGATGGTGCTAGAGCTTGGGCTGGCCGCTGGGTTGGCGTGGCAGGGCCGAGCGCTAGGGGCCGCCGCATGGTGGAGCCTGGGCTTGGTGCTGCTCATCTGGGCGGCTACCTTCTTTATCTCCGTGCCTTTCCACAACCGCCTCGCCCAAGGGTACGATTACGTAGCCATCGACGGGCTGGTGCGCACCAATTGGGTCCGCACTCTGGCCTGGACAAGCCGCTTTGCGTTGTTGGGGTGGCTGCTTTGGAAGATGATGAAGTAAGCGCAGCGAGAAACCTGCGGCTCATCGACTTAGTACGCAAACCCATCAAAATAGACAACGATACGTAACCCATCAACACCAACGCAAACGCACCATGCTGCCGCCCGCCGAAGACTTCCTGCCCGAACTTCAGTTTCAAACCAGCCGCAGCAGCGGGCCGGGCGGGCAGAACGTGAACAAGGTGGAAAGCCGCGTGGAGCTGCGTTTCCGCCTGCCGGACTCCCAGCTGCTCACCGACGAGCAGAAGCAGACGCTGCTGCAAAAGCTGGCCTCCAAGCTCACCACCGAAGGCGACATGCTGGTAGTAGCGCAGGAAGACCGGAGCCAGCTGCGCAACCGCGAAACCGCGCTCCGCAAGTTTCACGAGCTACTCACCAAAGCCCTGCACAAACCCAAACCCCGCAAAGCCACCAAGCCGAGTAAAGGAGCCGTGCGCCAACGCTTGGAATCCAAAAAAAAGCACGCTGAGAAGAAGGCCAACCGAGGGAAGCTAGATTTTTGATTCACTGCTAGAGGTTGGTTCCGAGGCGGGCAGAACCTTTTGTCTTAATTGTTGTTGCCTACAACAGTTAAAAACAATCGCAGGATCATGGACAAGAAGGAAACAGACACGACCAGTAGGCCGCAACGGGTACTTGTCATTGGCGGAACGGGGTATTTAGGCTACCAAATTGCCCAGGAAGTTAAAGCTGCTGGGTATGAGGTAGTCGCCTTGGTTCGGGAGGGAAGCTCAAGCACTGCCCTCGAAGCTTTAGGCGCAGAAATCGTGCAGGGCGACTTGACCGATAGAGCTTCTTTGCTGGCGGCGCTCAGCAAGGTAGATGCCGTAGTGACCAGCGCAGCTGGCTACGTAGGACGGAGGCCCGAGGATAGCTTAGATACCGTGGATGATGTGGGTAATCGAAATCTGGCCAAAGCAGCGCAACAGGTTGGGCTTAAACGCCTGATTTTTGTGAGTGTCCTCACTGCCGACAAAGCCGTTGTAGTACCGCACTTTCACCAAAAATTTCGGTCCGAAAATGTATTTGAGCAATTGAAGGTGCCGTTTGTGGCGCTACGGCCCGGGGGATTTTTGGATCAGTTGCTCAACCAAAGCACTGCCGCTATCCAGGCAGGCAAGTTGCCCGTGATGATGGATCCGGACGCTACTCTGAGCTTTGTGCTCTCCAAAGACGTTGCCCGTTATGCAGTGCAAGCCATTGCTACGCCCGGCATAGAAGGCCGCCGCATTGACTTGGGTATGGCGGAGCCCGCCTCCTTCCGCGACATTGCCGCCGAGCTTTCCCGCGCTTTAGCATTTCCACTAGAAGTGCAGCAGTTTCCTACGCCCACCGGCGAAATTGGAGCGACAATACACTACTTGGCATCGGGCCAATACGTAGCCAACACTGAGGCGCAAGGCCAACTGTTTGGGGCACCAACTACAATGCAGGAAGCCGTGTGGCGCTGGCTAACCGACACGCGTTTGGCTGCCGGTTCTTTTTCAAAATAACTCAATAGCATTCGGTATGACCATTGCAATCAGCCAAACGCAACCCGTAGTGACGCTTATTAATGTACACATCTGCCTGCCTGAAAACCAGCAGCAACTTGTTGATCTACTTACTGAGGCAGTTGACAGCATTTATAGCCACGTGCCGGGCTTCGTTTCAGCTAGTATTCATAAAAGCTTGGACGGTGTGCGGGTCACCAACTACGCACAATATAAATCTCGGGAAGCGGTAGCAGCGGCGTGGCAGCATCCGGCTGTTGCGAGTTTTGGGCGGCGGGTGGCCGAACTAGCTACGTCATTTGATGCGCATCTTTACGAAGTGACGGGAGCCTACCCAGCAAATAACACTCTGGCCGCAAACAGCCATCATGATGGACCGTAACTTCGGCCTTTTGTTCCCTGAATCATGCATCGCTACAAAGCTGAAAATCTAGCCGTCTCGCCGGGGCACCTCATTTATGGAATTCATGTGCTGCTGAAGAAGCAGGTGGATGTGCGTCTCGCCGCCGCTGGTATTGCCTTGAGTATGGAGGAGTATCCTATTCTGAATAGTCTTTGGCACGAAGACAGCAAAAACCAACAGGAACTCGCGGCGGTAATCGGTAAAGATCGGGCCCGAACCTCGCGGTTAATCGACCAGTTGGAGCAAAAGCAGTTCGTTTATCGTACGCCGCACCCTAACAGTCGGCGCGAGAAAATTATCCGGCTCGCTCCCGCTGCTAATGCTATCAAGCCACAGGTAGAAGCGGCTATTGAGCAAGCTATTCAGGACGGGTTCGGGTGGATGAGCCCTTCGGATTACAGCCATTTAATTGCTACGCTACAACGTGTGAAAACGGAGTATACAGTTATGCAAGCACATACTAAGCTTTAAATAGAAGTTCTTGCTAAGTGATGCGATGACGATAAAGCAACTGAAAAACAGCTGTGGCAGCAATGCACATACTGCCTAGTTTAAATCCAACCCGAACAGCACCCCGAACCACGGCTTGCGTTGGTAAAGCCAGTTGCTGCCGTCGGGCCCCAGCAACTGGTCGGCTCCCACGGCTAAACCTAGGTTGAAGATGCGGGCATCGTAAATCACGGCCCCACCGGCGTGCACCACGAAGCCTTCGTATTCGGCCGTGTTTCGGTGCTGCGTCACATCCGCGTTGATGGCCGTAGAGCCCAGCCCTGTAAACAAGCCGTAGCCCAGACCGACGGTGCGGATGTGCGGCGTCTGCCGGCCCCCGGGCAGCACTCGGCTATTGACGTGGTAGAAGTCCAGGCGCCGGCCGAAATACAGCGCAGCGTTGAAGTTGGTGTTGAGCTGTACCGGGACCGAGCCCTGAGGGGGCCGGGCTTTGAAGGGAATAGTGAAGACGTCAAGGTCGAACCTACGCTGTACTAGAATAACGTGTTGGCCGCGGCGCACTGGGTAGCTGAAGCGGCGAGGAACCATATTGGCTTCGGGTTGCGAAAGAAAGTGCAACGAGTCCTGCACCTGCTCCATGTAAAAGGCGCGGTCCTTACCCACGGTAGCCGCCAGAGCAGCGTCATTGGTTCGATAAAATTGATAGTCGCCGGGCTCGAGCGTCGGCACGTGCCCCACCGCGACGCAGCCCGCCAGCAGCCCACTGCTCACCAGCCCACCCAGCCGCCAGAAACGGAGCACAGTCTTTGGAAGCGTAGGATAGAAAAATGGCATAGGGAAGGCTCGCTTGTGTAAAGCAATGTTCAGAACAGCGTACTTGTTTGAGGCTTCTAATACACAATGCAGCCATTCAACAATTCAAATCCAGCCTTTACGCTTGAACCACGAGTAAATGCCCACCGATATGAGCACCATAGCCACCATAGCGGCTGGGTAGCCATACTTCCAGGTGAGTTCGGGCATGTACTGAAAGTTCATGCCGTAGACGCCGGCAATAAACGTCAGCGGCAGGAAAAAGGCCGAAAACACTGTCAGCACGCGCATGGTCTCGTTGGTGCGCTGCGACGACAACGATAGGTACAGGTTCATCAGGTTGGTGGCGCCTCCATCGAGCTGCTGGTACAGCGTTTCCACTTTCACCTGCAAATCCTGCGTGTCTTGAAGCAGCGTCGCGTCGGCCTCGGCCGCTTCGGTACCGGCGGTGGCTTTGGTTACTTGCCGCCGCAGCATGGCCAGGATGTCGCGCGTGAGCAGGAGCAGCTGCTTGGCGGCGGAGGCTTTGCGCTTCAGAAAGTACAGTCCCTGCAAGGCATCCGGCACTTCGCGTTTCAGAAATATCTCGGCCTCGTAGTTATCCAGCTCCCGAGTAAGCAGCAGGGCCGGCTGCACGTAGCTATTGAGTGCGTAGCGCACCAGATGAATAGCCACCTCGGCCGGGGAGTTGCATTCCTGGCCGGGCGAGCGGGCCACGTTTTTCAGTTCGCTCAACACCGGGTGCGGGCGGCGGTGCACAGTAATCAGATAGTCGGTGGCGTAGAAAATGGCAATCTTGGTGCTCAGCTCCTGAATCGTGTCCGCCTGGTGGTTGTCGGGCAGGCTGAGCACGCGCAGAATCACAAAGTTCAGCCCATTAGTAGTTTCAAACTTGGGCAAGTGCGTGGGCTCCAGACAGTCGCGCACCAGCGAATCGGGGAGGTCGTACTGCTCGGCTACGGCTTGCAGCTCGGCGGTGGAAGGGCTGGTGAGGTCCAGCCAGGCGAAGTGGCAGTCTTGCTGCGTGAGAAGTTTCTCGGTCATGAGCGAAGCGGAAGAGAAGCATCCACCGGCACCCACTCGGTCAGTTTACTGAACTGTTGTGGGCACCGATGTCAGGCTTCTACATACGGCTTCAACTCAGAGCAAGGTGCCACTCAGCACGGCGGTAGCCACCGAGAAGTAGATAATAAGCCCCGTCACGTCCACGAGCGTAGCCACGAAAGGTGCCGAGGCGGTAGCCGGGTCCAAACCGAGGCGCTTGAGTAGCATGGGCAGCATAGCGCCCGACAGCGCCCCCCAGAGCACAATGCCCAACAATGAAAATCCCACCGTTATGGCAATCAGTTGCCAGTAAGGTCCGAAATAACCCGGGTCGATGGTAGTGGCCCACAGCACGATGCGCAACGAGCCCACCACGCCCAGAATCAAGCCCAGCAGCAACCCCGACAGAATTTCGCGCCGCATCACCAGCCACCAGTCGCTGAGCGTGAACTCGCCCAGGCTCATGGCCCGGATGATGAGGGACGTAGCCTGCGAGCCCGCATTGCCGCCGGCCGAAATAATGAGCGGAATGAACAGCCCGAGTACGGCCGCCTTCTGCAAATCGTCCTCGAAATGGTGCATGGCGGAGGTGGTCAGCATTTCGCCGATGAGCAGGATAACCAGCCAGCCGGCCCGCTTCTTCACCATGCCCCAGATAGACGTGGACAGGTAAGGCTCGTCCAACGCTTCGGAGCCGCCCAACTTCTGAATGTCCTCGGTGTCTTCTTCCTCCCGGATGTCCAGAATGTCGTCAATCGTGACGATGCCGAATAGGACGCCATCATCGTTGACGACGGGCAGGGCCACTCGGTCGTTTTTGCGAAACACGTCGATGGCAGCTTCCTGGTCCTGCATGGCATTGAGCTTCACGTAGCGCCGGTCCATCAGCTCGCTCACGCGCCGCTCGGGGTCGGAGAGCAGAAACTCCCGGATGCGAATGTCATCGATGAGCACGCCGCGCGGGTCCGTCACGTACAGCACGCTCAGCGTTTCCGACTGCCCGCCGTGCCGCCGGATATAATCGAGCACCTGCTGCACGGTCCAGTTTTCGCGGATGGCAATGTAGTCGGGCGTCATTAAGCGGCCCACCGAGTACTCCGGGTAGCCCAGCAGCTCCAACGTCACCTTGCGCTCCGGCTCCGAAAGTGTCTGGATCAATTCCTTTACGAAGTCGTCGGGCAGAAATTCCAGCAGCGCCGTCCGGTCGTCGGGCGACATTTCATTGAGGATGTCGGATATTTTTTCCTGCGAGAGGTTGGCCAGAAAGTGCTTCTGTACTTCCAGATCCAGGTATTCGAACACCTGCGTAGCCAGCTTGAGGGGCAACAGCCGAAAAATAATGAGCTGCTCTCGCTCCTCTTCTTCCTGAATCAACTCCACTAGCTCGCCTGGTTCGAAATTCTTAAGAATCTCTTTGAGCTTGAAAAACTCGCCCTCCTGAATCAGGGACGTAATCTGGTCGGTGGTCGGGTGCTGATTCATGAAACAAGAAGAGGGGGCGTGTCTCGCTAGGCAAATGGGGTTGGTGGCACGAACGGCGCGCAAAAGTAGCCGGAATCCGTTGGTTTTCTCAGCACTATGCTGCGGTAGTTCACGAAAAAATAAAGCGCCGTAAGCCGGACATTAGGTGCCAGGCATCTGGTTCCCATCGGCCACCCGCCAAAACACCTTGCTAAGAGGACTTTCGCCGTTTGAACTCCGCATGCCGTACCAAATAGAAGCCACGCACGTACATTTGAATCGTTCCCCTCGCGCTTCCTATGCCTTCATCAACGCCTGCCGCGCTGCCGCTCGGAACCCTCGTTGCCCTCGGTGGCGGCGACGATGACGCGATGCTCGCCCTGCTCACCGACCTGCTGCCTTCGCTGGACACGCCCGTCGAAATCCTGACCACTGCCTCGCGCGACGGAGCCAAGACGGGTGCCGCCTACGAAAAAGCTCTGAGCGACCTTGGCTGCATTACCGCGCGCCACCTACCGCTCAACGAACGCCACCCCGCCGATGCGCCCATGACCCTGCGCCGCCTTAGTCGCGCCGGCCTCGTCTTCTTCACCGGCGGCGACCAGCAGCTCATTGCCGAGCGCCTCCACGGAACCAAGTTTCTAGAACAGCTCCAGCATCGTTTCCACACCGAGCCCAACTTTATCATAGCCGGTACCAGCGCCGGGGCCGCCGCCCTGCCCGACTATATGCTGATAGAAGGTTACGGTTGGCGGGCCGTACGCAAAGGTGGCATCGAGACCATGCGCGGCCTGAGCTTGCTTCCTAACCTGCTCATCGACCAGCATTTTGTGGAGCGTGGCCGCTTCGGACGGCTGGCGCATGCCGTACTGGCCCATCCCATGTCTTTGGGGCTAGGGTTGTCCGAAGAAACTGGCGTCATCATTCGGGGCGGCAAAGAGGCCGAGGTGTTCGGCGATGGGGTAGTAATGGCCGTGGATGGCCGCCAACTGCACGATATCAACCTGGGCCGTACGGGCCGCGGCGAGCCGATAAGTGGGCAGGATATGCGCGTGCATTTGCTCGTGGCCGGGCAGCGCCTCAACCTGCAAAGCCGGAAGGTAATCAACGACGAGGCAGCGGCAAAGTGAGCCCTGACTCACCAAATTTTGCGGCCCAGCGAAATAGTCTCGGCTTATGAGCATTTTTGTGGCCCGCCGACGGCTGAAAAATACTCGGCACGCCTACTAAAAACCGTTTTTCTCCCTACATTTAGTCGCATCAACCCCAAATTCTCACTTTTCCCACTCTCTCATATGACTTTAAAAACTCTACTCCTAGTGAGTGGTACGCTGCTCACGGGTACGGCTGCTTCGGCGGGCGGCTACCAGGTAACGCTGGCCGGCCAGAAGAACAACGGCATGGGTGGCGTAGGCGTAGGGCTCTCCCTCGACCAAGCTGCCATGTTTTATAATCCTGGCGCGCTGGCTATGGTAAAAGACCGAGGCGTGCAGCTAGGGGTAAACGCCACACTAGCGCGTCTGGCTTTTGTGGCGGAAGGCAGCAACACCCAGCGCGAACTGCGGAACAGCACCGTAACACCCTTCAACTTATATGCGGGCTTCGGCCCGGCTGAAGGCAAGTTTCGGGCAGGTATTGCTGTGTACACACCTTTCGGCAGCAAGTTGCAATACGCAGATAACTGGGAAGGCCGCACTTCCCTAACGGACATTACGCTGGAGTCCATCTACGTGCAGCCTACCGTTAGCTATGCTCTCACCGATCAGCTGAGCATAGGTGCCGGCCTGACCATATTGGCCTATGGTTCAGTGAACTTGCAGCGCGACATTCCGCTGCCCGACTCTTTTGGGCATATTGAGCTGGATGGAAAAGCCGAGAATAAAATTGGCTTCAACGCAGGCATTTTCTTTAAGCCCTCCGAAAAACTTAGCGTAGGTATCAGTTACCGCTCTAAGATCGACGCCCAAGTGAAAGACGGTGATGTGACATTTACCGACATCGCGCCGTCTTTTGCCGGGAACTTCCAAGCCACCAAGTTCAACGCTACGCTACCGCTGATAGCTACCACTAGCATTGGTATTGGTATCACGCCCAATGAAAACCTGACCATCGGCCTCGATGCAAACTTTGCGCATTGGAGCCAGTACCGCACACTCGTGTTTGACTTCGACCAGAACGTAGGTCCTAGCAACCGGAGCGAGTCGAAGCGCTTCTATGAAGATGCGCTTACTTTCCGTCTAGGTGGGCAGTACAAACTCACTAGCGGTTTGGTAGTGCGGGCAGGTGGGTTTTACGATATCACTCCCATTAAAAATGGCTACGTGACGCCCGAAACGCCCGACAATGACCGTGTCTGTGGGACGCTGGGAGCTTCTTACTCATTCGGCAAATTTGGAGTAGATGTATCAACGCAATACGTTGCGATCAAGAAGCGCACGCAAACCCAGGCGGATCTTGTCAATAACGGCACCACCGACCGGATTGCCGGTACCTACAAGACCAACATCGTCATTCCAGGCATCGGCCTGAACTACAACTTCTAACCGCGTCTCGCCTTTACTCCCATGAAAACTCCCGCGTTTCGCAAGTTTGCGCCCTTTCTGGCGCTGCTCGGCCTCAGCCTCACCGCCTGCCAGCCCGACCTGGAGGGCGACATTAAGTCCAGCGCCGGCACCGCCGATTTCTCCCGTTACATCGCCGTCGGCAACTCGCTCACGGCGGGTTTCTCCGATGATGGTTTGTATCTGGAAGGACAGCACAGTTCCTATCCTGCTCTGTTAGCACAGCAATTTCAGGCCACTGGGGGCGGAGAGTTTATCCAGCCTCTGTTTCCGGCCGATAAAGCCAATGGTAGCGGCTTTCTGAGGATCACCGCTTTCAGCAACGGTAACCCAACAATTGGCCGTGAAACCACTGGTCTGGCTACGGAACGTGGCCTGGGGGCTGACGGGCGTACTCGCTTGCTCACTCGCTACACGGAAACCAACAACCAAAACCTGGGAGTACCAGGCATTCGCGTTGCGGATGTCACGACGCCAGGTTACGGATTGAATAATCCCGTTGGATTTAACCCGTATTTTGAGCGTCTGCTGCCCGCTGGTAGTGCGTTGTCTTACTTACAGTACGTGCAGGAAAGAGTAAGCACGATAAAGCCTACGTTCTTTACCAATTGGCTCGGCAACAATGACGTGCTGGGCTTTGCGGGTTCTGGCGGAACGGCCGCGCCACTTACTCCGGTGGCAGAGTTTACCACCAAATACAACCAGGTAGTAGACGCCCTGACCGTTGAGGAAGCGGAAGGCGTACTGGTAACGATTCCGAATGTGACAAGCGTACCGCTTTTCACGACCATACCGACGGCCGCCGTAATTGCACAGGTCAACGCCACTCCCATTCCGGCGGCACTGGTTCCTTCTATCGTAGCCCAACTGGGTCTGCCCGCTGGTTCGCCGCTTCCCACGGGCACCCGTTTTGGCCTCTACATCCGCACCAGCGCTACCGGCGCGGGAGCTGTGCGCGAGGCTGTGGCAACGGACCTGCTGCTCTTGCCAGCACGTAGCGTCATCAACACACCTTCCGCAACCAGTCCGTTCCCTAATGGCATTGGCTTAGTTATTCCGGGCGCCTCTCCTCAGGTAGCTACTGCTCTCGCCGCTTCCGCCAACGCGTTGCCAAACAACCTAGTTCTCGACAATGCGGAAGCTGCGGCGGTAGCCACCCGTACGACAGAGCTGAATGCTGTAATTCAGGCAGCAGCAGCTCGTAAAGGTTTGGCGGTATTCGATGCCAATGCGTACTTCAACACTATAGCGCGGTCGGGAGTGGTGACGAATGGAGTAACCAATACGGCGGCCTTCGTTAGTGGCAACCTGTTTTCATTGGACGGCGTGCATCCTACTCCTCGTGGCTACGCCATTGTGACCAACGAAATGATCAAGGCTATCAACCAAGCCTACGGCTCCAATGTACCACAGCTGAACCCCAACAACTACCGCGGCGTGCAGTTTCCGCGGTAGCGGCACATCTTATCATAAAAAAACTCCTTTGGTCACCAGAGGAGTTTTTTTTGCTTTGGTATGAAGCTCTACTGCATCAAAGTGATATCTGCACCGGCTGCACCACCTCCGGCAATTGCGGCGCGGCTTCGCCCGCCAGCCGCGCGGCAATGACTTGCGCGTGGTAGCGGCCGTTCTCAATAAACCAGCGGCTGGTGTTGAGGCCGCCGCAGACAGTGCCGGCCAGGTACAGGCCAGGGCGGTTGGTTTCCAGCGTGTCGGCATCGTGGGTGGGGGTTTGGGCGAGGTCCGTTTGGCAGGTGATGCCTAGGGTTGCGAGAAACGCGAAATCGGGGTGGTAGCCAGTGAGGGCGTACACGTGCTGGGCGGGTAGGGTGCGTGGTCCTTCCGGCGTTAGAACTTCCACACCGGTGGCCGTGATGCGCTGCACGGTGGTATTGAACAATGCCCCAATACGGCCTTCTTTGATGCGATTCATGAGGTCGGGCCGAATCCAATACTTCACGGATTCGCTGATATCCGAGCCTCGTACTACTAACACCGGCCGGGCGCCCGCGCGCAGTAGCTGCAAAGCGGCTTTGGCCGAGGAATTCTTGGCTCCCACAACAACGACGTCCTGGTCGGCATGGTGGTAAGGCTCTTTGTAGTAGTGCGTCACATGGGGTAGGTCTTCGCCAGGCACGTTGAGGTAGTTGGGCACATCATAGAAGCCCGTGGCGACAATCACGAAACGAGCCCGAATGCGCCCTTTCTCAGTCACGACTTCGTAGCCGCCCTGCTCGCCTTCCAGGCCGGTTACCCGCTCGTAGAGGCGCAGCGTAAGCTTTTCGGCGAAGGCCACGCGGCGGTAATAGTCGAGGGCGTCTTCGCGCAGAGGCTTGTAATGCAGCGTCGGAAACGGATGGTCGCCAATTTCGAGCAGTTCCGGCGTAGAGAAAAACTCCATGTTAGTAGGATAGCCGATGATGGAATTCACCAGCGCTCCTTTATCTAGCACGCAAGCGCTGAGGCCACGGCGCTGCACCTCGATGGCACACGCCAGCCCCACTGGCCCGGCTCCGATGACAACGACGTCAAAAGCAGATTCAAGGAGTTGCATAGGTAGTAGTGAGGATGTTTTAGGCCTACGGGCGGTTGCTCTACAAAAGTCCCGCAAGCCACTCGTAGAACACGCGCGCCGTCCACAAAATCCGTGAAATCTGCTAAAATCCGCGCTAATCCGTGATCTAGTGAGCCTGCAACCAATTCTTACCGGTGCCGACTTCCACTTCCAGCGGCACGCCGTGGGGCAGGAGCAGGGCCGTAGCCATCAGTTCCTTGATTTTGGGCGTGATGTGGTCTACTTCTTCCTGTACGGCGTCAAACACGAGTTCGTCGTGCACTTGCAGAATCATCTTGGTACCGAGCTTTTCCTGGATCAGCCAGTCATGAATATTGATCATGGCTTTCTTAATGATGTCGGCGGCTGTGCCTTGGATGGGGGCGTTGATGGCGTTACGCTCGGTGTAGCCGCGGAGCGTGGCGTTGCGCGAGTTGATGTCGCGCAGGTAGCGGCGGCGGCCGAGCAGCGTAGTGGCGTATTCCAGTTCCCGCGCCTTGTTGATGCTCTCATCCATGAATTGCTTCACCGATGAGAATTCCTGGAAGTAGGTCTCGATGATTTCGGTGGCTTCCTTGCGGCTAATGCCAATACGTTGCGCCAAGCCGAAGGCCGAAATGCCGTAGATGATACCAAAATTGACCGTTTTGGCCTTGCGGCGCATCTCGCTGTCCACTTCCTCTAACGGCACGTGAAACACCTTGCTGGCCGTGCTCGTATGAATGTCGAGCCCTTGCCGAAAGGCCTCAATCATGGTTTTGTCGCCCGAAAAGTCGGCCATGATGCGCAGTTCCACCTGGGAGTAGTCGGCGGCCAGCAGCACGTGGTTTGCGTCGCGCGGCACGAAGGCTTTGCGGATTTCCCGGCCTTTCTCGGTGCGGATGGGAATGTTTTGGAGGTTGGGGTTGGTGCTGGACAAACGCCCAGTGGCTGTTACGGCTTGGTTGAAGCTAGTGTGCACGCGGCCATCCAATTCGCACACCAGCTGGGGCAGCGCCTCTACGTAGGTGCTACGCAGCTTGGTAAGCTGGCGGTGTTCTAGAATGAGGCCGGCAATGGGCGAATCGGCAGCAAGCTGACTCAAGATTTCTTCGCCGGTGGCGTACTGGCCCGTTTTGGTTTTCTTGATTTTGCCGCCCCCGAGGCCTAGCTTATCAAACAGCACTTCCCCAAGCTGCTTCGGCGAACCAATGTTGAACTCCTGCCCTGCTTCCGTGAAAATCTGCCGCTCAATCTCCTGCACGTAGCCTTGCAGCTCCGCCGAGTACTCGCCCATGGCGGCGGCATCAATTTTCACCCCTTCGTACTCGATGTCAGCCAGTACCGGCACCAACGGATTTTCCACTTCGTTGAGCAAATCCAGCAGGCCCACCTCCTTCAGCAGCGGCTCAAATATGTCTTTGAGTTGCAGTGTCACGTCGGCGTCCTCGCAGGCGTAGTCAGATACTTCCGCTGGTGCAATGTCAGCCATGGTTTTCTGGTTTTTGCCTTTTGGGCCGATTAGCTCCAGAATACTGATGGGTGTGTAGTGCAGATAGGTTTCAGCCAGCACGTCCATGTTGTGGCGCATATCCGGTTCCAGCAGGTAGTGAGCCAGCATGGTGTCGAAGAGCCGGCCGCGCATCTGCACGCCGTAGTGCTTGAGAATAGTGAGGTCGTACTTGATGTTCTGCCCGATTTTGAGAATGTGCTCGGCACCGAAGAACGGCCGAAACTCATCTACCAGCGTCTGCGCGGCGGTTTGGTCATCGTGCGGCACGGGTACGTAATAGGCCTCGCCGGGCAACCAGCAGAACGACAAACCCACCAGCCGGGCCGTCATGGTGTCGAGGCCGGTGGTTTCGGTGTCGAAGCTGACTTCAGTTTGCTGCAACAGAAATTCCAGCAGCGACTTCCGTCGCTCCGGCGTATCGATAAGGTGATACTGGTAGGCCACGTCCTGGAGCGTGCGGCGCGGCCCGGCGGGCGCGCCAAAACGGCCAGTTTCACCTTCTTCGGTGGCTGTGGCTACGGCCGCGTCGGCGGAGCTGCCGAACAGGCTGCCCTGGCCTTCTGTGACTTTCGGACGCCGCGCGCCGCGCGGGGTAGGTGCGGCGCTAGGGCCGGCTGGGCTGCCACCGCCGAGCACGCGGGCGGCCAACTGCCGGAATTCCAGCTCGTCGAAGAGTTGCCGGAGCTGGTCGGCGTCGGGCTGTTCCAGACGCAGGTTTTCTTCGTGAAACTCAATGGGCACATCCAGATGAATGGTTGCCAACTCCTTGCTCATGAGACCCTGCTCGGCAAACTCGCGCACGTTGTCCTGCTGCTTGCCCTTGAGCTGGTCCACGTTGGCAATTAGGTTCTCAACCGAGCCGAACTCCTGAATCAGCTTCTTGGCCGTTTTCTCCCCGATGCCCGGAATGCCCGGAATGTTGTCGGAGGCGTCGCCCTGCAAGCCCAGAATGTCGATTACTTGCTCCACTCGCTCAATCTCGAAGCGTTGCAGCACGTGCTGCACGTCCAAGATTTCGGCGGCGTTGCCCATGAAGGCGGGGCGGTAAATTTTAACGCAGTCCGTCACGAGCTGGCAGTAATCCTTGTCGGGTGTCATCATGAATACCTCCCCAAAGCCCTGCTGCTCGGCGCGGCGGGCCAGCGTACCTATCACGTCATCGGCCTCGAAGCCATCCACCATTAGAATGGGAATGTTGAAGGCTTTGATGATCTTCTTGATGTAGGGAATAGCCAAGCCAATGTCTTCGGGCATGGCTTGGCGCTGCGCCTTATAGTCGGCAAACTGCTCGTGGCGGAAGGTTTTCTTCTGGGCGTCAAACGCCACGCCGATGTGGGTGGGCTTTTCCTTCTGCAACACTTCCACTAGCGTGTTAGTGAAGCCAAGAATGGCGCCGGTGTTGAGGCCCTTGGAGTTGACGCGCGGATTCTTGCTGAAGGCGAAATGGGCGCGGTAAATCAGGGCGAAAGCGTCGAGCAGGAAGAGCTTGTGGGGCTGGTTGGCGGAGTCGGTCATAGGAAGGCGAAAGTACGGAACAGTTGCTGCTAGCTACCGGAGAAATTAGGGGTAGCTTTATTGATCAACTTATGTAAACAGAACATCTAAAGGATGAAAACACTATTACGCGCAGTTTTCTTTGCAGTAGCAAATTGCTTGGTCGCGCATCAGGTACAGGCGCAAGCACTGGACCCCACATTCGCGGCCATCAACATTCAGCAGTCCGGGAAGGTGTACAATGCTTTACAACAACCCGATGGAAAATACTTGGTGGGCGGATCCTTTACGCAAGTAAACGGCAGCCCAGTCGTGGGGTTGGCGCGCCTGAACGCAGATGGTTCGCTCGACCAAGCTTTCACCAGCACGGCGGCCTGTCAATCTACTATCTAAAAAATTCGGCTGCTCACTAACGGGCAGATTTTGCTACAGGCTTTCGGCAACATCGTAGTAGGCGGCCGTACGTTCAACTCGCTAGCCAAGCTGACCTCCGATGGCAGCGTAGCAAACGATTTCTCGGTGGGCAGCGGACCAGGCAGTACAAATGGGGCGCACGGATT
Source organism: Hymenobacter sp. M1-2 (assembly GCF_057808495.1). Classification (NCBI taxonomy): domain Bacteria; kingdom Pseudomonadati; phylum Bacteroidota; class Cytophagia; order Cytophagales; family Hymenobacteraceae; genus Hymenobacter; species Hymenobacter sp. M1-2. The sequence goes on from NZ_JBTYZO010000008.1 coordinate 86,326, forward strand.
CTAACAGTGGCAGCGCAGGCCGACGGTAAGATTCTGACTGGCGGAAACTTCTCCCGCTTCAACGGGGTGAATACCAATAATCTGGTGCGGCTAAACGCCGATGTCAGCGTGGACCAAGCCTTTGTAACGGCGTTAGAAGCGGGAAATGGTGGAGCCGTTTGTATCACGAGCGCAATGCCGCTGGTCAAGTCGTCAATTCCACACCAGACCAGTACGTGGATGGCCTGGCCATCGACTACTCGCAGCCTGCTGCTACCGCCGACCTGGTGGTGCTGGCTCGCTGCCACGGCAACAACTCCGAAAACCTGTGGCGCGGCAACCAGATTGCGGCTACTTCGGGCGCAGCGGGCTTCCAGAACCAGTTTACCGGCACCAACGGCAACATCCACGTTTCGTGGCTGGGCAAGCTACAGCTGACCAATGGCACATTGCGCCGTAGCACCTACGTGGCCGAATATGTAGACGATATGGGCGGCACCGGCGCCGCTCATCCCGACCCCAACCTCGACGGCTGGCCGAGCCCCAATGCAGGTTGGGCTAACGTCAATACGACCCGCGTGAGTGACGTAGAAGTAGCGCCCGATGGTTCGGTTGGCATTGTGGGCGTAGGCCGACGCGTGATTACCACTGCCGATGCGCACCAGAAAATGCTCAAGCGCCCCGCTTCTTCGGCTTGGAGCCAGTTCGTGCGCGTCTATACTCCCGATTTAAGCTCCGTGCGTTATAGCTCCCTGCTCTCCGGTACCTGGGACCCCAACACCGGCGCGGGCGGTAGCAACACTACGCTTGAAGCGTTGAGCTTGACGAGCACCAGCATATTAGCAGTGGGCCGGCACGATGAAAGCGGCAGCACTGGCACCGCGGCCGGAAATCCGGTGCCAGTAACGGCGGTTCCCGCCTGGGGAGTTGCCACGCCTCAAAATGTCAGCGCCCTGCTCGGTCGTTTTGCGCTAAGCAGCACTGCGTTGTCTACCGCTTCGCCCGGAAGCCAGCCGCAACTGGAGGTATATCCCAACCCAGCCCGCACAGTACTGCATGTGAAGTTGCAAGGAACTGACTCGCAACGGCGCGTTACGCTGCTGGATGCCGTGGGTCGCACCATCCTGAAGCAGCCAGCGCCGCTGGCTTCGCTGACGTTGCCGCTCAATGGCCTGCCAGCTGGCGTGTATCTGCTGCGAGTGGAAGACGCATTGGGCTCCGTAGCTCGGCAGGTAGCGGTAGAGCAAGTAGCTGTGGTGTAGCGAAGCGGTGTATTTTGCGGCATGACTCGGTTCCATCCGCTCTTGCTATTACTCCTCACTTGGAGCTTTAAAGTCTCAGCTCAGACAACACCTGCTGCCCGGCCTACGGCTCAAGAACACGCTCGGTTGGTGGCTGCTTTTCAGCAGGAACTGAACGCGGAGTACCGCAATCCGGCCGAATCGCCGCTGCCGGTTAAGGTGCGCGAGGCTTTTACGGGGCTGCTCTTTTTTCCGGTCAATTACGCGGCCTGTGTGGAAGCGCGCTTCGTGCGCGACTCTTCGCAGGCCGCGTTTGCTATGCCAACCAGCACTGCCCGCCGCCCGCTCTACCGCAAATACGGGGAGCTACACTTCACGCTGGAAGGACAGGCCCTGAAACTAACCGTTTACCAAAGTCTGGATTTGCAGCGAAAGGCCGGGTACAAAGACTACCTGTTCGTGCCATTCACGGACCTCACCAACGGCCACAACAGCTACGGCGGAGGCCGCTACCTCGACCTGCGTTTCGGCCAGATTCAGCAGGGCCGGCTGCTGCTCGATTTCAACCGGGCCTACAACCCGTTTTGCGCTTACAATTCCACGTACTCCTGCCCGGTGCCACCCGCCGAAAACCAGTTGCCAGTTGCCATTCAGGCCGGTGTGATGAGTGACCATTGAAGTTATAGCGGAGCGCACTTATCTCTCCACTATTCGCTGCTCGTTGCGTACACTTGTGCGTATGCGCTACATCTCCCTCGACCTTGAAACCAGCGGCGGCCAGCCCCAGCGTCATCAGATACTGGAACTGGCCGCTGTTGTAGAAAACACCAAGCAGTTATTGCCGCTGGTGGAGTTGCCAGCTTTTCGGCGCGTCGTGCGCCATCCTGAATACGTAGGCAGTGCCGGCGCACTAGCGTTAAATGCTCGCCTGTTACAAGAACTGGCCCGCAAAGAGCCTAATCCCGAGTTGTGTACGCCCGCCGAGTTGCTTCCTCAGCTGCGAGAATTCCTACTGGCTCAAGGCTTCAAAGCCGACGCGAAAGACTGCGTAACCGTGACGATGGCGGGCAAGAACATTGCCTCCTTCGACCTAGGGTTTTTGCGGGAGCTACCCGGCTACGGCACCCTAGTCAGAGCCGAACCCGCCATGCTCGACCCGGCCGCCTTCTACCTCAACTGGCGCAAAGACACCCGCCTGCCCACCATGAGCATCTGCAAGGCCCGCGCCGGCTTTGCCGACATTGAAGTAGCCCACGAAGCCCTAGCCGACGCCCTTGATGTGATACAACTGCTGCGCCCGTTTTATGAGCTGCCGGTGTATACAATGAAGAATAAACAATGAAGCTTCGTTGAACGTCTAGCCCGGCAACTGCTCATTGATCATTGTCAATTGCTCATTGCCATACGCTCCGGTCGGCCCGCTTTTTCGGCGGGCTGAACGGTCGAAGGGCGCGCCACCGGTTAATTCTGAATGAGGAATTAGAAATTCTGAATTGCGGTGAATGAGCAGTCGGAATAACGTCAGCTCGCGGCGACCGGTCAGCCCGCCGAAAAAGCGGGCAGACCGGAGCGTATGGCAATTGCTCATTGTTCATTGATAATTGTTCATTGTAACGGTGGGCAGACCGGGCCGCACGATAATTCTTCATTCCCAATTCCTCATTCAAATCTCACCAGTCGCCGCTGGCGCCGCCGCCGCCGGAGCTGCCGCCGCCGAAGCCGCCAAAACCACCGCCTCCGCCACCACCGAAGCCGCCCCCGCCGCCGAATATGCCGCGGCCGCCCGAGAAGTCGCCGAAGATGACGGGCGGGATCATGCCGCCACCGAAGCCGCGGTTGTTTCGTCCGCCTCCGCCGCCTCGGGAGCGGAACAGCATGAACAGTACCAGCACCCCGATGATGAGCCAGAAGGTCCAGCCGGAGCCGCTACTATCGTTGCTGCGCTGCCGGGAGCGAGTGGTGGTTTGGTCAGCCTTGTACTCGCCTTTGGCCAGCGCAATGAGTTGGTCGGTAGCCCGGTCGATGCCCGCGTAGTATTGATTCTCACGAAACGCAGGCACAATGGTGTTGGAGATGATGCGCTTCGCCAGCGCGTCGGGAATAGCACCTTCCAACCCGTAGCCGGTCTGAATACGAGCCTTACGCTCCTTCTGCGCGATGAGCAGTAACACCCCGTTGTTGGTGCCTTTCTGGCCAATGCCCCAGCTCTCGTAGAGCTGCTGCGCGTAGTCCGCAATTTCATTGTCCCCCAGAGTCGGTACTGTTACCACCGCAATCTGCGACGAAGTGGAGTCGTTGTAGGCTACGAGCTTCTGCTCCAGGGCCTGCGCTTCGTCGGGCCGCAGCATACCCGCCAGGTCATTGACGAGGCGTGGCGGCGAAGGACGTGAGGGCACCTGCTGAGCCCAACCAATACCGTGGACCAGTAGCAGCAGCGCGAGCATCAACGGCCGGAGCCAGGTCTGGAACCGGAAAGAGGAGTGCGCTATCATGGGCGGGAAGGCCGTGGCGTGTCGCCGCCAAACGAAATAGAGTCGTCGAGTTCGTTTTGGTCGGTTGTGGCGTTGTAGGGAAAATAGCGACGTAACTGTTCCCCCACCATTTGAATGCCCTGCTCCAGCCCAACCACGTATTTCTCCGACCGAAACTGCGAAAGCACCGTCTCCTTGGTGGTTTCCCAGAAGTCGTCGGGGACGGCCGCGTTGATGCCCGCGTCGCCGATGACGGCAAACTGCCGGCTTTTCCAGGCCAGGTAAAACAGCACGCCGTTGCGCTGGGCCGTGCGGTGCATGTTTAGCTCCGCAAATACCTGCGCGGCGCGGTCCAGCGGCTCGGGCGTGGGGCAGTGGTCTTCCAGGTGCACCCGGATTTCGCCGGAAGTTCTGATTTCCGCCTTGCGGATGGCCTCTACCAGCGCCGCTTCCTGCTCAGAAGTAAGAGGATTGGTCATTGTCAGTGCTTGGTGCTTAGTGCTTGGTGCCTAGCGCTTAGGGCTTTACTCTTGATAATCACGAGGATCTCAAAGCCTAAGCACTAGGCACCAAGCGCTAAGCACTACCATTAAAACTGTACCGTTGGCGCTTTCTCCGATCCTGCGGCGGCCTGGAAGTATTCCTTCTCTTTGAAGCCAAACATGTTCGCAAAGAGGTTATTAGGGAAAGATTTGATGAAGCCGTTATAGTCGTTGGTAATGCTATTGAACTTGTTGCGCTCCACGTTGATGCGGTTTTCGGTGCCTTCAATCTGAGATTGCAACTCTTGGAAGTTGGCGTTGGCTTTCAGTTCGGGATAGTTTTCCGATACAGCCAGCAAGCGGCCGAGGCTGGCACCCACTTGGCTCTGGGCTTCCTGAAAACGCTGTAAGTTTTCGGGCGTAAGCTGGTCGGCGTTGAGTTGCACGCTGGTAGCTTTGGCACGGGCGTTGATAACATCCGTCAGCGTGGACTTCTCGAAGTTGGCAGCGCCCTTTACCGTGTTTACCAGGTTCGGAATTAGGTCGGCGCGACGCTGGTAGGCGCTCTGCACATTAGCTAGCTGGGCTTTCACGGCTTGGTCGCGGCTTACCATGCCATTGTAGCCGCACGACGATTGCGAAAGCAAGAGTATCAGACCGGCGAAGTAGAGCAGAAAACGTTTCATGGGAGTAGGGAGAGTGAAGAAATGAAAGGGAGACGAGTAAGAAATAGGAGTGCAACAGGTGCCGAGAAGAGGAAGCGCAATCATAGGCGCGACAATGGCGCTACGTCTGTGCTCCACTATTTCGCTGTGGCAAAGTACGAATTCGAGACGCAGCGGTTGTATAACGAGCGGCTCCGGCTGTTATTCACTATTTTGCGGACTTACGCCACGCCTGTTGTTCATGAAAGCAGTTATTCCCGTCGCGGGCATTGGCTCCCGCCTGCGCCCGCACACACACACGCAGCCCAAATCCCTGGTGCCCGTTGCCGGCAACACCATTTTGGGCCATATTATCGACCGGTTAAGCTCGGCTGGCGTTGAGGAGTTTGTCTTCATCATTGGCTACCTCGGTGAGAAAATAGAAAGCTACGTGCGCCGCCAGTATCCGCAGCTGCGAGTCACGTTTGTGGTGCAGGAACCGCGCGAAGGCATCGCCCACGCCCTGTGGCTGGCCCGCGACCAGTTCCGCCACGATCAGGATGGTATTCTGATTATGCTCGGCGATACCATCGTCGACATTGATCTGCCCGCCATGATGCGCGCGCCCGGTAATATTCTGGCCGTGAAGGAGGTGAAAACGCCTTCGCTGTTTGGCTTGGTTGAAACTGGGGCTAGTGGGCGTGTCACGAAAGTGGTGGAAAAGCCGCGCATTCCGAAGTCGAACTACGCGCTGGTGGGGCTCTATAAGATTGCTAATGCCGACTGGCTGGCTTCGGCTCTGGAGCGGATCATCGACCAGGACCAGCGCACGCACGGCGAGTTTCAACTCACCGATGCCCTGATGCTCATGATCCAGGATGGTGCCGAGATGACAACTTCTTCCGTTGATAACTGGTTTGACTGCGGCCGCAAAGACAGCTTACTCGAAGCCAACGCCCGCCTGCTGAACCGCCCGGAATTCCTCAGTCGTCGCGATTATCCCGAGTTTCCCGATACCATCATCATCCCGCCCGTGAGCATTGGCCGCGACTGCCAGATTGCCGGCTCCATCATCGGCCCCAACGTGGCCATCGGCGACCGGACCATCGTCAAAAACACCATCCTGAGCGAGTCCATCATCGGCTCCTACAGCGAATTGCGCTCCGCCGTGATGCACGATTGTATTGTGGGCTCCGACGCGCTATTTAAAGGCACCCGCCACAGCCTCAACATCGGCGACAATACTGAAATCGACTACAGCTAAGTTGTTCTGTAGCGCGGAATCTATTCCGCAACGAGCGGAAGCGGAGCAAGTGCCCGCTACCGCACCCGTAGCGCGAAGCTCCGGCTTCGCGCTACTGCCTAACCGTGTAGGAACTCGCTCGTCGTCGAACATATTTCCGCGCTACGACGGGGTGGAGAGGAATGCTGTAATCCGAAATTTTCTACCTCCTGCCGTGCTGTTGGTACAACCTGTTCCGCCGCCCGACAGTACGCAGGCTTGTGGCTTCCGGCCATATGCTTTACTTTGACCCGATGCGAAGAACTTCCTGCCTCTCCCGCCTGCTGCCCGCCCTGGGCCTAACGCTTCTATTGCTCCCCGGCTGTTACTCCCGCTCCGACATGAAGTCGGAAACCGGCACCGCAACGCCCACTGCCACCTCTACCGAAGAAGCGCCCGAAACTCCGGCAAACGCCACAAAACCAGCTGCCCCCGAAGTTGGCGCTACGGATACGCAGCCGCTGCAAGCCGTGAACGTGTTCTTGGAAGTGTCGGGCTCCATGGAAGGCTTCATGCCAAAAACCGGCGCCAGCGGTGAGAATACCAAGTTTCAGCAGCACGTGGCGCAGTTTCTCTCGGAGGTGAACCGTACGCCGGCGGCGCGGCGGAAGGTGTTTTTCCGCATCAAAGAAAAACCGTACACAGACACCTACCAAGGCATTTCCGGTACGGTGCGCGGCGGTATTCAGCAGCCGGCCAAGAGCACCGATATTCCGTCGGTGCTGGACACGTTGATGAGCCGCTACTACCAACCCGGTACCGTGAGCGTGTTGATTTCGGACTTCATCTACTCGCCGAAAAACGCCGGTTCTATTCCCTACATCAAAACCGACATTACTGACGCCCTCACCCGTAACGGCAGCCGGCCCGAACTGGCCGTATCGGTGTACGGCTACACGTCGGACTTCCGCGGCACGTATTATCCGGCCCTGAAATCGGCGGGCAAGAAGACCAACTGCTGCGACACAGAAGTTCCCTACTACTTCTGGGTGATTGGGCCGGCCGATGCCGTGCGCCGCTTCGATGCCGCGCTGCTGGAGCAGGAACCCGCCAAACAGGCCCATTTCGGCGTCACGTATCCACAGCCAATGTACTCGCTGCTCAACAAGTTTCAGAACAAGGGCAGCTGGTACTACGGCGACGCCGGAGCTAGCAAGCGCAACGCCGAAACCTACCGCGTAGCCGCCGTGAGCGAAGCATCGGCGCAGCAGCCCGTGGAATTTGTGGTAGGAGTGGACCTAAGCAAGCTGCCCGGCCAGTACCGCGACGTAGCCTACCTCAAGCAAAATCTAAAGTTGCAAGGCGTAGACACCGATGCCACGCTGCTCGACGTATTTGCCGCCACCGACCAGAACCGCGCCAGCAGCGGCCCGGAAAATAAATTCACCCACTTCGCCAAAATTCGCCTCACCAAGCGCCCCCGCGCCGCCCGCCCACTGGTACTGAAACTGCAAGACCAACGCCCGGCCTGGGTGGCGCAGTGGACTACCAAAAACGACGCCACGCCCGCCGCTAAAACCTTCGCCCTAAGCTCTCTACTCGATGGCTTGGAACCGGGCTCGGCAGGGGAGAAGCGCCCGGTATTCGAGCTGCCCCTGACGTTGCAACCCGGCGAGTAGCCGTAGCGCGAACCGAAGGAAAGCGAAGCTAAGCCTCGGTTTTCGCGCATTGTAGCCAAAGGCCGTTACTGGCTTGGCACGATAGTCGTTTAAGACGAAAAAGAAGGGGTGAGAGGCCAAGGCGGCCCATACCTTCTCGTGGTTGCGTACAATTTCAAAACACTCTCAACGTTCAACGAGTCGCGAAGCGGAACTTCGCGTTATATTTCTCCATGAAAGCACTCTTCCGCTCCATCTACGAACTCATCGGGGCGCCGCAGCCACCCGCCGACACGCCCGTTTACCGTGACGTCATCTTCCCCAACATTGGCCTGCTGAACTTGGGCATTTCGTTGGCACTAGTGCTGATTTTCTATTACCTCATCAACCGCGCCATGCGCGTGGCCACGTTCAATGGCACCGGCCATTGGGTGCTGTTTCTGGTACTCAACGCGCTGATTGCCTTCGGCGTGACCGTGTGGCAAACCAGCGCCCAGCAAGTCACCGACCACAGCTACATCTACTGGCTGGCTACTTGGAATGCTATTTTGGGCCTGCTCTGGTTCTTCCTCTTCTCCCTCATCCTGCGCAAAGGCTCGACCAACGCGAGCACCACGCCTTTCTAGTATTGAGTAGTGGGTATTGAGTAATGAGTAGGCTGACCAAGCCCTAATTTCTTACCCAATCCCTATCTAACTACTTAATACTACCTACTCACTACCACTCATGGCTAAACTCTTTTTATTCGGCATTGGTGGCACGGGCTCCCGTGTGATTCGCTCGCTCACCATGCTGCTGGCCGCCGGCGTAGAACTACCTAACTGCGACCGGGTAGTGCCCATTATCATCGACCCCGACGCCCACAACGGCGACATGAACCGCACGGTGCAGCTGCTGCAAAGCTACCAGCAGATCTACCGGCGCCTCGGTCCGCGCGAAGAAGGTTTCTTCAAGACCGATATCAGCACCCTGAGTGGCATTTCGCAGGACGTGAACGGCTCGGTAAAGGACACGTTCATCTTCGACTTCGGGGGCATCAACCAAAGCTTTCGGCAGTACCTGCACTACGATGGACTGTCGGTGGACTCAAAGGGCTTAGTGGACTTGCTTTTCACGCAGGACAACCTGGAAAGCCCGCTCACCATTGGCTTCCGTGGCTCACCGAACGTGGGCAGCATCGTGCTGAACAAGCTAGTGGAATCACCAGAAATGCGGTTTTTTGCTGACAACTTCCAGGATGGTGACCGGGTGTTTTTCGTGTCGAGCATCTTTGGCGGTACGGGCGCGGCGGGCTTTCCGCTCATGCTCAAGAACCTGAAGGACAGCAACACGCGCCTCAGCAATGCCCGCTACCTGCGCGACGCGCCCACCGGCGCCGTGACGGTGATGCCCTACTTCGCCCTGCAGAGCGAGGACAACGCCGTTATCGACTCCAATAACTTCCTCACCAAAACCAAGGCGGCGCTCAGCTACTACGAGCACAACCTCCAGGGCCTCGACGCGCTTTACTACCTCGCCGATACGCCCGATACGCCCTACGAAAACCAGCCCGGCGGCACCCAGCAGAAGAACAAGGCGCACGTAATCGAGCTGCTGGCTGCTCTGAGCATCGTGGATTTTATGCGCTACTCGCCCACGGAACTGCGTACGGGTGGCCCGCACTTTCACGAGTTTGGGCTGGCGGCCGATGCGCCGGAAATCCAGTTCAGCCACCTGCCCGACGAGTCGCGCGAAATCATTGCCAAGCACCTCACGCAGCTGCTTTACTTCACGCGCTACCACAAGCAGCACCTGCCCACCGACAAGGCGCCCTACCACGACAACCTGAAGCTGGACTATGCCATGCGTAACGAGCCTATCTTCCGGGAGCTAAACACCTTCTTGCACAGCCAGGAATCGGGCGTGGACCAGTGGTTGCAGGAGCTAGCCCAGAACCGCCGCGCCTTCCGTCCCTTCGACCTCCAAACCGACGACTTCAACGCCATGATTCTCGGCAAGCCGGTGGAAAAGAAGTGGAGCGACTTCTTCAACAAAGGCCTCAGCCACAACTACCTGCTCGACAACCTCAACAAAACCGAAAAGTCCATCCAAGAGCCCGACAGCTTCCGCAAGATGCTGGAGCTGTTCTATGACGTGACGGATAAGGCGTTTGAGGAAAAGGTGAAGGTGGTGTAACGGCACGAGGCTCCCAGGGCTGAAGCCCTGGGCTAGTTAGCGGCAGCCTTTTTCGCTACGTAGCCCAGGGCTTCAGCCCTGGGATTCCGAACGAGCCATTAAAACAACACACATGAGCCACGTTTTTCAATCCCTTTGGGTCCATGTTACTTGGGCCACGAAAAACCGGCAGCCGTGGCTCACGGCAGAGTTGAAGCCAGTGTTATTCAAACAAATTCGGCACATCGCCGAAACGGATAACATTCATCTCAATTTTCTAAATGGCGTTTACGACCATGTGCATTGCTTGCTCTCGTTGCGAACCACTGACCGGATAGACCTCATAATGCAACAGCTCAAAGGCAAAAGTGCTCGTTGGGTCAATGAGCAGAAACTGACGGATTTCGTCTTTGGCTGGCAAAATGGCTACGGCGCTTTTTCTGTAAGCCCCTCTCACGTAGAGCGGGTTCGCAGCTACATCCGCAACCAGGAGAAACACCACAAAGAGCAGGACTACTGGCAGGAAATGGAAATGTTGGAGAAACTAGCACGAGTGTCATAACACACGGATAGCCCAAACGCCACGGACGGCGCGAATTCCCAGGGTTGAAACCCTGGGCTACGTAGCGTTTCCCTAACCGCGTTATGACGTCTCCGCTACCTAGCCCAGGGCTTCAGTCCTGGGAATTCTGCCCCACCCGCCCGCTCACACACATCAAAGAACAGAATCGCTAACTAGCCCAGGGTTTCAACCCTGGGAACCCTGGAAATCGACATGGCTAAAGTCCTTCGCTTACATAATAACGGCTCCCAGCAAGTACAAGGCTGGCAGAAAACGGCGCCGGTTACGAGCACCGAAATCAACACCGTCACGGACCCGGCGGGCGGCAAATCGCGCAACTTGGCGGTGAGCATTCCGACGCCGTTTGCGCGGATGCATCTTTTTGAAACGGCTTTCGACTTCCTGGCCCGCGAAGGGCAGCGCAATCCCGGTTCGGTGTACCATGAGCTGACTACCCACTTCTGGGACTTGTTGGAGTTGCTCTATAACTACCACCTCTACACCCAGGCCGGCCGCAAAATCACGCTGCGCCGTTGGAATGCCGAGGCCGAAATCCGCCGAATGCGGCAGGATGAAGGCACGCGCCTGCTGGGCGAAACCTTGCAGCTATACATGCAGGACGAACGGTTCCGCGACTTCACCGACATGTACCTCGTGTACTATGAGTCGCCGGAGCTGCCGGGCGGTACGCGCCTGCTGGGTGGCACTTCGCCGCTGACCATTCTCTTCACCGGTCCGGCCATAACGCCTCTGGATCTGGAGCGTCCTCAGGCCCGCGGCCATTACTTCGACAAGCAAACCGTGCTGCTCGAAGACCGTGACCCGCAGTTCCGGGAGTTTGTGTACGAGCTGTTCCTGGCCTACCCACAGCTCCAGCGCCGCGAGTTTGCCGGTAGCGTGTACGCCGGCCTCGACCGCGCCAAAATCAACCAGCTTCAGATGCAGGGCGACCGGTCGGCGCAGCAGTTTGCCAGCCGCTACCCGGCGCTGGTAGACGTGCACGGTAACTTGGTGAGCATCAAAAATGTGCCCCTGCCCGGCCGCGCCGACCAGTCGGCCGTGACCAGCTCTGACCTGTTCATCCAGCCCACCCGCGAATCGACAAATGGCCGGCCGCGCCCCCTGGTGCTGCGTCCCAACCTGACCATGCCCGGCGCCAACTATCTCAACGGCCAGCCTTGGGACGACCGTACACCGGTGCCCTATCACGACGAAGTGGCCCTCGAAAACCGCGTACTGCCAGGCAAAGGCTTCAAGTACCCCTATCTGACAGTAGGCGACTTGCTGGAGGACTCGCTGGTGGAGTTGCCCTACGAGCTGAATACGCAGCGCTTTCACACCGGCAAAGTCACGTTCCAGTACGGCGCCGATGGGCAAGGCCGCGCCCGTTTTCCTTACCTGCTACCGCTGAAACAGGCTTTCTTCGAGTATTTCACGGAAACCGAGCTGGCCGAGCTGCTCACCTTCACCATCGACCTAAGCCACGTGCGCGTGCAGCTGCGAGTGCCGGTGCAGGCCGGGCGCTTTATCACCTTCGAGCGCAGCTACTACACCAATCCGCAGAACCCCAAGGACGCGCAGGGCCGCGAGATTCTCGAAAAAGGCCGCATTGTGAAGGCCAATGTAGGCGTGGGCGTGTTCCCGTTCTACAAGGTGCGCTACCAGCCCGAATTCAACGACTTATATAAAGTGATGCTGGTGGATGCCGACAACGCGCCCACCATGCTCAGCCGCCGCTACGACCTGCAATTCTTCGTGAGCGGGGAGCGAATCACGGACCAGGGCGCCGCCCGCCGGGCCACCCGCTACGAGCGTACCCAGAAAAGCATGGCCACGGCCGGCAGCACCTACTACGAAGTCACTGGCACCCACTTCGACATTGCTGAGCTGACGTGCCCGCCCGTCACCATCGGCGCGGACCCGGCCCGGGGCTTGTTCGTGCCGCGCTGGCGCGAGCTGGATCGGGGCACCCGGCGCTTCACCTTCGCCGTGGACTTTGGCACCACCAACACCCATATTGCCTACGCTGATTCGCCCACGGCCCACCCACGCCCGCTCACCATTGGCGAGGAAGATGTGCAAGTGGAATGGTTACACGCTCCTTTAGCTGATACAGGTTGGTCTTTAGCGCAACGCTACCGCTTTGGTGCTGGCTCTCTACACTCAGACATAGCAGCTCTACAAAGCAGAGAATTCATACCAAGCTTTATAGGAGCAGAGAAGAGTATTTATGCATTTCCAATCCGTACAGCGGTTTGTGAAATAAAATCTTTTACAAACGAACCGGCTAAGATGCTGTCTAATATTAATATCGGATTTAGTCTTATTACAGAAATAGTTAGTGAACTTCCCAATAATAGATTCGTCACAAACCTAAAATGGTCTACTGAATTAGATCCATCAGGAGCTACAAGAGTAGAAGTTTTTTTTAGGGAGCTTTTGCTAATACTACGCCACAAAGCTGCTTTGAATGGTGGTATTCTAGATGAAACTAGAGTAATATGGTTCTATCCGTTGAGCTTTGATGCTTTCTTGCGCAATCAGTTTCAGCAGGTATGGGATGATGCATTTCAAAAAGTATTTCGCACAAATCGCTCGACCCAGAGCCTGACAGAATCAGAAGCACCTTATTATTATCTAACAGCCACTAATCAAGTAGTACCAAGCTTAGGCGATAGTATTGTCAATATAGATATAGGAGGGGGAACTACAGATCTGCTTATCTTCTCAGAGAATAAGCCTTCTTTTGGAACATCGTTTCGTTTTGCTGGTGACGATCTATGGGGTGATGGGTACGCGCGGGTACAAGGTGCGCCCAAGCAAAACGGATTGTTGAAAGCAGGACTTAAGCACGTACAAAATATTCCTGAAAGTGAAGAAAATAGCGAGGCTAGAGGAAGGTTACAATCCGCATTATTTGAGGGCGACTTCGGATCAGCAGATGTTATTAGTTTACTATTTCGGTACGATCAGGAATTAAGTTTCTCCAAGGCATTTGTTATTGGGGAGAGCAGGAGAGTGAGAATACTTTTTTATCTGCATTATACAGCCATCATATATCATCTTGCTCAACTTGTTAAGTACCTTGAAATAAAGACACCTAGGTACTTATGTTTCAGTGGAAATGGTAGCAGATATCTTCGCTTGCTGGCCGGCGGCAGCTCGTTGGCATCCATCGAGAAAATCACGAAAGCCATTTTCCAGGCTGTTACGGGCACTGAGCCGCCCCACAACTTCCGCGTCATCTTGGCCGATAATCCTAAGGAAGCCACCACCAACGGCGGCGTGCTGTTCGAGGAGAAAACCAACACCGCCGACTACGACAACATCAAGCCGGTGAAGCTGAGCGGCGCCCTGGAAGGCACCGAGCTCAACCAGCAGCGTCTCAAGCTGAACCAGGTAGACGCCAGCCTGAAAGACACCGTGCTCGAAAACGTACGACAGTATTTGACCCTAGTCCTAGAAGGCGACGAAGTAGCTCCCTACCTGCGCGAAGTGGGCGTCGACGTGGACCGTCAGCGCGTGAAAGACATTCTGCAACGCGAAATCGAGGACAGCCTGAGCCTGGGCCTGCACCAGTTCCAGCGCCAGCTCTCCAGCGACGAAACCCTGCCGGAAACGCTGTTCTTCCTGCCGCTGAAGCAAGCCTTGTACAACTTGAGCCGGGAGCTGCAAGCGTAGACAACACGTAGCCCAGGGTTGAAACCCTGGGCTATGAAACGTTTTCGTTAGCCGAGCCCCCACCAGCCCGCTGCCAAACCCTATGCACATTTTCCCCCGCGCCGCTTCTTTGCTCACCGGCCTACTGCTTCTGGCGGCGGGCAGCCACGCTCAAACGCCCCTTGGCCAGCCCACGCTCGACGAGCAAAAGGTACAAATCTGGTGCGCCACCGTGCGTTATGTATACGACGACAACGGGCGTTCCAATCTCAAGAACCAACTGCAATGTGGTAGCTCGCTAAAGGCTTTTGAAGCCAGCATCAAGGCAGATAGCCAACTGGTATACAGTGCGCTTTACCAACCGTTGGAAGGCCGGGGCACGATGTACAAAGGCTTGGGCACGAATACGTCCCGCCTGCAAAAGCTGACCACCGAAATCATCAACCGGCTGAAATCTTCTCCGGCGCGCCGCGCCGATGCGGGCCGGATGCAGCGCCTGGCCACTCTCGAAACCGCCCTCCAGAATTACGTAACCAGCGGCACTCCCATCGGCGACCTGAGCACCACTGAAGCGGCGGAGGAAACAACCGACACTGCCGTCCCTCTGGACGAGGCGACAGCCAATGCGCCCGCCGATGCTGGGCCGGCCGAAGCAGGCGTCGCGGGTCCTGCCACGCCCACCAGCACTGGGGCGGGAGATAGTCTAATGAACAAGTTCTTCGGGCCGCTAGCTCTCATCTTGTCCCTGCTGAGCCTGGTGCTCTACGTATTGCTGCGCCGTAGCATTGGCGCCCTCGCCGACCGTTTGGGCCGGCACCGCTCCGATATTGACTCCGTGAAAGCCGCTGCCTTGAGTAGCCCCGTTGCGGGCACGGTCGCTACTTCTGAGCAGCTGACACCAGCCCAGCAACGCGAAGTGGAAAAGTTGGTGCAGCAGCGAGTAGAGGAAGCGGTAAACAAGCTACGGAGCCAGTTGCAAGCTGCCGATCCGGCTGCTCCTGTGGCCTCAATTGCTCCCGCCGCTCCGCTCATAAATCGGCCAGCCGCCCCGGCACCGAGCCAAGAGTTGCGGCAGCCCGCGCCCGCCGCGCCTCCAGCTGCTACGGTTGCGCCAACCGTGTACGCGGCCCCAGTCCAGCAGCCTGAAGTGACTGCCACGCCGCCCGCCACGTCACAAGTGGCTTCGTCTCACGATGATTTTGAAAGCCTCTTGCCGCCCGTACACTTACCGGCCCCGGAGCCCTATACTACGCCCGCGCCCATCAGCCACGTCCGCTACGTGAAGGTACCCGTCAATGGCGCGTTCAGCGAGTACGACCTGTCCGACGAGCCGCAGCACGACAGCATCTACGAGATTCGTCTGAACCCGCAGCAGCCCGATTCGGCTACGTTTCGGGTCACGCAGAACCCGCAGGTACACGCTTACGCCATTCAGAGCGCGCAGTATTCGTTGCGTGAAGCCTGCGTTTACCAGCAGCCCGCTAGTTCCGTGTCGCGCATCGTGAATGAGAAGGATGGGTTGTTGCGCAAGATGGGCAGCATTTGGCAGATCGAGCAAAAGGCTGCTATTCGGTTCGAATAGCTAGATTATAGCCTTAGCTTCGTAGCTGTATGCTTGAAATCATTCTTGAAGTTGCTGTCGTGGCGGTGGTGGTGGGCTTGCAGATTCGTACGTTTCTGCGGACGCGGGCCAATGCGCTGCGCCTAAGCCAACTTTATCCGCCTAGAGAAGCCCTGCGGGTGGAGCACCGCATTGTGCTGCCCGACGGCCGCGACCTGCCCGATTACGCCGCCGATGCGCCGCCCGATTCTTTCGCTTCCAGCCTCATCAAGGCCGAAAACGCCTCCCCCGAGTTTCAGGCCATTCTGCTCGATACCAACGACTACCTGCGCCACAACAAAGGCGCGGCGGCCGACTTCGGCATCCTCAAAGACATTTCGGAGCGTCAGAGCGAAGTGCTCGACAACGAGGTGCAAGCCAATGTAGCAACGCCGCTGTATCTGGGCCTGCTAGGCACGTTCCTAGGCGTGATACTAGGGCTCGTGGGCATCGCCCGCAACGGCGTATCCGACGATGAGGCGCTGACGCCGTTCCTGACCGGCGTGCTCATTGCCATGACTGGTTCCTTCGTGGGGCTGCTGCTCACGCTGCTCGGCAATGGCGTGCTGCGCCAGGCCCGCCAGCAGCTCGACCGGCTTCAGAATCAGTACTACACCTTCCTGCAAACTCGTCTGCTGCCGGTACTGCACGCCGATATGGCCAGCTCCCTCACCAACCTAAAATCGGTGCTGGACGCCTTCAATCAGCAGTTTGTGGGGCAGGTGGAGTTGTTCAATCCGTTGATGGAGAAGGTGACGCAGAACATCCGGGTGCAGAGCGACTTTCTGGAACGACTTGATACCATCGGCTACGACAAGATGGCGGCGGCCAATATTGCGGTGTTCGAGAAGGTGCGCGAGTCGGCGGAGATGTTTGGGCAGTTTACGGGCTACCAGCAGAAGCTGAACGAGATGCTGGAAAACGGCTACCACTCGGCTCAGAGCGTGAGCAGCATCTTGGATCGTTTGCGCGGCTTCGAGAAAGGCATCAACGACCTGGGGGAGTACGTCGGCGGCAACAACAACTCGGTGCAGCTCATGCTGGATTTCTTCCAGAAGCATCAGGTAGACCTACGCAACCTGAAAGACCGCGCCGAGCAGCACATCGACCAGGCCGGGATTTCGTTGGCCGACATCATGACCCAGCGCCAGGCCCAGAATGAGCGCCAGGCCCAGTTGGCCTACGAGAAGTGGCAGCAGTACTTCGAAAAACTCAACGCCGATAACGTCTTCGAGAAGCTGCTGAAACAGTTGGAGCCTTTTCAGAATCTCAACGCCCAGCAAGACGCCCTCAGCCGCGACGTAACCGCCACTCAGCGCGAGCTAATGCGCAAAATAGAGTTGGATTCGCAGGTGCAAGCCAAGCTGCTGTTGGAGCTTTCCAACCTGAACATGGTGCTGGTGAAAGCCACTTCCAAAAACCGTTTTCAGCGATTCATGGACAAGCTGTTCGGCGGCGTACGGCCGCAGTAAAGGTCGGCGCTGCTAAATTCAGAACGGGAGTAGCGCGAAGCTCCAGCTTCGCGTATCGTTGCTGACGGCTGCTCTGCCACAACGATTGTCGTTCAACGATGCGCGAAGCGGGAGCTTCGCGCTACAGTTACTTTCAATGAATAACGCCTCCAACAACCGCCAAGCCAACGACTTCTTCTGGCCCAGCTACGTGGACCTGATGACGTCTTTGTTCGTGGTGATGCTGGTGCTGTTCGTGTATAGTTTCAAGTTGTTCAAGGACCGGGAAGGGGAGCTGAAGCGGGCCAATGGCGAGCTGAAAGTGAAAGCCGCCGAGCTGGAGCAAATCACCAAAATTCGCCGCTCCTTGCAGCAGCTCGAAGGCCGCTATTTCAAGTACGACCCGGCCAACGAGCGGCACGAATTGCTGGTGCCCGTGCAGTTCAAAGCCGGCCGCGACGAAATTCAGGAAGCCTATAAACCTGCTCTGCTGCAAGCCGGCCGCACGCTCCGCTCGGTGCTCAAAAGCATTAAAACCGACCAGCCTGTGCGCTACCTCGTGATAGTGGAAGGCATGGCCGCTCGCTACCCGCCCGGCGACCCCCGCAACACCCGCGAAGAGCAGACGACCTACCAGCTCAGCTACCGCCGCGCCCTGAATCTGCTGAACTTTTGGCGGCAAAACGGCCTCAATTTCAGCGAGGATAAAAGCATTGAGCTCATTATCGGGGGCAGCGGATTCTACGGTACCGGCCGCTACCCCACCCGCCGCGAAGGCGACAATAAAAGGTTTCTGATTCAGGTAATCCCGAAAATCGGCCGCATGAAGTAGCGCGGAAATCTGTTCTGTGCATGAGCAAAGCGAGTAGGCAGTTCCGCGCCACTTGCACTAACGCGCAAGAATTCGCCTCACGTAAGGCGGAACAGCTGGCCGTGCCACGGCCGGAAGAATCAAACAACCCGTCTGATCGGTTCCGATCTGTGCTTTATCTTCGGCGCTTTCCACCCTACTGATGACGATGCACAAACTTTCTATTCCCGTCCTAGCCCTGGTTGCGCTGGCTTCGTGCCGGTCGGTGCCGTCGGGCGTTTCCTCTGCTTCCGCTTCGGCTACTGTCGTAGCGGGCGGCGCTGTTCCTTCATCTTCTGCTCCCGTGCAATACCCCCAAACCAAGAAAGTCGACCACAAAGACGACTATTTCGGCACTTCCGTCGCCGACCCGTACCGCTGGCTCGAAGACCTCGACTCACCCGACACCAAAGCCTGGGTGGAAGCCGAAAATAAGGTCACCTTCGGCTATCTGGACAAGATTCCGTTCCGGGCGCAAATCCGAGAGCGGCTCACCAAAATTTGGAATTACGAGCGGTTCGGCATTCCCCAGCAGGAAGGCGACCGTCTGTACTTCAGCAAAAACGACGGCCTGCAAAACCAAGCTGTACTCTACGCGCAGCCCGCCGGCAAAGAAAGCCAGCCCGAAGTGCTGCTCGACCCTAACAAGTTCTCCGCCGACGGTACCACGGCCCTGGCCGGGACCTACTTCTCCAACGACCACCGCTACATGGCGTACGCCACTTCCGGCGGCGGCTCCGATTGGCAGCAGATGAAGGTGCTGGACCTCAAAACCCGCAAACCCACCACCGATGAGCTGCAATGGGTGAAAGTGTCGGGGGCGGCCTGGTACAAGGACGGTTTCTTCTACAGCCGCTACGATGCCCCCAAAGCCGGCGAAAACCAGCTTTCTGGCAAAAACGAGTACCACAAAGTCTACTACCACCAGCTCGGTAAGCCCCAAAGCACCGACAAGTTGGTGTACGAGGACGCGAAAATGGCCCTGGGTTTCCGCATGGCGGGCACCACCGAAGGCGAACGGTTCCTGGTGCTCTATCTCACCGATGGCAAGGCCGACGGCAACCGCCTTTCCGTGCGCGACCTCACCGACCCCAAGCAGGCCAACAGCTTCACGCCGCTCATCAGCAGCTACGAGCACAATAACTCCGTGGTGGGCAACGTGGGCGGCCAACTGCTGGTGCTCACCAACTACAAGGCTCCCAACTACCGCGTGGTGCTCATCGACCCCAAAAAGCCCGAAGAAACCAACTGGAAGGACGTATTGCCGCAGACCGAGCAGAAGCTGGAAGGCGTCGACCACGTGGGCGGCTACCTCGTGGCGTCCTACCTCAAAGATGCCAGCAGCCTCATCAAAGTGTACACGGAGAAGGGCGAGTTCAAGCACGACGTGGCGCTGCCGGCCATTGGCACGGCCTCTGGCTTCGGTGGCCGGCGCGACTCTAAAACGGTGTATTACGCTTTCACGTCGTTTACCTACCCCACCACCATCTACAAGTACGACCTCGCCACCAACACCAGCACCGTATTCCGGGCGCCGAAAGTAGACGTGCAGCCCAACGACTACGTGACCACGCAGGTGTTCTACAAGAGCAAGGACGGGACGAAGGTGCCCATGTTCATCACCCACAAGAAAGGGCTGAAGCTGGACGGGCAGAACCCCACCTACCTCTATGCTTACGGCGGCTTCGACGTTTCTCTCACGCCGAGCTTCTCGGTGGCGCGTATGCTGTGGCTGGAAAACGGCGGCGTGCTGGCCATTCCCAACCTGCGCGGCGGCGGCGAGTACGGCGAAGCCTGGCACAAAGCGGGCATGACGCCCAACAAACAAAACGTATTCGACGACTTCATCGCGGCCGCCGAATACCTGAAAGTGCAAGGCTACACCAGCACCGAAAAGCTGGCTATAGCGGGCGGCTCCAACGGCGGCCTGCTCGTGGGCGCCACCATGACGCAGCGTCCCGACCTCTGCGGCGTGGCTTTCCCAGCCGTAGGCGTAATGGACATGCTGCGCTACCAGAAGTTCACCATCGGCTGGAACTGGGCCCCCGAATACGGCACCTCCGACAACAAGGAGCAATTCTTCAACCTCTACAAATTCTCACCCCTGCACAACCTGAAGCCCGGCACCAGCTACCCGGCTACTATGATTACCACCGCCGACCACGACGACCGGGTGGTGCCGGCGCACTCGTTCAAGTTTGCCGCCGCCCTGCAAGCTGCCGACGCTGGCCCAAGGCCCCAGCTAATTCGGGTGGACGTTAATGCGGGCCATGGCGCCGGCAAAAGCACCAAGCTCCAAATCGAGGAGTGGGCCGATATCTGGTCCTTCGCTTACCAGAGCATGGGCGTAAATCCATATAAGTAGTGCTTAGTGCAGGGTGCCTAGTGCTTAGTTGTTGGGAAGTGGGAGATAGAATTTCAAGTAGTGAGTAATGGGTGGCCGGTTTCACCTAAGCACTAGGCACCACGCACTAAGCACTACCCAGTAGGCACAAAGCTCTACTTCCCGTATCTTCGCGGCCGCAACTCCCGTAATTGCCTCTGTCTCTTGCTTTCTTATATGAAAAAAACGCTCCTGTTCGGTCTGCTGGCCGGTTCGCTGATGCTGTCCGCTACTTCGTGCAGCAACCCCGAGTACAAAACGGATGAAGATGTGGTCACCCAAGCCTTGCCTCCCATCCCGGCCGCTCCCGACACGACTGGTGGTAAAAAAGCTCCTGAAAACGCAGCTACCCGCGAAATCAACTCCGTAAACGCCACGGAAGACATCAAGAAGATGCAGCCCGTAATGTAAACGGTAGGAAATATCAGAAATGATGAATGAGCAATGACTTTAGGTCGTTGCTCATTCTTTTTTGGCAGATGTAGGAATCTTTTACTTCATTGAAGTGAATTCCAAAGTAGCTTGCCAATCAATAAACCCATGTGGCACGGACTTTAGTCCGTAGCCGTGCCAGCTAGGAGAGCATGAGGGCTACGGACTAAAGTCCGTGCCACACGTCACCCAACACAAATTCTCACTCTTTATTCTTCATTGGCAATGACCATTCGTCGGGGCCGCGAGGCCGATTTGCCGCAGGTGCTGGCTCTAATTCAGGAGTTGGCCGAGTATGAGCGGGCGCCGCAGGAAGTCACGAACACGCTGGCAGACATGCAGCGCGACGGTTTTGGCCCAGATTCCATCTTCAAATTTTTCGTGGCCGAGCAAGAGGCTGATGGACCTATCATCGGCATCGCGCTTTACTATACTGCTTATTCCACCTGGAAAGGCCGGATGTTGTACCTGGAGGATCTGGTAGTAACGGAAGCTGCCCGCGGCACTGGCCTCGGCAAGCGGCTTTTCGATGCCGTAGTAGCGGAAGCTCGCCACACGGGCGCCAATCGGTTGAAATGGCAAGTGCTGGAGTGGAATGAGCCCGCCATCGGCTTCTACAAAAAGATAGGCGCCAACCTCGACCCCGAGTGGCACAACGGCAACCTCACCGCCGAACAACTCCACGCCTACACCTGCGACCCCGCGATAGAAGCCGTGGTGAAAGGGTAAAAGTGCATGGACATTTCCTCCCGTCTGGCATGCTGACTACAGGAAGCATCTGGCACATTGCTTTCTGAACGGCAGCAAAGCAAAGGAGCGTGTGAGAAGCTTTGCTCGGCAGGACAGTTCAACAAGGCACTCCCAACACGCCGCAATTCGCTCCGCCCGGACAAAGGCTTAAGGTGTTTAAGACGCTTAAATAATGGGTACAGAGCGATTATGCTTGTTTTGCTCTCGAATTTTAGATGATTAAGAGTATGGGAGAGCAGCATCGGTCTAGGGTTGCTCTCCTATAGCAAAGACCTTCAGAAATGGAGAGCAAAACTATGTTTCTGACACAAGAAGTAGACAAAGCCGTTTCATAAGCCGCGCAAGTTAGGACACCAGAATAAAAGCAAGAAAGCGTGCTAGCATTTGTTGTAAGTCGGTGCTCTGCTTCTCTCAGTTATAAAGCGGCCTGCTGTAAATGCTGTAAAAGCAAAAAGGCTACCTGGAAGAGGTAGCCTTTTTGCTTCAACGATGGTGGGTATTTGCTTTAATCAGTCTGCTTCTTCGAGAATGGCGGAGCTAAAAGCGTTACTGCAATGTTGATACGCAGCTGTTACTAGTCCACGACTTCCAGCATGGTGCGGAAAGACGCGTAACGTCCACCGAAGTGCTTTTCGATTTCCTGGCGCAGAGCAGGGGCGGCTACAAGCTGGTATTCCTCTAACTGTTCCAGACTCACACAGTAGTATTGAGCGGCGTATGTGATACCGTCGTCTTCCTCGTTGAGCAGCCGACACAGCTGAGTTTTCAAGAAAAAGCCGGTAGCCATTACGCCAGGCATGTGAATGTCGCGCATGTAAGTCACCCATTCATCGGCAATTTCCGGGTCCAGGCTGGTCGTGACGTTGTAAAGAATCATAAAAGTAAGGTCTTGAGAAGTTGGGAGTCTGGCGCTGAAGCTCGGACCACCAGAAAAGCTGCCGGAGCAGAAGCAACAGAATACAACAACACAAAAATCGACCAAAAAATCCAGCTCCTTCAACGCCTGAGCTTCGGGAGCGTATCGTCACACCCGCATAGAGTCGAATTCGAAGCTGCGGATACGAGCCTGAATATCTTTGGAGCTGAGTTTTTCCTGGATGGCCGCCTGCACGAGTTCGGGCAGCTCAGCATCGCCGGCAAGGCGTAGGGCTATGATCTGACTCAGGTGTAGTTGGTTTTCGAGCGGGCGCAGGCTTTGGCCAGTTATTTCGAAATAACGCTGCCGCACTTCCAACCGGATGATTCGGTCTTGTAGCCGCAAAGCATAGTGCTGGCGCAGCATCACAAGCCCGCCGAACACTACCACCGCCAGCAACATCACCGTGAACCACAGACGCGAAATTTCGGAGTCGTCGCCAGCCACAGATACGTAACGACGGATGCTATAAAGCAACAAAAGGAGGGCCAACGGTAGCAGCACGAAATGATGCAGCGGATAGAACCGAAGGGTGTTTTTGGTTGGTTGATTGGCCATGAGCAGTGGGAAGGGGAGAGGGCAAAACAGTAAAAAACTCCAGCCAAAGACTGGAGTTTTGAAAAGGGTGTACGTTAAAATTGGCGTCGAAGGCGTGGTTAGCCTGCTTTGGCAGCCTTTTTAGCAGCCTTGGCTTTGCGCTTTTCTTCACGCGCTATGCTTTGGGCTTCTTTCTGCTGACGGCGAGCTTCTTTGGCGGCCGTTTGCTGCTCTTTGAGCTGGCGCTTTTGCTCGTCCATTTGCTGTTCCTGGGCTTTCACCTGGGCCTTACTCTCTTTTACAGCATTACGGTTGGCTTTCGACTGCTCCTTCTGCGCATCCAGGGCTGCTTGCGCCTCTGTGGCGCGTTGTTGCTGCTGTTGGAGGCGAATTTGGGTGGAGTCGGTGGTCTGGGCCCGGACGTGCGTGGTGCTAAGCGCGAAGAAGGCGCAGCATGCTATAGCGAGGGTCTTTTTCATACGTGAAACAGAATAGGTTCACTCTCTGGTACGGCTCAGTGGAGGCAGAGTTCGTTTTTACGAGTTATGATTCCACGTAATCGAGGTCTTTGCCGAAGCTTTCCGGCAGACGGCTTACGGCCCAAAAAGCAATCAGCAGCGACACTGCGCCGAGTACCGCCGCGCTGCCAATAATGCCCAGTGGCTCGCGCATAGCTTTAAACAGCGGCACCAATAGCACCACCGAGCCGCGCGCGAAGTTGGGCGCCGTGGTGGCTACCGTGGCCCGCAGGTTGGTGCCAAACTGCTCGGCCGCTACCGTCACGAACAATGCCCAGAAACCCACCGAAATGCCCAACACGAAGCACACCACGTAGAAAACAGTGGGCGTGGCCCCGCGCACCGCAAACAGATACACGGCCACCATCACGCCGCAGAAAATTAGAAATACTTGCAAGGCGCGGTTGCGGCTGCGCAGCAGTTGGCTCAGGGTGCCGCTGGCGAAGTCGCCGAACACCAGCCCGAAATAGCACCAGAACACACCCAGACCAGCCGTAACCGGCCCCGTAATACCAAGCTCGGCACCAAACTCGGGGGCCAGCGTGATAAGGATACCCACCACGAACCACAGCGGCACGCCAATGAGCAGACACTTGGCGTAGCGAGCCAGCCGCGCGGTATCAGTGAACAGCGCCAGAAAGTTGCCGCGCTGCACGTCGCTCTTCTTGGTTTGCTCGAACATCCCCGACTCGTACACGCCCACGCGCAACGCTAGCAAGGCCAGGCCCAGGCCGCCACCCACGAAATAGGCGTTGCGCCAGCCCAGCGCCTCGCCTACCCAATACGCCAGCATGGCCCCCGATACGCCTACGGTGGCCACTATCATGGTGCCATAGCCGCGCTTTTCTTTGGGTAGCGTTTCCGAAACCAGCGTGATGCCCGCGCCCAGCTCGCCAGCAAGGCCAATGCCTGCCACCAGCCGCAGCCAGGCATACTGCTCCACGGTTTGCACGAAGCCATTCGCAATGTTAGCCAGCGAATACAGTAGAATCGAGCCGAACAGCACCGAGAGCCGACCCCGCTTATCGCCCAGAATGCCCCACAGGATGCCGCCGAGCAGCATGCCGCCCATCTGCATATTGATGAGGTAGAGACCTTCATTGGTTACGGCATCTTTGGCCGTGATGCCGAGCGTGTTCAGGCTGTCCACTCGCACGATGCTGAACAGAATCAGGTCGTAGATATCGACGAAATAGCCCAGCGCCGCCACAACGACGATGGCGCTGAACAAACCAGTGGTTTTGGGAGGGGAAGTAGAGGCGAACATGAGGAGCAGAATGGTGAGCCACTAATGTAGCAGAAGCTACAGCTTGTGCGACACAGCACCCGGAATACTCTTACTCTCCAATCAGCATCTATCTACTCGCTCTCAATTCAAGCGGCAGCCTAAGCTACCTGTGCTTGGTCGCAGCACCCGTGGGCGCCCATTACGGGCGTGTCGTTTTCTACCTGAATGGTGCAGTGGCCGATGCCAAATTGGTGTTCTAAGTCGTGCTGGAGAGTTTGTAGGAAGGTATTGTCGCCGAGCAGGCCGGGCCTGACGAGGTGGGCGGTAAGGGCCGTATCGCGGGTGCTGAGGGGCCACACGTGCAGGTCGTGGACCTGCGTGACGCCGGGGCGGGCCAATAGAAACTGCCGCACAGCGCTGACATCAATGCTTTCTGGCGCGGCTTGCAGGCTGAGCTGCACCGTTTCGCGCAGCAAGCCCCAGGAGCCCACGGCCACCACCATCAGAATAGCGAAACCAATGACCGGATCGAGCCACTGCCAGCCGGTGTAGTATACCAGCGCGCCGCCCACCACCACGCCCACCGACACCAGCGCATCGGTCAGCATGTGCAGGTAGGCGCCGCGCACGTTCAAGTCGCCCTTCTGCCCGCGCCGAAACAGCCAGGCCGTAAAGCCATTCACAAGGATGCCGAGGCCGGCCAGCGCCATTACCACGGGGCCATTGACGGGGGCCGGGTGGCGCAGATGGTCGATGGTGTCCCAGAGAATGAAGCCCAGCGCCAGATACAGCAGCGCCGCGTTCAGTAATGCTGCTTGAATAGTGGCGCCTTTGTAGCCGTAAGTGTAACGCTCCGTAGCCCGCCGCCGCGCCAGCAATGCCGCGCCCCAAGCCAAGGCCAGACTCAGCACATCACTCAAATTATGCCCCGCATCGGAAAGCAGTGCCGAGGAATTGGCCCACAGCCCGCCTGCCACTTCGCCCGCTACGAACAGCAGGTTCAGCGCAATGCCCCAGCCAAACGCCCGTCCAAAATGACCATCAGCCGGCGGGCCGTGGTGATGGTGGTGCGCATGGTCGTGAGACATTGCCAATGAGGAATTAGGAATGAAGAGTTGAGAATGCGCAGGGCAGAACGAGAGTGAAAGGTCTTCAGCAATGAACAGAACCCGCATTCAAAGAATAGGGAAACCACTCATAATAATTCCTCATTCTCAATTCTTTATTCATTTAAAGGAAAGTGGGACAATCAATTTCACACTTAGGTTGCGGCCCATGTTGTAGACGCCGGTGCGGCCGGTGGCGTAGTTTACGGCGGTATACTTGAGGCGGCTCAGGTGGTTTTGATACGCCACGTCAAACACATTGTTTAGAGTTAAATAGAGTGAAAACAGGGTTGCGTTTTTACTGTTCGTCAAGTCGGAACCCAGGCCGAGGTTGACGAGCGTGTAGCCGGGCGTGCTGGTTTCGGTGTCGAAGGCAGAGAAAATGCGGTTCTGGGCGAAGTTGTGCTCCACCGTGCCGCGGGCGTAGAAGTTGTGCAAGCGCGAAGTTCCCAGCTGCCGCAAGTTCACCCGCAGCTCCGACTGTAGCCGGTCGGCGGGGATAAAGGGCAGATTGCGCTGGCCGGCCGGCTGGTCGAATTCGATGGCCCGCACCATCGAGAAAGAGTTTTCGAAGTGCAGCCAGTCGAGCGGGTGGGGGTGCAGGTCGAGGCTGATTTCGCCACCGGCGAGGCGGGCGTCGCCCTGGCCGTAGCGGAACACCCGGTCGCCTTCCTCGGAAAGTGAATCGGTGCCGGCGGGCGTGGCGAGGCTGCGCGGGAAGATGTAGTTGCTGATTTGGTTGCGGAATACGTCGGCCGAGAGGCTCACGTGCTCGGAGGTGAAGCTTAGGCCGCCATCGAGCTGCAAGCTGGTTTCAGCCTTCAGGTCCGGCTCCCCGATTTCGTAGCGCACCGTGCCTTCGTGCTTGCCGTTGGAGCCCAGCTCGGCAATGTTGGGGGCTCGGAATCCACGCGCCACGTTGGCCTTCAGCAGCCACTTCTCGCTCAGGTTGTATGCCCCACCTACGCTGCCGCTCACGTTCCGAAACGTGCTTTCGAACCCCGGAAATTTGACTTCCCCCTGGTTGTTCGGTACGGGCTGGTCTTCTTCGTTCAGGTACAGCGCATCGGCTTCAATGTGGCGCAAATCGTAGCGCAGCCCGCCGCTCAGGTCCAGCTTGCCGAAGCTTTTCTTCGTGACGCCAAATACGCCGCCATCGAGCAGCGAGTAAGCCGGAATCAGGAATTCAACGCCCTTGTTGCGGTTTTGCTGCTGCATCCCGCTCACGCCCAGCGTGGTGTTCCAGCCAGCCATTTCGGGCAGAAACCAGCGTACGGCGTAATCTACGGTGCGCAGCTGGAAGAAGAGCGAGGTTTCGTCGGCGTCGAAGGGGTTGCCGAACTCGCGGCGCATGTTCTGCTGCCAGCCCACGTTCAGCGTGAGGCGGTGCTGGCCCAGAATAAAGTTGTTGTCGGTGCCAATGCGCAGGTGATTGATCTGCTGCTGCGGCACGGCCAAGTCGTAGCCGCGCAGGTCTTCATCGGTGACAAGCTGCTCACCCAAGCCGTTACTGATAGACAAAGCTGGCTTCACGAAGCGGCCCGTGAGCGAGTCCCGCTCGCCCTCAATCAAGCCGAGCTGCTGGTTGAAACTGCTGACGGTGAGATGAGAAAAGCCCCAGCTCTTATTGAGGCCCACGTAGCCGCTGCCGTCCAGCTCCCGAAATCCGGAGTTGTACACGCGGCCATCGTAGCGGTTGCGGTAGTTGCCGGCCACCTTCCCCGACACGCGCGCCTGCCAGTTGAAGCCATTTAAGTTGCCCGCGTTCCACAGCGAATAGCCTTGCTGGTGGTTGTTGGTTTGGTAGTTGGATGCCACCGCGCCCACAATCCGGCCATCTTCCACGGGGTCGGGCGCCAGAAAATTGATGACGCCAGCCAGCCCATCGGAGCCGTAAAGCAAGGAGCCGGGGCCCTTAATGATTTCGGCCCGGTCGATGCTGAACTCGTCGATTTCGATGCCGTGCTCGTCGCCCCACTGCTGGCCTTCCTGCTTGGCGCCGTTGTTGAGGGTGATAACACGGTTGGCACCCAGCCCCCGAATAATGGGCTTGCTGATGGCCGGGCCGGTGGTAATCTGGTTGAGGCCGGGCGTGTGCGCAATGGCATCCACAGCATTGGTGGCCGAAGTTTGGCGCAGGCGCGTCTGGTCTACCACGCTCGTCGGAATGGGCGAGCGGCGCATCTCCGTGCTAGCCGATACGCCTGTTACCACTACCTGCCCAATTTCGGTTTCGGTGGGTGTGAGGACCATTGCCAGCGGTTGGCCGCTGCCCGTATCTACGGTGCGCACCAGCGTGGTATAGCCTATAAAGCGCACCTGCACCAGAAACTTGCCGCGCGGCAAGTTGGCGAACCGAAAATTGCCGTTGGCATCGGTAGCCGTGGCTTGGCGGAGGTCGGAGAAGTACACGGTGGCGCCCGGCAGTGCCTCGCCAGAAGCGGCATCGGTTACGCGGCCCGTTACGGGAGCAGCGGCAGCGCGCACCGGCGAGGGCGGGGGCGTTTGGGCATGTATACTACTCATGCCCAAGAGTAGGATGGCAGTAAGCAAAAGACGAAGCATGACGTAAAATAAATGCGTGCCAATGAACGGGGAATGAACGGGCAAGATGCACTTCCCGAAAAAAGGAAGGCACCAGCCACAGGCCGGTGCTTTCCTTGAAATTCTCCAAAACCAAACCAGGAGAAGCTGGCGCGGAGCCGTTTGCAGCCAGCCCCGCAATATTTTGGGTGATTGGGTGAGAAGGTGAATAGGTGACAGGTAACACGTGACAGGTGAGGAGGTGACAAAGTATGGAGCGGAAGCTTTTTGCGTTGGCCGCGCCGCAACCAATCATTGCGGCTTTTCTCTCTCATTTCCTCTCACCTGTGACCAGTCGCCTCTGCACCTGTCACTCCTCACCTCACCTCAGTTGGGAAATTCACTTCCACGTCGGTGTCGCCGGGGGTAGGGGTGCCGTCTTTGGTGCCCGGCTGATGGCGTAGCGTTACCCTTATTGTTTTGATGTCGTTGGTCACGCTTGGATTCGTTGTTACGACGCGTGTTTCGAGGCCCAGCTCCAGGTTACGGGAGTCTTTGTCGGTCCGCGTGATGGTAAGGTTCAGCGTGGGGCTAGGAGTGAAGACGAACAGGTGGTCATTCGCCTCATTTCTGATTTCGTTGGAAATGTCCTCTGCTGGCGTTTTCGTCTCGTCGCGCAAGGTTAGGCGGCCTGTGTAGGTGGTGTTAGCAGCCAGGTTCAGCGTGGCTGGCGTAAAAGTGGGAGCTGCGCCCCCGTCGCCGTCCAGGTCTTTATAAATGATGGAAACCGGGGTGCCGCCGCTGCTTGGCGTGAGCGTGTACGTCACGGTCGTGATTTGCTCGTTGTCTTCGTCGGGTTTGGGGTCGTCATCGTCGTTGCTGCAAGCGCTGAACAGCGGAGCGGCCACTAACAGGGCCAGCAAGGATTTGATGAGCAGGGTGTTTTTCATGATAAAAGGAAAGGAGTAAGTGGAAAATTTGGTTTGGCTTAGTCAGGTTGAGGAAAAGCACCGACAAGGACTAGCAGCGGCAGAAGAGCTTAGTCTTCCTCTTCTTTGTCGGCATCGGCGCCAATGAAGGCCAGCCGTAGCGGAGCGCCCGCCACCGTGAAGGTTTCTTTGTCGGTCAGATCGTTCTTGTTCAGCATGTGCACCTTACCCTGGGGCGCGTTGGTCACGTACACGTAGCGGCGGCTGGCTGCCAGGTAGGGCGTGGCGGCTGGTGTGTCGAGTAGGCCGCTGAGCGAGCGGCTGGCTTTGCGCGCACCCGTGGCCGCGTCGAATACAGTCAGCGTACCGTCTTCTTCGAGCACCAATAGGTTCTCGCCTTCCTGGTCCAGCGCCACGCGCGTCAGCTTAGTAGCGGTACCGAGTTGGGTCATAGTATTGGCGGCCACATCGATGCGAAACACGCCGTAGTTGTTGCGAGAGCCGAAAAAGGCACGAGCTTTTGGGGCGTAATAGATGGTTGAGAGCCAGTTGCTACCAGAACCGGCGGGGTAGGGAATGAGGCGCTGCTCGCCGGTTTGCTTCACCACCAGCACGCCACTGGCCGAGCCAAACAAGGCCTGCTGCCCGTCGCCGGCGTCGCCGTGGATGCCTTGCGTAGACACACTTGGGGCGGCTACCACGGCGCCTTGGGCATTCACAATCTTCACCTGCTCCGGCAGGGAGCCCGATACCGTATTATTCTTGTGCGTTACGGCGTAGCTGCCGTTGTCGAACAAGATCATGGCTCCGTGGTGCGCAGCGCCCGTCACAACGTTGTTAGGGGCCGCCACGCGGTGCAGTTCGCCTTCTTCCACGTAGCTGATGGAAGCATTACCATCGTGGAAAATGCTCAGCTTGTTGTGCGAGGCATGCACGTGCGAGGGCGTAGGCGCTGTAGCCTTGGTAAGCCCCCACTTGGGTGTTCCCTTGATGTGTACATGGTCGCCGTGGCCTTCAATGCCGGTATCGAAGAATTCTACCAGACTGTTGGTTGAACTCACCACCGCGGCCCAGCGGCCCGTGGCCGAAGGGTACACGGCACTGCCACCATGCGTGGCTTGAAAAGCGGTCTGCTCGTTTTTAGCGGGGTTCAGCAGCGTGACCGTATTGTTGGTCTTGTCCGTAATGAGCAGTCGGGCAAACGCGCTTTCTGTTTCCGGCTTGCTGGGTTCGTCCTGGTCCTTGTCGCAGGAAATGAGGACGCCGCTGAACAGAACGGCTAGGAAAGAGTGGAAAAGCGTGGAGTAGTTAATTGCAAGCTTCATGGTCAAATGTTGAAATGAGTGCAGGATCAAAATTTTTGGGTGAGACGCAACGTCACGTTGCGGCCCATTTCGTCGGTGAAGTAGCGGTAGCGGTTGAGGTAGTCGCGGTAGCGCTGGTTGAGCAGATTAGTGCCCACCAGGCTTACGTCCAGCGGCTGCCGCCCCCAGCGCACCGTGCCGCCTAACTCCAGATTCAGCAAGCCGTAGCCAGCTGGCGGCGCCAGTAAGTCGCGGGCCTCGTAGTTATCGGGCACGCGGGTTTGGCGGGCTACAACCACGCCGCTCAGCTGGGTATAAACCCCGGCGAAACGGCTGGTGGCCCCCGTAACGGGCCAGTCGTGGCGGACAGACGCTTCGGCTCGGTCGGCCGGCATCAGAATCTGCCACTCGTCGGCGCGAGTGTCGCGGGTGCGCACTACAGAGCCTTTCAGGCCTAGCAGCCAGCGCGGAGCCAGTTGGTAGGAACCGCTCAGGTCGAGGCCCCGGAAAGTAGCATCGGTTTGTAGAAACTGCCAGCTGATGTGGCTGCCACGAATGGTCTGCACCAGCGGCAGCAAGGGCACTTGGTAGATAAAGCCGGTGATGCGGTTCTGATACACGGTCAGCTCGCCATTGAGCCGTGGGTTATTGTGCCAGGTTGCCGTCAGTCCCAGGTTCAGGGCCGTTTCGGGGGTGAGAGGCGAGTTGCCGGGCACAAGGTCGTTGCCCAGTTCGTACATGCCATTGTGCACGCCGTCGCTGTATCGCTCATTGGCGGCCGGTGCCCGGCGCGTTAGGCCACCGTTCAGGCTGAGCGTCAGGTGGGCCGATGGGTCGTAGGTAGCCCCTAGCGAAGCGGCAGGCGTGGTGTATTGGAAGCGGATTCGCTCCACGAAAAACGCGCCGGTCGTGTCCCGGTCGGCGCGGCGCACGGCCAGGTCGCGGCGGTCCAGGCGCAGCCCGGCTTCCAGCAGCCAGCGGCCCTGTTGCCATTTTTCAATGAGGAAGATCCCGCCTACTTGATTGGTGTAGAACGGAATGAACTGCCGGCTGCCATCGGCGTAGCGGTTGGCTTGGTAGGTGCCCGCCAGGCCAATACTGCCCGTGAAATGGTGCCACGGCGCGTGCTCCCACAGCAGCTCGCCGGTGCTGGTGCGGTTGGTATAGCTCAGCTCCGGCTTGTTGAGCGAGGCTCGGTTGTCGTTGCGGGGGCGAAATTTGTCGTACTCGTCGCGGTAGTCCACCTGCTGCGCCACGGTCAGTTGCAGGCGACCCGCGTTGCCGGTGCGCACGAAGGCCGTGAGCTTGCCCACGTCGTGGCGCACCTGCTGATAGGCCCGGTCGATGTCGTAGCTGAACCCAGTGGTTTCTAAAGGCCGCTCCCGGCCCACCGCCAGCAGCAAGTCGGCTTGGTTGCCGGCGTGGGCCGCGGGCAGAATGCCGATTCGAGTGTTGAATTGGCTGTAAAAGACGTCGAGGCCGTACGTGTCCTTATGCCAGCCTAGCGCCCCAGAAAAGTTGTGCTCCTCAAACCCGGAGTTTTTCAGGTAGTAGCCCGGTGCCCGCATAGTTCCCGCCTTCCGAAACGTGCCCTGCGCCCGCCAGCTCAATGCGGGTAGCTTCCGCAGGTTGCCCTCCAGCGTGCCCGAAGTAGCGCCGAGCCCGTTGTTGCTCATACCCACCACATTCAGCTCCCCGCCAACACCCGCCGAATCTCGCAGCGGCTTGGGCTCTACCAGCACCACGCCCCCAATGGCGTCGGAGCCATACCGTACGCTGGCCGCGCCTTTCACCACCGTTAGGCGGGAGGCAATGAAAGGGTCTATTTCCGGCCCGTGTTCCACGCCCCACTGCTGCCCTTCCTGCCGCACCCCATTGTTGAGGATGGTCACGCGGTTGGAATGCAGCCCATGAATCATGGGCTTGAAAATGCCCGGCCCGGTTTGAATGGCCGTTACGCCGCTAACGCGCTGTAGCGCCTCCCCTAATGCCTGGCCACGGGTCCGCTGCAATTCCTGCCCGCTCAGTACGGCCGTCGTTTGCGTGGTAGGCGCCGCTACTCGCTCGCCTCGTATCACGGCTCCGCGCAGCAGCACCGCGTCGGGGTGCAGCCGGAAGTCGCGCACTGCCGAGCCCGTCAGGCGCAGCTCGGTGGTTTCGGGAGCGTAGCCCACGAAACTGACCTGCACACGGTAAGTACCGGCGCACAATTGCAGGTGGTAATGGCCGTCGACGTCGGTTTGGGTGGCTTGCTGGGTTTCCAGCACGAGCACCGTCGCGCCGGGCAAGAAGGCCCGTGACTCATGGTCGGCCACGCGCCCGCTAAGAGTAAGCGAGCAAGCCGGTTGCGCCCACGTTGGCAGAGCCAGCCCGAATAGAGCCCAAAGCCACAGCCAACGCCACGCCGCTCCCGGAGCACCCGGAACACGGAAAGACATAGGAAAATATAACTAGCCGGTGGAGACTAAACCAGCCGCCATACTTGCCTCGCCCCAACAGTAACAGGGTAGGAGGGAAGCATTCCTGCTAACGCAGGGTGCTAGCTCTGGCAGGCAACGCCAGAGCCGCTACGGGCGGCCACGAAAAGGCTTAGCTCCGGTAGGGTGGGCCGCGCAGGTCGGCCGTGGGGCGCGTGGCCGACAGCCACACGGAAACTTCGGGCGTCGCCGTCGACGCCTGGTAAACGGCTACGAGGGCTGGCAATTCCAGCGGCGGTGCTGGCTGGAAGGGCACATCGTAGAAATGGTCGACGGCGCAGTGCTGGTGCTTTACGCTCAGTAACGCTTTACCCTTGAAGGCGCCTGCTTCCTGCGTGGGCTCCTCCGTGGTGTGCTGGTGCGCGTGCAAACTCAGTACCCACGCCTCTGGCAGCAGCACCCGCGTAAAGCAGAGCAGCAGCAAGAGAGCCAGCCGGGACCGAAGAGTTTGCATTTGCAACAATGTGTCGAACGAGGCAAATGTACACGAAAATTCAAAATGGGTGTCCAAAACCCAAAATCATATCCTTGAAGCTTCTACCTAATAACGAAAGCATAACTACGCGGCAATGCCTAGGACATATGCTAGGCAGACCTTTGCAGTGGTTTTTGACGCCTACTACTCACCTATGAAAACGCTGACTTCCCGTTTGCTACGCCGCGTTGCGGCAGTGCTTCGGCCTACTCTCAAACGCTCCAACACAGGTACTGCCGACGCATTGTTCGTATGAAGAGTGGCTCCTTCGATTACCGGATCAAGCAGTTTGGCTACCGTCGGCCCGCTACTATCTTTCGGGTGGCGCAGCAGGCCGAGCTGAACGCTTCGGCGCCGTCTGCGGTAAGGCCCATACCGCGGCTGCGGCCCGAATACATAAGCTGGACGGTAGCTGCCTAACTGTCTGACGTTCTGCCGAACGTGTTCATCGCTGCAAACTACGGAGCGACCGAAAAGGCCCTGTTACCCCATAACCCGACTCTATATTCGTATCACCTAAAGCTCCTCATTTTGCTGGGGCCTTAGGTTTTCATGCTCTATACTCTAAATTCCCTCTGCCTACAGCTTCAGCCCACCATGAGCCTACTCCGCTGGGAGTGGCGCGGTGCCCTGAGCCTGTCCTTTTTTCAGCAAGCTTTCGACGAATTGCTGACCTATAGTGTGCGGCACGACATTACGCACATGCTGGCCGATGTACGAAGTATGCCTCTCTTAGGCCATGATGAGCAAGCGTGGCTGAGTGAGGTGTGGTTGCCCCGGGCGCGTTGCCTCGAACTGGAAAGACTGGCTTTCATTCTGCCCGGCAGCCTCCACAACCAATTGGTAGTAGAAAATTTCGTGCAGGCGGCTCAACCGTATTTCAACGCCAAGGCGCAATTCTTCTCCGATGCTCCCTCCGCTCTTGATTGGCTGATGCGAAATTCCACGCAGGTTGGACACTTGGAGAAAGAATGGTTGGGCCGCAACTTCAGCAGCCAAACCAACCAGTTTATGGCTTGGTTGAATCACTGAATCGTGCTTGAAAGCAGCGCGGTTGCTGTCAGTTTGACAGCGGCCAAGAGCTGGAATAAGTTTTGAGTCGAGCCGCCGGACGATGTCTGCCTTTGTGGAGGTGGCAAATCGTCCGGCTTTTTACTGTTCACTCTCACTGCTAACGCGCTATGCAAGAAACCGGCAGCATCTCGATTCATACCGAGAATATCTTCCCCATCATCAAGAAATTCCTGTACTCCGACCACGAGATTTTCCTGCGTGAGTTGGTCAGCAATGCCGTGGATGCCACGCAGAAGCTGAAAAGCCTGGCGCAGCTAGGCGAGTACAAAGGCGAGCTGGGGGAGCTAAAGGTGAAGGTAAGCGTCGATAAAGAGGCGCGCACCATCACCATCTCCGATCGTGGCCTTGGCATGACGGCCGAGGAAATCAAGAAGTACATCAACCAGATTGCCTTCTCCGGCGCCACCGAGTTTGTGGAGAAGTACAAGGAGAAAGATGCCGCCGCCAAAGACCAGATAATCGGGCAGTTTGGTTTGGGCTTCTATTCGGCTTTCATGGTGGCGAAGCAGGTGGAAATCTTCTCCCGCAGCTACAAAGACGATACCGAAGCCGCCCACTGGACTTGCGACGGTAGCACCGAGTTCAGCCTCGAAACCACCGACAAGGCTGAGCGCGGCACCGACGTAGTGCTGCACGTAGCCGAAGACTCCGACGAGTTTCTGGAAGCAGCCCGCTTGCGGGGCATCCTCACCAAGTACTGCAAGTTCCTGCCCATCGAAATTGAGTTCGAAGACAAGGTCATCAACCAAACGGCGCCCATCTGGACCAAGCAGCCCGCCGAACTGACCGACGAGGACTACACCAACTTCTACCAGGAACTGTATCCGTTTTCGGAGCCCCCGCTGTTCTGGATTCATCTCAACGTCGACTATCCATTTAACCTGACCGGCATTCTCTACTTCCCGAAGGTGAAGGACGAGTTGCAGTTCCAGCGCAACAAGATCCAGCTCTATTCGCGTCAGGTGTTTATCACCGACGAAGTGAAGGACGTAGTGCCGGAGTTCCTCATGCTGCTGCACGGCGTCATCGACTCGCCCGACATTCCGCTCAACGTGTCGCGCAGCTTCTTGCAGGCTGATGCCAATGTGCGCAAAATCAACACCTACATCACCAAGAAAGTAGCCGACAAACTGGCCGAGCTTTACCGGAAAGACCGCACCGGCTTCGAGGAAAAATGGTCGGATATCGGCTTGTTCGTGAAGTATGGCATGTTGTCGGATGAAAAGTTCTACGACAAGGCCAAGGACTTCGCGCTGGTACGCAACGTAGTGGGCAAGGTCTTCACCCTGACCGAGTACCAGGAGTTCGTGCAGGCCAACCAGAAAGACAAGAGCGAGCAAACCGTGGTGCTCTACACCACCGACGCTGAGGCCCAGCACGCTTTCGTGCAGGCCGCCCAGGACCGGGGCTACGACGTGCTGGACTTGAACGGCCCGCTCGATTCGCACTTCATCGGTCAGCTGGAGCAGAAGCTGGAAAAAACCACCTTCAAGCGCGTTGATGCCGACACCATAGGCAAGCTAATCGAGAAGGAGGAAAGCACCGAGAGCGTACTCAGCGACGACGATAAGACCAAGCTGCAAGAGGTGTTCAAGCAAGCCATCAGCAACGAGCAAATGCACGTGCAGGTGGAAGCCCTTTCGCCGCAGGATGCCCCGGTTATTATCACGCTGCCCGAATTTATGCGTCGCATGAAGGATATGCAGCGCGCTGGCGGTGGCGGCGGCATGGCCATGTTTGGCAGCCTCCCCGACTCGTACACGGTCAGCATCAACGCCAACCACCCAGTGGCACAGCGCGTGCTGCAAGCCGACGCGGATGCCGGCCAGAAACTGGCCCGTCAAGCCTACGACCTGGCTTTGCTGGCCCAGAACATGCTGAAAGGCGAGGCCCTGACTGCCTTCGTAAAGCGCAGTGCTGATTTGCTGGTTGCCGAATAATTTTGAGTAAGCCCTAGAACGATGTCCCGCAAACCCTGATGGCTGTAGCCGTCAGGGTTTCGCGTTTTAAAGTGGGGCTAAGTGAGTTAATAACGGCTGAGCGGTGGGCATTTGCCATCTTTATGCACTCAGCTGGCTACTGTATTGCTTCCCTCTGGGCACCAAATCCCGCTATCTTTACGTTCGATGCTGCGAAAACTGCCTGTATTCCTGCCAATGCGCTTTCTCCGTCCGCATATTCTCCTGTTGCTGCTCCTGCTGGGCACCATTGGGGCCTGTTCCAAGAAAACAGTTTCCTTTAACAGCCGCCCCGATTCGACCGGGACGGCACTGGTAGCCGACACGCTCACCACGAGCCGGGATACGACCAAAGCGCCTTCGTTGGAAGCCAAAAAGCTGGGTCTGACCAAAGAGCAAGAGAAAGCTGCCAAAGACAAGGAAAAACTAGCGCAACGCCAGGCCAAGAAGAAAAAGAAAAACCTCTTCCTGGGCGAGCGAATTAAGAAGGGCTACGCCAAGTCGGGACCCAAGGGCAAAAAGCAGGTAATAGAAATATTCTACTATCTCAAAACGTTCCAACAGCCCAACGCTTATGCCACGGCAGTCTACTATCTGAACCCCAAGAAGCGTAAAATCTTCCGCGCCAACGCCGAGCTAAACCCTGGCACCGACAAAGTGCTGCACGGACCCTACAAGAAAATGCAGGGCGGCAAGGTGATTGAGACTGGCTACTTCGCGCTCGGCACCAAACACTTGCGCTGGGAAAAACTCACGCAAGACAACGTGCTGGTCAACAAGGTCCACTACGAAATGGGCTTCCCGCGCGACGCCAACGTTACGTACTACGACACGGAACGCAAGCACGTGAAAGAAGTGGTGCCTTACATCAACGGCAAACTCGAAGGCGACTACGCTCGCTACTACGAAAACGGCCAGCGCGACTGGGACGGAACCTTTGAGAACGGCAAAAAAGTGAGCGAGTGGACCAAATACTGGGGTTTTCGCAACCGCCGCCACTATGTATACGAGTACGGCGAATCGGGCTACGACCCAGAAGTAACCGAGCCGGTTCTCATAAAAGAGTACAACCGCAACGGGGTGCTCGTGTACGAGAAAGACAAGTTCGACCGTCGCGACGCCGTAACGGACCGGCCCGGTACCAAACGCCCCGGCAGCCGCAATTAGGTAGCAGGTCGTAAGTGACAGGTCATAGGTAATAGGCTTTCAGATAGAGAGCAATTCACTGTTTATCTGTCTCTACCTGTCTCACTACCAAATACTCACTACTAAATACTGACTCAGTAAAACGCATCCTCGAACTGCTCCACCCGGAAACCATCGGCTACCGGCGTCACGGCTAGAATATCGAACCGGATGTCGCCGGACCAATCTAGGTCTAGCTGTACCTGCTCGGCGGCCAATCGGAAAAGCTGCTTTTTACGCTCCGAAACGAAGGTTTCAGGATAGCCGAACTGGCTGGAAGAGCGGGCCTTTACTTCTACGAATAGCAGCAGCTCCTGCCCGCGTCGAGCAATCAGATCCACTTCGGCCCGGCCGTGCCGGTAGCCACGGTACAGCACTGCCAGGCCCTGCTGCATTAAGAAGGCTGCTGCGGCCTGCTCTCCGGCTTGGCCCAATTCGTGCGCCGTGTTTTGCATATAGCGAGATGGATGCTAAGGAGTATTCTGCGCTGACATAGTGCAGATTGGGTTTGGAGCTGAATCTAGTAACTTTGTACGTTTCCGCGGAGGTTCCTCGCCCCACAAGGCCTAAAACACCAGCGAATGAGCAACTGTGGAACGCCGTCCGTTGCTAAGCGTCCTACTGTCATGTCCTTATATTCCTCTTACCTAGCACCATCTCCCACCGCAACGGGCAGTGCTGCCAGCCCGGCCGCGCCCGAGCAAAACCGAGTGATTAAGGTCCAGGACTTGGGGTTGGCGTCTTACGAGCCTACCTGGGCCTACCAGGAGCAGCTACTGGCGAGCATACTAGCCCTGAAAACACAGAACCGCCAAGCCACTGAAGCTGGTCAGTTGCCGCAGCCTACGCCCAACTATCTACTGCTTTGCGAGCATCCGCCGGTGTACACGCTCGGTAAAAGCGGCAAACCCGAACATTTACTACTTGATGAGGCAGGTTTAGCCGCCCACGGTGCCACGTTTCACCGCATAAACCGCGGCGGCGACATCACTTACCACGGCCCCGGCCAGCTAGTCGGCTACCCCATCCTCGACCTCGATAATTTCTTCACCGACATTCACCGCTACTTGCGTCTGCTGGAAGAGGCCATTATCCTCACCCTGGCCGACTATGGCTTGCGGGCGGGCCGCATTGCGAGTCTCACCGGAGTTTGGCTCGACTTCGAGGAAGGCGCCGCCAACCCCCGCAAGATCTGTGCGATGGGTGTGAAGTGCAGCCGCTGGGTAACCATGCACGGCTTCGCGCTCAACGTCAACACGGACCTCTCGTATTTCGGCCACATCGTACCCTGCGGCATTACCGACAAGGCGGTGAC
This sequence comes from Hymenobacter sp. M1-2, assembly GCF_057808495.1. Classification (NCBI taxonomy): domain Bacteria; kingdom Pseudomonadati; phylum Bacteroidota; class Cytophagia; order Cytophagales; family Hymenobacteraceae; genus Hymenobacter; species Hymenobacter sp. M1-2. The sequence continues at coordinate 125,410 of NZ_JBTYZO010000008.1, forward strand.
CTCGCTGCAAGGAGAGCTGGGATGGGCCGTTCCGCTGGCCGAAGTGCAAGCCTACTTGCTTCCGCACCTAGCGCGTCTGTTTGGGGCCGAAATGATTTCCTTGTCCACTACAACCACGGAGCCGGCCGGCCTTTCCCCGTTCGCCGCACCTATTGCTGAATGAAAGAACACATCAACTTCGACCCGGTAGAAGGGGTTTCAGTGGCTATAGTGCCTGATGAAGGAGACTTGCTGCAAGATGGGCAACCTGCTTGGATGGTGTACCTGATCAACCATAATGATTATGCGCTCGACAACGTCATCGTGAATTCCAATGGCTACGGCACACAGCCCGATGGCGAGCAGGTTCGGACTTCCACATTGCGACACGTTTTTGCGGAAGTTGCGCCTCGTACGGCCGTTGCCGTCGAGCCCATCGACCCGGGATTGTTCCATCTCAACAACCAGTATTGGGTGAGCTACTACCGCGGCCCGCAGATTTTCGATAAGAAATTCATCTTCGTGCCCGATTCCATCGTATCCGCCAACCTGATCCATATTGCCCTGCTCAGCCGTGAAGGCGTGTTGCACGGATAATACTTCTCGCAGCCGCTACTGCCTCAGTACTGACTGCCTTCTTTCAAGCCGCCCCCTACATGACTCCCCTCGGAATTCAGTTGAGCTTGTCCTTTCTTTGGGCATTTCTGGTGGCACTGTTCGCGGTGCCTTCCATCATCTACATTGCTCACCTGAAAAATATGCTCGATACGCCCAACGTGCGTACCGTGCACGAATCACTCACGCCTCGGCTCGGCGGCGTGGCCGTATTTGCGGGCTTCATGTCGGCACTTACCATCTTTGCCGATCTTGGCAACGGTATTCAGCAGCTCCTAGCGGGCTGTATCGTGCTGTTTTTTGTGGGGCTGAAAGATGACTTAGTGACGATTTCAGTGTCCAAGAAATTCGTGGGCCAGCTGCTGGCTACGGGCATCGTCATGATTATGGCCGATGTGCGCCTGACCAGCTTCCAGGGCATCCTCGGCATTCACGAATTGCCCATCGGTATCAGCTACGCCTTCACCTTCTTCGTGATTGTGGGCATCACCAACGCCATCAATCTCATCGATGGCTTGGATGGTTTGGCTGGCACTATTGTGCTGCTTATTGCCAGCACCTTCGGTTATTATTTCGTGCGCTACGGCGGCTCCGGCTACGGCAACTACGTCTTTGTCTCGGTGTGCCTGCTTGGCGGGCTGCTAGGTTTTCTGCGGTACAATTTTCACCGAGCCACCATTTTTATGGGTGATACTGGTTCGTTGGTTTGTGGGTTTATCGTGTCCGTACTCACCATTCAGTTCATTGAAATGGGTCTGAAAGTAGGGGAACCGTTCGGCTCCTCGGCACCTTCCGTTGCCGTCGGCATCTTGTTTGTGCCGCTCTTCGACACGTTGCGCGTATTCATTGTGCGCATGATGGCCGGCCGCTCACCCTTCTCCCCCGACAAGAACCACATTCACCACCGGATTCTGGCTATGGGTTTCCAGCAGATTAGCACCGTAATGTTGCTGGCGCTACTCAACATCGTCGTTATTCTGTTCGTCATCAACTTCGCCGCCCTCGGCAACACGATTCTAATTGCCGCTTTGACTGGTTTCTCGGTATTGCTGAGCATATTTTTGGGAGTGTATCGTAGCCGCAGCACCGCCCAGCGCGTGGCATCCTAAAAAAGGAATAGTATGAGTAGGCAGCACAAAAGCAGATGGGCTACGTGGCGACAACCGCTGCTCTGGCTGGTGCTGCTACTATTAGCCTGGCAAACGCGCGCCGCCGAGTATCGTCCGCTGCCTCCCGCTCCCCATAGCGGCCTGTCCACCGATTGGCTTATCCACGACGAGGAGCGGAACCGGCTGGTACTGTACCTGCCCGACTACCACACCCCGGCTCACGCATACTATCAGTGGCTGACACTGCAGCCCCAAACGCCGTTCATGGTTTCGTTTGCGGCCCGTAGCGGACAGAGCTTATTCTTGGATAACCGGTTGGTATTCACTGCCGCGGCCACCTCGTCGTACACCCTGAATCTAGCGGCTCTCCTGCCGCCCGGCTCCGTGCCGGGAGCGCACTTGCTCTGCGTCTGGCACCCCCAAGTAGCCCCCGATCTTAGCTCCTTCACTGACGTCCGCTCGGCTCCCCCAACCACTGCTAAGTCGTCTTCGGTGCGCCGGCTGCTAGCCCAGCCACTCGCCCGCAGCCACCCCGGCGAAAATGTATTCCTGCTGTTTCTGCTGCTGATTGGCTTACTCTACGGTGGTATCCGGGCCACTTATCAGCCGGGGTTCGCGCGCATCTACCAATTTGAGAACGTGTGGAGCAAATCGGCTTCCGAACAGGATTTCCTAGTGAAACCAACCGTTACGTGGCTGAATATTCTATTGGTATTGGTTTTTTCACTCTCTTTTGCCTTGCTGCTGGTTGCCATTCACACCAACGTTCAGCACATCCTCATCCTGCAGCGCCTATTCGATGTGCCCGAGTCTGCCTTGGTTCCTCGCATCTTACTCTACACTGGTTTAGTAGCCGGCTTCGTGCTCGGCAAATACCTGTTCTTGGAGTTGATGGGCTACATTTTTGACGTGGGTGAGGTGGTGTTGGTACAGTATCGGGAGTTCATCAGAACCATCTTGTTTCTGGGCCTCTGCTTACCACTAGTCATGCTGCTTTACCTGGGGCTGAATCAAACGCTACCGGAAACAGTGCTGTGGGTTTCCAACGGGGTGGTTTCCTTGCTGTTGATTGGTACAGTAATGCGCGTAGCACGAACTATTCATCGTAAGGCATCCCTACTAAATCTACATTTGTTTTCCTACCTTTGCGCCACAGAAGTGATTCCGCTGGTCATTTTGCTTAAGCTCATCGTTTTCACGTACTAAGCAGCGGCCTACGGGTCCTGAATGGGCTCTTGCACCACTTACTTATTGACCTAGACTTACCTTTTTCTTCTTATATGGCCGAGAGCACAGACAAACCGGGGACGGGCCGTCACGCCAAGCGAATCTCCAGCATTCTTGTCACCCAGCCTAAGCCCACAAACGACGTTTCTCCCTACTTTTCTATTGCCGAGAAATACGGCATCAAAGTAGACTTTCGAGAATTCATCGATGTTCAGCCGGTTTCCTACAAGGATTTCCGCAAGGAGAAGGTCAATATTCTGGAGCACACGGCCGTTATCTTCACTAGCCGTAATGCCGTAGACCATTTCTTCCGCGTCTGCCAAGAAGCAAAGCTCGAAATGCCAGCGGAAATGAAGTATTTCTGCATTTCCGAGCAAACCGCCAACTATCTGCAGAAGTACATCGTACTGCGCAAGCGTAAGCTGTTCGTAGGGCAGCGTACCGCCGCCGACCTTTTTGATGTCATCAAAAAGCACAAGAGCGAGAAGTTTCTGTACCCCTGCTCCGACATTCGCAAGGATGATATTCCGGAGTTCATGCGGGCCAACAACTTCAAGTTCACGGAGGCTGTCATCTACCGCACTGTTGCCAGCGACTTGTCAGACCTATCCGATGTGAAGTATGACTGCATTGCCTTCTTCAGCCCCTCCGGGATTAGTTCTTTGTTCATCAATTTTCCTGATTTCGAGCAAAACGGCACGCGGATTGCGGCCTTTGGTCCTACCACCGCAAAGGCTGTTATCGATGCTGGCTTGGAACTAGATATCGAAGCGCCCCACCCCAATGCTCCGTCCATGACGGGGGCTATTGAGGCCTATATTCGGCACCACCACGGACCAGATGTAGGAAAAGAAAAAAGCAAGAACGGAAAGCAAAGCGCCTGATGATCTGAAGCGGGGAGGTAGGTAGTCTGCTTCCCCGTTTGTTTTTTTGGTAGGATTTGTTGCACAGTGTTTTTTCCATACATTTGAAAATGCCTTACACTGTTGTTGCCTGCTTGCAATAAACATAAGATCAGCTCTTTATATGAAAGCGACTTTACTTTCAACGCTCTTATTGTCGGCTATTTCAACCGCAGCCTTTGCTCAGCAACAGCCACAGTTCACCCACTATGGTTTCAATGGAATGTACCTCAATCCAGGGTACGCGGGCATTAAGGAGCAGGGAGAAATAACAGCAATAGGTCGTTATCAATACTTCAATTATGGGGCTAGCTTCGATGAAGGTGGTGAGCCCCAGACGTTCATGCTAACTGGTTCTATACCAGTTCGTGTGTTGGGTGGCGGTGTTGGGTTCCACGTCTACCGCGACCAAATCGCACAGGCGAAGATGACAAATGCGCAAATTTCCTACTCCAAGCATATTCAACTAGGCGAAGGCAAACTTGGGATTGGTATTCAGGGCATCTACACTCACTTGTCGAAAGGCACTTACCGGTCTATAGACCCCAACGACCCAAGCGTACCTTTCAATGGTACCGATAATAAGATTGATGCTGGAGCAGGCGTGTGGTACGAGTCGCCAACTCTTTACGCTGGCCTGAGCGTAAATAATTTGTTACGCTCCAAGTACACGCTGCAAAGCGCTATCACTAACGACGCGGGTCAGGTTATCGGCTACACCAATTCCTCACAATACGTGAGTGAAAATCACTCGTATCTTACCGTTGGCTACAATATTGAGGCTTCGTCCTCCGTTGTCGTTACTCCTTCGGTACTAGTGAAAATGGTGATGCCGGGCGAGTTTGGGGACGATGGAAAATTCACTTTCAAAAACAATTCGTACGAGGCCAATGTTCGCGCCACCTTCAACGACAAATACTGGGGTGGAATAGGCTACCGTTACGATGAGTCATTTACGGGTATGGCGGGTCTCTCCTTAGCCAAAGACAATGCGTTGCGCATAGGGTACGCTTTCGACTTTGTTGCATTCAACCAAGACGCGCGTGCACTAAGCTCGCACGAGATTATGCTCTCCTACCGCCTGCCGAAGCCGAACGTGACCACACGGCCGGCAATTCGTACACCACGTTACAGTTTCTAGATTTTTTAGCTGTAGTGGGTCATATTGACGCCCTGATTACGTGGAGAAAGGATTTCCAGCCCGCCCGCACTAACTCTTTGCCTTTCATCGTTTAACTGGCATTATTGTCAGTTCATAGACAAACGAAAGGCATTGAGCGATAGGCTTGCGCACGAACGTAAGTTTCGTTAGATTTGCCGGCTCACAAAATTGTAATCTTCGGGTATCGCCGCCTAACAGTCTTTTTCTTCTTCACATGAACAAGTTTCTCTTATTGCCTCTCGTCGCCTTTTCGGCACTGCTTCTGGGGGGCTGTGGCTTTGGCAAAGGACCGCAAGGTGACCTGGTTGGAGCAGAGGACCGTCCCGAGTTTAATCCTCAGGAAGTTCCTTACGGCATGGTACCCTGTCCCGGTGGCACGTTCCACATGGGCCAAACGGATCAGGATATCTCGGCATCTATGGTGAACATGAACAAGCAGGTAACTATTGCCGGCTTCTACATGGATGAGACGGAAATCACCAACAACGAGTACCGTCAGTTTATGAATGCTATTCGCCAGGACTCTATTGATGTACTGGGCGAAGAATATGTCATGACGGAGCTGTACCCCGACACTACCGTGTGGGTGCGGGACTTCACCTACCACATGGGTGACCCGCTGATGGAGTACTACTATACCCACCCTGCGTTCGACGACTACCCCGTGGTTGGTGTCGACTGGTTTGCGGCCAAATATTTCTGTACCTGGCGCACCAAGCATAAGAATGGCGCCAACGAAGAAGCTGGTCTTGCTCCTACGCCAAACTTCCGTCTGCCTTCGGAAGCCGAGTGGGAATACGCCGCCCGCGGTGGTCGTGACTTAGCTACCTATCCTTGGGGTGGTCCTTACCTGCGTAATTCCAAAGGCTGCATGCTGGCCAACTTCAAGCCGGGCCGCGGCGACTACGCTTCCGATGGCTACGCTTACACCTCGCCCGTAGGCGCGTTCTTCCCCAACGACTTTGGCCTGTACGATATGTCGGGCAACGTGGCCGAGTGGTGTGACGATGCTTACATGGAGGCTTCGGTGCCGGTAGTGTGGGATATGAACCCCACCAACCCCGACGACAATGAGCCCCGCAAAGTAGTGCGTGGTGGTTCCTGGAAAGACATTGCCTACTTCCTCGAAACGGGCACCCGCAACTTTGAATACCAGGATTCTTCGCGTTCCTTCATTGGTTTCCGCACCGCCATGATTCAGATTGGCATGGGCACCAACAACAGTCTCAACTAATCTTTTCCTGCCACTGCTTACCGCAGAACGTTCTCCCCTTCCAACTTTCTCGCTTTCATTCAATCACCAACCTCTTCTTTCCAACAATCAACTCACATGGCAGCTAAAGGCGGTAACTTCCTGTATGATGTGGTGATGCCCAAGATCTATGGCATCGGGGCCGCAGTCGTAATCATCGGGGCTTTGTTTAAAATCCAGCACTGGAAATTTGCTGATATTATGCTAATTGTCGGTCTCGGTACCGAAGCAGTTATCTTTTTCCTGAGCGCATTCCAACCTCAGTCCAAGGAGCACGATTGGTCACTGGTATACCCAGAATTGGCAGAAGGCTACGACCCTTCAACGAACAGCAACAAGTTTGTAGAGGAAAACAACAGCAAAGGCCTGACGCGCAAGCTGGACGATATGCTGAAGGATGCTAACGTAACACCAGAAGCAATTTCCACTCTAGGTCAGGGCTTGAACCGTCTGACGGCTACCACGCAGCAGCTTTCTAACATGAGCGAAGCTACCAGCGCTACGGATGAGTACACGGCTAAAGTGCGTAGCGCGGCTACTTCTTTGGAGCGCATCAACGAGGCCTATGCCAACACGGCTCAAGCTATGAGCGCCATGTCGGATGCTACGCAAGACGCTAAAGAATATCACGTACAGGTGCAGAACGTAACCAAGAACCTTGGTGCTCTGAACGCTGTGTACGAAATGGAATTGCAGGATGCCAACACGCACCTGAAGTCTATGAACCAGTTCTACGGTACGTTGAGCCAGGCCATGCAGAACATGACCGATGCCAGCAAAGACACTGAGAAGTTCAAGGATGAGGTAGCTGCTCTGACTGGCAATCTGCACTCACTGAACCGCGTGTACGGCAACATGCTGAACGCGATGCGCGCTACCAGCTAAGCTGAGTAGCTACGCAGCAGAATTTCGGTCCCACCCTTATAATAATATAGGTAGACACAATGGCGGGAGGAAAAGAAACTCCGCGGCAGAAGATGATTGGCATGATGTACTTGGTACTGACTGCTCTTCTAGCCCTACAAGTAAACTCAGCAATTCTTCTCAAGTTCAAGTTTCTCGATGACAGCCTTTTCGGCATCAACGAAAAGGTGTCTAAAGACCACGACGGGACCATCAAGGGCATTGCGGCCCAGGTGGAGAAGAACCGGAATGCAGCTAAGGATGTCGCCATCCTGAGGCAAAGCGAGGAAGTACGTGCACGCACCAAGCAGACGATCGACTATCTGCGCGGAGTTCGGGACAAGCTCGTAGCTGCTACGGAAAACACCAAAGGCAAAAACGAGTACAAGAACATGAGCGCCGAAGACAAGGTGGCCATTACTATGCTCGGCGGTAAGCGCGATGGTGCCGCGTACGAGATGAAGAATAAGCTGAATGAATACTCTACGTACATTCAGAAGATTATTCCAAATGCTACGGCGCTTGCCCTAGACGCGAAAGATGACCCAATGGTGACGGACCCAGATCAGCGAGCCAAGAACTTCGCTGAGTTGAACTTCGAGAACACGCCGTTGGTAGCTGCTCTAGCAACTTTATCGCAGAAGGAAACGGAAGTGTTGAAGTACGAATCCGATGCTTTGTCTAAACTCTCGCAAGAGGTAGGTGGCAACATCATCGTATTCGATAAGGTTGGTGCTTTCGCTAGCGCCGAGTCGAACACAGTAGCTGCTGGCACTAAATATAAAGCTGAGCTTTTCCTGACGGCTTCGGCTACGGGCTTGCGCCCGACGATGACCCTGAATGGCTCGCCCTTGTCCGTTGATCCGGCTACCGGCAAAGGCAAGGTGGAGTTCACGGCGCGCCCTGGTTCGTTCGATGCGGCTGGCAATGCCAAAGCGCAGTGGACGGGTACTATTCGCTTCAAGCAGAACGGTCGCGACACCACGTTTAAAGTTGCGGTGCCGTACACCATAACTAGGCCGGTAATGCAGATCCAATCGGCTTCGGTGCAAGCCTTGTACTTCAAGTGCGGCAATAAGCTGAGCGTACAAGTGCCTGCTTTAGGTGCCCAGTACGATCCTAGCTTCTCGGCTGCCGGTGCTGCTACTATCAAAGGTTCGGCTAAAGGCGAAGTAACGCTGGTGCCTAACTCGAAAGAAGTGACCTTGAGCGTAAGCAGCGGTGGTAACCCCATTGGCTCGCAGGTCTTCCAGGTTCGCCCCATTCCTAAGCCCGAGATTAAGTGCATCGTAGGGGGCCGCGAGGCCAACGAAAAGCAAGGCACGCCTATTACGGCAGTGCGTAACATGAGCCTGAAAGCCGTGCCGGACGCCGGCTTCGCCACCTTCCTGCCTGATGACGCTCGCTATCGTGTAACCCGCTACGAAGTAACGCTGGTGCGCGGCAAGCGCCCGGCCATGCCTGCCATTCCCGTGAGCGGCCCTGATGTTAACCTGAACAGCGTTGTAAACTCGGCTCGTGAAGGCGACCGTCTTTACATCGAAGTGAAAGAAGTTCAGCGCATGAACTTCCAGGGCAATACCGAGCAGGTGAACGTGTCGAAGCAGTTCAACGTGCCGTTGTTGTAAGTTTCAGTTGATGAACTAAAAGCGTTCCATTCGCTTTTCCGCATTATGAACAAGGTTCTTTCTTTCGCTGCTCTGGCAGCCGCCCTCACGCTGTCGGTGGCCGCTTCGGCCCAGGAACAAGCTACTACCGCGAGCAGTAATGGCTCGTATCGTCCGATTCCTAATTCGGATATTATGTTCCGCAAAACCATTTGGCGGGCCATTGATCTGCGCGAAAAGCAGAACAAGCCAATGTTTTCGGAAGGCAAAGAAATCAGCCGCGTTATCATTGATGCGGTGAAACGCGGAGAGCTTGTCGCGTACCGCAATGATTCGTTGACCTCAACCTTCACGGGTTCCGAAGTGACGGCTAACATGTCGTACGCGGAGTCCAGTGCAGGGCTGAGCGATGAAGAGAGAGCCGCTGGTTTCACGGAAGAGACGACAGACGATTGGGGTGCGCCAGCTAAAAAAGGCAAAGGCGCGGCAAAAGCTCCCGCCAAGCCTGCTGCTCCGCCTAGCTACGAGTACCGCTACAAGGACTTGTATCAGATGGAATTGAAAGAGGATATGATCTTCGACAAGAAACGGTCGCGGATGTATCATGACATCAAAACGCTAACACTGCTGGTTCCTTCTACGCTAAGCTCCAACGTTGCGGGCATTGAAAAGCCGATAGGTACGTTCAAGTACAACGATTTGGTGAAAGTGTTCCGTAACAATCCAGACAAAGCTATCTGGTTCAACTCGCAGAACGACGCGCAGCATAAGAACCTGGCCGATGCCTTCGAATTGTGGCTGTTCAACTCCTACATCGTGAAAGTGTCCAACCCGAATGATGCCCGCCTCGATGAAATCTACGGCGGCCAGCAGCAAGGCATTCTCGCTTCGCAGCAAGCCGCTTCGGACTTGATTGAGTATGAGTATAATTTGTGGTCCTTCTAGGATCACGGATTAGCGCGGATTTTAGCGGATTTCACGGATTTTGTGGACGATTGATCTGCAAGAGCAAACAAAAGCCCCGACCAGTATTGGCCGGGGCTTTTGTTTGCTCTTTTGGTTCTGTCGTTCCGAGCGGAACGAGGAGTCTGAATAACAGAACAGAGTTACTATTCTACTCAGCTGTGGGTTGTTGGCTGAAATAATTCAGGAGGACTTTGGCTTTGGCTTTACCAACTTCGGCTATTAGTTCTGCTTCGGTTAGCTCTTTGATTTTTTTCACCGACTTAAATTTGGTCAGCAGCTTATCGGCGGTGACGGGGCCGAGGCCTTTTACGTCGGTGAGTTCGGTTTTGAGGGTAGCGGCGTCGCGGCGGCTGCGGTGGAAGGTGATGCCGAAGCGGTGGGCCTCGTCGCGCATACGCTGGATGAGACGGAGCGCCTCGCTCTTTTTATCGATGTAGAGCGGCAGCGGGTCGTTGGGGACGTAGATTTCTTCGAGGCGCTTGGCAATGCCGATGATGGGAATCTGGCCCCAGAGACCAAGGTCGCGTAGAGCTTTGACGCCCATGCCGAGCTGGCCTTTGCCACCATCCACAATGATGAGCTGCGGCAGCGAGGCGCCTTCGTCGAGCAGGCGGCGGTAGCGGCGCGTCACGATTTCATACATCGAGTCGAAGTCGTTGGGGCCTACCACGGTTTTGATGTGGAAGTGGCGGTAATCCTTTTTGCTCGGCTTAGCGTTGCGGAAACACACCATAGCGGCCACCGGATTGTCGCCCTGGAAGTTGGAGTTGTCGAAGCATTCGATGTGCTTAGGAAGCTCCGTGAGACGCAAATCTTTCTTCACGGTTTCCATGATGCGCACCTCGTTGAGGTCCTTGCTCCGGTCGTTCATGCTTTCCTTTTCCTTGCGCAGGTAAAGCACGTTCTTGATGCTTAGCTCCAGCAGCTTGCGTTTGTCGCCAATTTGGGGCTGCGTGATGGCGACGCCAGGCAAGGGTAGCTCCGGCACCGCCACATTGGTTAGAATTTCCTTCGACTGGCTTTCGAACTCCTGCCGCATCTGCATAATCATCGGCGCCAAGATTTCGTCGTCGGGCTCATCAAGCTTTTTCTGCACCTCAATGGACTGCGTGAGAATGATGGAGCCGTTCATCACCTTGAGGTAGTTGATAAAGGCCGACTTCTCGTTGGAAGCAATACTGAAAACGTCGATGTTGGTGAGGTTGGCGTTGACGATAGTGCTTTTCGTCTGAAACTCGTCGAGACGGTCTAGCTTGAGCTTGTACTGGTGCGCCTGCTCGTACTGCATATCCTGGGCGGCCTTCGTCATCTTCTCCCGGAAGTACTGCTTGGGCAGGCGCAGGTCGCCGTTCAGAATCTGGCGGATCTGCTGGATGTAGAGGTTGTAGGTTTCCTCATCCTCTTTGGCCTCGCAGGGGCCTTTGCAGTTGCCGAGATGGTACTCTAGGCATACTTTGAACTTGCCGGCCGCCACGTTGTCAGGCGACAAATTATAAGTGCAAGTGCGCAGCGGGTAGAGCATCCGAATCAGCTCCAGCAGCAGGTTCATGCCCGTTACATTGGCGTAGGGACCGTAGTAGCGGCCGTCGCCGTCGCGCTTGTTGCGGGTGGGAATGAGACGCGGAAACCGTTCGTTGGTGAGCAGCAGGTAGGGGTAAGTCTTGCCGTCTTTGAGCAGGATGTTGTACTTCGGCTGGTGCTGCTTGATCAGGTTATTTTCCAGCAAAAAGGCATCCGACTCGCTGTCCACGATGGTGAATTCGATGCGCTTGATGTTCTTCACCAACTGCTGCGTCTTCTTGTTGTGGTCTTGCTTGGTGAAGTAGCTGCTCACCCGCTTACGCAGGTCGATAGCCTTGCCCACGTAGATAATGCCTTCGTCGTCGAAGTATTTGTACACGCCGGGGCGGTGCGGCAGCTGGCGGATTTGCTCTTGTAGATGTTCTTTGGCAGCCATCAGGTGAAAAGGAAATAGCGGACAATAAAGCCCTGCGCCTGAAACAGCAAACGGCGGGGCAGAGGCGAGTAAAAGAATGGGAGCGGGGGTAATGAGACTCTCCCTGTCATCTCCACTACGCGACGAAGGGCAAAATTTATTCGACCTCGCACGAAATACTATCGAAGTCGCACGAATTTCATTCGCCTTCTCACCAGAAACACTCAGCCGCGCATAAAAATCATCCGAGGTCGGTATTATTTGGCACGATTTCCCGCCGAAATCGTGCGAGGCCGCATGAATTTCACGGGACGGAGCATGAAATTCATTCGAGGTGGCGTGAAATTCATGCGGCTTCGAATGAATTTCATCCTCGCTCGCATAAAAAAGATGCGAAGTCGCATCTTTTTTATGCGACTTCGCATGGTGGAAGCCACCCGGCCGTTGCGGAAGTCGGCGCTTAGATGTCCTGTTCGTTCAGATCCTCCAGCTCCACTTGGTTCAGCTGCTGGTCGTTGGGAATGGTGTCGCGGGCGGCCCCATTGTAGTAGCGCGAGCAGTCGATTTCGACGCTGAGCGGCTGCGCGGGTTTGGGGAAAGGGGCAGTGCTGATACCGATGCTTTTGTCGGCGTATACTTTCTTCATGAAGATGCCGTAGAGTGGCAGCGCCAGGCGCGAGCCTTGGCCGTAGGAACCCGTGCGGAAGTGAATGCTCCGGTCTTCGCCACCCACCCACATGCCACACACCAGCTCGGGCGTGAGACCCATAAACCAGCCGTCGGAGTAGTTGGACGTGGTGCCGGTTTTAGCACCTATCTCGTACGGAAACTTGAAGCCGCCTTTCAAAATGATGGACGTGCCGCCCTGTTCCTCAGTGGCGCCGCGCAGCATGTAGGTCATCAGATAAGCAGTTTCTTCGCTGAGCGCCTCGCGCGTCTGGGGTACAAATTCGCGGAGCACGTTGCCGTTTTTGTCCTCGATGCGCGTCACCATCATGGGGGCAGTCCAAACACCTTTGTTGACGAAAGTGCTGTAGGCGCCTGTCAACTCATAGATGCTCACATCGGAAGAGCCAAACCCAATAGCGGGCACGGCTTCGATGGGGGAGGTGATGCCGAGACGCTTGGCATAGCTGGCTACCACGTCGGGGCCGAGCTTCTGCACCAGCCACGCCGTAATGGAGTTCATAGAGCGGGCCAGGGCCTGCCGGAGCGTGAAGGTGCGGCCCGAATAGGAGCCCTCAAAGTTGCGGGGCGTATACGCGGGGCGGCCGGCTTCGGCGGGGAAGGTGGTGGCTACGTCAGGCCGCTGGTAGCAGGGCGAATAGCCTTGGTCGATGGCCGCCACGTACACGAAGGGCTTGAACGTGGAGCCCGGCTGGCGCTTGCCCTGCTTTACGTGGTCGTACTTGATGTACTTGTAGTTGATGCCGCCCACCCAGGCTTTGATTTGGCCGTTCAGCGGGTTCATAGCCATAAAGCCAGAGTGCAGTAGGCGCTTGTAGTACGCCAGCGAGTCCAGCGGCGACATGGTCACTTCCTTCTCGCCACCCTTCCAGGTGAAGACCTTCATCTTGTACTTCTTGTTCAGATGGTACTTGATGGAATCTTTATTGCCCTCGTAGCGGGCACTGAGAGAGCGGTACCGTTCGGTGCGTTGGATGGCCGTGTTGAGAAAATTGGGAATGACGCGGCCGTTTTCGTCGCGCCAGGGCTGCTGACCTTTCCAGTGCGCGTCGAACCATTTCTGCTGAAGCCTCATGTGCTCCGCTACGGCGGCTTCGGCATACTTCTGCATCCGCGAGTCAATCGTGGTGTAGATTTTCAGGCCATCGGAATACAAATCGTGCTCGGTGTCCTTGGCCCAGGCGCGCAACGACTTGCTCAGCTCGGTGCGGAAGTAGGGCGCGATGCCCTCGTTCTGGTTTTCGACCTTGTAATCGAGCTTGATGGGTTTGGCAGTGGCCGCGGTGAAGGCGGCTTCATCGATGTAGCCATACTTGCGCATCTGGCTCAGCACCCAGTCGCGGCGGCGGCGGGAGCGTTCGGGGTTGCGCACCGGATTGAACCAGGATGGCCCGTTCACCACGCCTACCAGCACGGCCGATTCTTCCAGGTTCAGGTCGCGTGGAGCTTTATTGAAGAAGGTGCGGGCGGCGGTATGCACCCCAAAGGCGTTGGAGCCGAATTCAGCCGTATTGAGGTACATGCGCAGGATTTCGCGCTTGGTGTAGTTGCGCTCCAGCCGCACGGCCAGAATCCACTCCTTGGTTTTGGTGATGGCCATGCCCAGCACCGGGACCTTGTGGAGCGTGCCGTCGTTGAGGTCTTCGCGGGTCCGGAACAGCAGCTTGGCCACCTGCTGCGTGAGCGTACTGGAACCGCGCCGCACGCGCCCAGAAACCAGGTAGTACGGAATGGCCGCCATGCCCTTGAGGTCGATGCCGGAATGGTCTTCGAAGCGCACATCCTCGGTGGCAATAAGCGCGTCGATCAGGTGCTGGGGCAGGTTGTTGTAGTCGACGGGAGTGCGGTTTTCGTGGAAGTACTTACCCATGAGCACCCCATCGGTCGAATACACTTCTGAGGCCAGTTCACTCTTCGGGTTTTCCAGCGTTTTGAGGTTGGGCATACTTCCGAACAAGTTCAGGAAGTTGATGCTCACGGCAAACACGTACAGCAGAAACGCCACCAAGCCACCACCAAAAAGCACCCATATGGTGCGAGTCAGAGCCCGAAAACGGCCAGGGCGTTGTGATTTGCGGGAATTAGGTTTGGGTTTGGTGGCGGGGTGAGCCATTAGGCAATTCTGAATGATGAATTATGAATTCTGAATTATGGCTTGAGCCGAGTCAATCCAATAACTACAGAACAATTCATAATCCAGAATTCATAATTCAGAATTATTTGGAGTAAGTCTGCTGGTAGAAGCGTTGATATTCTTCCAGGTCGCGGCGTTGAAGCAGCAACGGCAGGTTATCAATACTGATGATTAAGGTTTGGTAACCCGCCCCGCGCAGCCGGCTCAGCGGCGACTGTGGGCCCCGCAGTTTCAGGGCGTAGCTCTGAGCACCTTTGGCACCGAGCAGGCTCTTCACTACTACCAGTTCGAGCGAATCGCCGAGTGGCTGCTGCTGCACTTGCAAGTTGCTGGCCTTGAAGTAACGAGCGTTGTAAGCGCCGAGCTGGGCGGACAGATCTTTCGCGGGGGCCGCACCCTTAGGAAACACCAGTACTACCAAATGCGCATCTAGTACGTTGGCCGTGTAAGGCGAGGCCGCCGGTGTGGGCGTGGTTGGCGCTGGCGTGCCTGGGGCCGGAGTAGTTGAGGCTGGCGTTGGAGTGGCGGCTGGCTTGTTGTTGGGAGCCGCTGGGGCGGTTGCGGGCGGTGCAGGCGTGCCTACTGTGGCTGGCGCAGCAGTGGCCGGAGCGGCTGGGGTTGTGGCTGCCGGGCTCGCGGGAGCTGGAGCGGGTGTTTTCTTGCCGCGGGCACGCGCCTGGGCAGCGGCCATCCGAGCTGCCTTCGCCGGATCAACAGCGGGTTCTGCCTTCGTCGGTTCTGGTTTTGCGGGCTCCGTCTTGGTCGGTTCCGGCGTGGCTGCGGGAGGCGTGTTCGTGCCCGTCGGAACTGGGGTCGAACTGTCCGTAGGGGGAGTGCCTGGTGCGGGCGTAGCCGGATCGGCGGGCGCAGGAGCTGCGGTCTTGGGAGCGGGCGGTACTTTCTTGCCGCGGGCCCGGGCCTGGGCGGCAGCCATGCGGGCCGCTTTTACGGGGTCAACGGCGGGCTCTGCTTTTGTCGTGGGTTCCGTACCAGCTGGTGTGGGTTCCGTCGTTGGCTTCGTGGCGCTGTCTTCTTTCTTGTCTGTTGTTGCCGGAGCTGGCTCGGCTGTTTTAGCCGGAGCAGCATCAGATTTCTTGGCCGATGTTACGGGCGGCGCTACACTCGTCGGCGTTTCGTTCTCGCCGTAGAAAATCCGGATTCGGTTGTTCACCTCGCCTGGCCGGAACATGGATACGGACGGCTTCTGCGTCGAGGCCATAGCTCCCACAATTTCGCCCGACTCATACCTCTTATAAGAGCCTAGCATTTCCTGCGCTTCCTTGCCCAGGGGCGTCTGTTGGTAGTCTTTGGCAAACTTCTCCAGCTTGGCTTTCGCTACCAACGGCGGCTGCGTGCGGATGGCAATCAGCGTGTTGAGGTAAGCTATGCGGTCATTTAGGTCGCTTTCGGGGAAGCGCTTGGTGGTGCGGGCGAGAATGGCCGATGCTTTCTTGAACTCCTGCTCTTTATAGAACACGAAAGCCGAATCGACGAGTACCGCCACTTCCTTGTTCACGAGCGAAGTACGACGCAGGTACTCCGGGTCGGCAGCTAGGCGTGCGTATTGCGAAGTTGGAAATTCCTGCCGCAGGCGTTGCGCGTAGATTTCAGCCTTCGCCAGTTCGTTTTGCTCCTTGTAGATGAGGTAGAGGCTGTAGTACGTTTCGGGCAGGTGCTTGCTAGCGGTGAAGCGAGTCAGCAGCTTCTCGTAGGTCTGGGCGGCGGGTACGGGCTCGCGCAATTGCTGGTTGTAAATACCGCCGAGGGCAAACATGGCTTCTTCTACCATCTGCTCCGAAGCCTTCATCTTCTCTGGCGTCAGGGGTAGCGCCTGCCGGTACTGCGCCACCAAGGCCCGCTGCTGCGTGGCCGGATCTACTATTGCCTGGCCTAGGCCGGTGGTAGCGCCAGCCGTCACCCGGGTTTGGTCAGCGCCGGCAATGGTGACGGGCACGTTGCCGCCGCGCGCCGTGACGGGTGAGGAACTAGCTACGCTCACGGTGCGCCAGTTGTCTTGCAAAGGCCGGTCGCCCCATTTCCGAATGAAGTCCGCGCGGGCTGTGCTTAGCGCCGTGGGGTTGTCGAAATACCACTTGGGGCCGGTACTGCTATTGATAAAGTCTTCGGGGTCGATGCCGGTTTGTAGGTCGCGGGAGGAGTTGGGGCCACTGAGATTCTGGCGGCTAGCGGCTATTTCCTGCTTGGCCGCCAGTGCCTCCGCCTCTTTACGACGCGCGGCGAGCTCCGCATCAGCAAAGGCAACGAGACGAGAGCGGAGGGTCGTGGTGTCAAGCCGGGCCAGCGCCTGTAAACTGTCCTGCGTTTCGATGATGGTGTACTGCTGCGCGAAATCCTTTAGGATAGCTGCGCGCTCAGCCGTAGCCGCGTAGACGGGCGCTTCCTTCGGGAGGTTCTGCACCGTGCTATCGTAGTAAGCAGCCGCCAGCCGGTACTTCTGAAGATTCTCGTAGTAGATGCGGCCCGCCAGCAGATACGTATAAGACTTCTGCGCTCGGTTGGTAGTGTTAGCCCGCGCCGACTGCTGCAAAAGCTTCAGCGCATCGTCGTAGCGCTGCTGCCGGTAAGCCAGTCGCCCCATCTCGTAGTATATTTTGTCGCGGTACTCCTTGTTTTTAGCGTCCTTGAGCAGCTTGGCGAAGTACTTATCCAAACGAGCCTTATCGTCGTTGTTCAGGTCTGAAACCTGACCCAGCATCAGCTTGGAAAAGAAGTCCAGCTCATAAGGCGGATTCTTCTTCAAAATTTGGTTGAGCTGCGCGTAGGCCTTCTTATCATCGCCCTGGGCTTGATAGAGCTGGGCCAGAATGTAGCGCGTGCGCGACCGTTCGTTCTTGGGCTCAATTAGCGGAATGGCCTTTTCTAGATTTTCAATGGCCTTGGCGGGCTCTTCCACCTTTAAATAGTAGTCGGCCCGAGTCAGGAAAAGCTCCTTGGCGTTGGTCTCAATACCTTCCTCCTTATCCAGCAAGTCCGACACCGCCTTAGCGTTTTCCAGCTCTTTGGTGGTCACGAAGGTGCGCATCAGCCAAATGAGCGCCTCGTGTTTGGCGTTTTTGTCCTTGCTGATGCTGTTGACGTACTTAAAGGTCTTGGCCGCATCCTCGTACTCCATCTTATAGAAGCGGCTTTTGCCAATGAGGAGGTAGGCGTCATCGGTCCAGTCGGAGCCAGAGCGGTGCTGGATCGGCAATGAAGCCTTCTTCACCACTTCTTCCATGTCGGCCGTAACGGCTTTCGCGGCGGCCTCGTCCATGGTCGGAAACAGCGGCAGCACCTGGTTGTAGTCGTTGATACGGCTTTTATAGAGCTTGGTCTCAGCTTCCCGCATTTTCTCGCGGGCCAGGAAATAGCCGTTGTCGCGCGCTACGATATTGTCGTAGCTGCGGCCAACCATGCCGCGGCGCTCGGAAGCACAGCCGCCCACGCCAGCTAGCAGCAGTACGGCAGCCAACGGCTTAGAAAGCAGGCGAAATAAAGCAGATGAAGTCAAAGCAGAAGTCGGGAGCATAGCTTACGAATACGCCAACGCCGAAAACCAACGGGTTTGTTCAGCTCATGCGCGGCGCGCGAATCATAACGACGCATGTTGGGTAAAATTACGCCTTTTTCCCAGCCGCGCTGGTATCTGCACCTTAGCCGTTTGTCGTACACGGCAGCAGGCCCATAATAACGCTACTTTCGCCGCTCCTTTTCCTCTCGCAATGGCTGCCACTCCCACCCCCGATTCCCAGCCGCCCCGCGGCGGCAACTTCGCCCGTTTCTCTGGCCTTGGCGTGCAAATGCTGGCTACTATTGGGATTTGCACCTGGCTCGGCACCTGGCTGGATGGTCGTTTTGGCAGCGGACCTTGGGGTACTGTTGTTCTCACGCTGCTCGGTGTATTCACGGCCATGTACCTCGTCATTAGAGGGGTAGCGGAGAAGTAGGCGGGGCCAACGGTAGGAGCATTATCTGGTGAAAATGAGCGGGAAGCGAATTTTCTAGCGTTGGCTGAACTACCTTTGCGGCCCCATCACCCGTTACGCCCCACCAATTGCTCCGTTTTTTCCGCAATCTGCTGCTGCTTGGCCTCCTGCTCTACGGCACGCTCTACCTGCTGAATGCCCGCTACGGGACGGATATCGTGCATCCGTTGGCGGGGTATATTCTGGGCTACTTTGCCCTGCTCACGGCCGTTATCTACTGGGTTACGGCCCGCCTCGTAAAAGCCAGTCCCGACAATTTCATGAGCGCCTATTTTGGGTCCATGGTGTTGCGCATGATGCTTAGCATCGGCATTGTGGTAGTGTACTTATATAAGGGTGGCGCCCACGAGGGCATCGGGACGTACACCTTTCTAGGAGCCTTTTTTATCGGCTATTTTCTCTTCACTGGGTTTGAAGTCTGGAGCGTTCTGACTAACTTGCGCCCGTTTTCAAAACCGGGTGAAACCCCTTCGTGAGTTTCCGGTGAACTTTGGCTTAAGTCATTCTGAATGAAGCGTTTATTGATAGCCCTTTTCTGTTTTCTCTCGTTCCCGGTTTTCGCCCAGGAACAGACGGTTTCCAAGCAGGAGGCAAACGAGAAGGAAGGCTTCAACGCCGGGGAGATGATACTCCACCACATCGGCGACGCGCACGAGTGGCACTTTTTCGGGGAAGCCAACGAAGGCATGCACTTCACTTTACCGCTGCCCATCATAGCCTACCAGCCTACTAAGGGACTGTCGGTATTTTCCTCGCACCACCTCTACCCAGAAGGTACCGTGCACGAGGGCCTCAAGCTGGAGCACGAGCAACTAGAAGCCACCGATGGCAGCAAGGTATACGACCTGTCCATCACCAAAAATGTGGCGTCGTTGCTGCTGAGCGTAGCCATTCTGGTTATTGTTTTTCTTTCAGTGGCGGCTGGCTACCGCAAGAACCACGGCAAAGCGCCCAAAGGCTTGCAGTCGTTTTTTGAGCCGGTCATTGTGTTTGTGCGCGACGAGGTAGCCAAGAAGGCCATCGGCCCGAAGTACGAGAAGTACCTGCCGTACCTGCTGACCATCTTCTTCTTTATCTGGTTCAACAACCTGCTCGGGCTGCTGCCGGGTGCCGCCAACCTTACTGGTAACCTGGCCGTTACCTTCCTGTTTGCTTTCATCACGCTGTGCATCACCACGTTCAGCTCTAATAAGTACTACTGGTCGCACATTTTCTGGACGCCGGGTGTACCGCTGTGGCTGCGCCCGATTATGATTCCGGTGGAATTGATTGGCGTGATTTCGAAGCCTTTCTCGCTCATGGTCCGGTTGTTCGCCAACATCACCGCCGGCCACATCATCATCCTGAGCTTCATTAGCTTGATTTTCATCTTCCAGTCGGTGGCTATAGCGCCGCTGTCCATTGCTTTCGGCTTGTTTATCAACGTGCTGGAGCTGCTGGTAGCCATTCTGCAGGCGTACATCTTCACCCTACTCACGGCCATGTACATTGGTGGCGCAGTAGAGGAGCACCACGACCATGACTACGGCATTGGTGGCGAAAATGCCGATGCGCCCGCCCACGCGGCGCACTAATTCCCGCCTTTTTCTTTCCCCCGAGTTTTTTCATTTCACATTCCCCTCAAACTCTTTGTCTTATGCTGCTCTCTCTGTTGTTGCAGGTTGCTAATTCTGTTGGTCTGGCTGTAATGGGTGCCGGTATCGGTGCCGGTCTGGCTATTCTGGGTGCTGGTCTGGGTATCGGCCGCATCGGTGGCTCGGCTATGGAAGCCATTGGCCGCCAGCCAGAAGCCTCCGGCAAAATTCAGACGGCCATGCTGATCGTCGCGGCTCTGGTAGAAGGCGCTGCTCTGTTCGCGGTGGTAGTCTGCCTGCTGATTGCGCTGAAGCTCTAATAGAGAAGTCGCCCGGCCCGACTCACCAGTTGCTGGCGCTGCCGGCGGCCGGTGCGTCGGGCTTGCGTTTTCTCTGGGTTGTAGCGAGCCGGCTTGCCGGCGCCACGCGCGCCAGCTACCGCGCCCGATCATTCACCACATTTGCTGAGCAACCATGCTTACCAACCCTAGTTTAGGCCTGCTGTTTTGGCAGCTGGTCATTTTTCTAATCCTGTTCTTCCTGCTCGCCAAGTTCGCTTGGGGGCCGATTCTTTCTTCGTTGCGCGAGCGTGAAAGCTCCATCGAAGGGGCGTTGCGGATGGCCGACCAAGCTAAGCTGGAAATGCAGCAACTGAAAGCCGGCAACGAAAAGCTGCTGGCCGAAGCCCGCATGGAGCGTGACCGTATCCTGAAAGAAGCCACTGACGTTTCCAACCAGCTCATCGAGCAGGCCAAAACGAAGGCAACCGAAGAAGGCGGCCGCATGATTATCCAGGCCCGCGAAGCCATTCAGAACGAGAAAAACGCCGCTCTGGCCGAGGTGAAAAACACTGCGGCCCAGCTTTCCATCGATATCGCCGAGCGCATCCTGCGCCGCGAGCTGACCGACCAACCGGCCCAGCAGCAACTCGTGGACTCGTACCTGAAGGAAGTAAAGTTGAATTAGTAGTGAGTATTAAGTATTGAGTAGTGAGATCCGGGCCGCCGGGTAGCCGCTTGCTCAATACTCACTACCAACTACTCCATACTAAAATCAATGTCTGAACTACGAGTTGCCTCCCGCTACGCCAAGTCGTTGCTCGATTTGGCCGAGGAGCAGGGTACGCTGGAGCAGGTGAAGCAGGACATGGACTTGTTCAACAAAACGTTGAGCGAGAGCCGGGACCTGCGGCTGCTGTTGCGCAACCCCATCGTCAAGCACGACAAGAAGCTGGCCATCCTGCGCGCCGTTTTCGGGGGCAAGGTGTCGGACCTCACGGAGAAGTTCTTCACCATTATCACCCAGAAAAACCGCGAAAGTGCGCTAGAGTATATCGGCTCCGAATTTCTGCTGCAATACAACAAGCTGCGCGGCGTGCAGACGGCCGAAGTAACGACGGCCACACCGCTGACGCCGGAACTACGCGCCAACGTGGAAACGTTGGTTCGCCAGCAGACCGGCCTCGCGCGGGTCATTCTCACCGAGAAAGTAGATGCTTCGCTCATTGGTGGCTTCGTGCTGCGCGTGGGCGACCGGCAGATCGACGACTCCGTGAGCTTCCGCTTGCGCAAACTGCGCAACGAATTCTCGAAGAACCCCTACCAACCTTTAGTATAATCCATCATGGCAGAAGTACGTCCGGATGAAGTATCCGCCATTCTGCGGGAGCAGTTGTCCAACTTCAAAACCGAAGCCGAACTCGAAGAGGTTGGTACGGTGCTGCAAGTTGGCGACGGTGTAGCTCGCATCTACGGTCTGGGCAAAGCCCAGTCGGGGGAATTGCTCGAATTTGAAAACGGCCTGCAAGCCCTGGTTCTTAACCTGGAAGAAGACAACGTAGGGGCCGTAATGCTCGGCGACTACAGCGAAATCCGGGAGGGAGCCACAGTGCGCCGTACCAATAAAATCGCTTCTATTCAGGTAGGGGAAGGCACGGTGGGCCGCGTGGTAAACACGCTGGGCCAACCCATCGACGGCCGTGGCCCCATCCAGGGCCAGACCTACGACATGCCGCTGGAGCGTAAAGCGCCCGGCGTTATCTACCGCCAGCCGGTAAATGAGCCCCTGCAAACGGGCATCAAGGCTATCGACGCCATGATTCCGATTGGCCGTGGCCAGCGTGAGCTCATCATCGGCGACCGTCAGACGGGCAAGTCGACGGTGGCCATCGACACCATCCTCAACCAGCGCGAGTTCTTTGAGCGCGGCGAGCCGGTTTTCTGCATCTACGTAGCTGTGGGCCAGAAAGCTTCCACTGTAGCCCAGGTAGTGAACTCGCTGACGAAAGGTGGCGCCATGGACTACACCGTGGTGGTAGCGGCTTCGGCCTCGGACCCCGCCCCGATGCAGTTCTTCGCGCCCTTCACGGGTGCCGCCATCGGCGAGTACTTCCGCGACACCGGCCGTCCGGCCCTGGTGGTGTACGACGACTTGTCGAAGCAGGCCGTGGCGTACCGCGAGGTGTCGCTGCTGCTGCGCCGTCCTCCCGGACGCGAGGCGTATCCTGGCGACGTATTCTACCTGCACAGCCGCTTGCTCGAACGTGCTGCCAAGATCAACGCCTCGGACGAGATTGCCCGCGACATGAACGACCTGCCCGACAGCATCAAGCACCTCGTGAAAGGGGGCGGCTCGCTGACGGCCCTGCCGCTCATCGAAACGCAGGCCGGCGACGTTTCGGCGTACATCCCAACCAACGTGATTTCGATTACGGACGGCCAGATTTTCCTCGAAACCAACCTCTTCAACTCGGGTATCCGGCCGGCCATCAACGTGGGTATTTCGGTATCGCGCGTGGGTGGTAACGCCCAGATCAAGTCGATGAAGAAGGTGGCGGGTACGCTGAAGCTGGACCAGGCGCAGTTCCGCGAGCTGGAAGCCTTCGCCAAGTTCGGCTCCGACCTCGACGCTTCAACCAAGCTCACGATTGAGCGCGGCCGTCGCAACCTCGAAATCCTGAAGCAGCCTCAGTTCTCGCCCCAACGGGTGGAAGACCAGGTAGCCGTTATCTACGCCGCCACCAACGGCCTGCTCGACCAAGTGCCCGTAACCCGGGTTCGGGAGTTCGAAAAGGAGTTCGTGCAAGTGCTCAACACCCGTCACCCAGAAGTATTGCAGGGCTTGAAAGCCGGCAAGCTGGACGACACCATCACCGGTGCCATCCGCCAAGTCGCCAAGGACCTCTCGGCGTCGTACGCCTCTAAGTAATTCGTTTTTGGTTGATGGTTTTCGGTTGTTGGCTCAGGTATGAGTTAGTAGCTAAAAACCATCAACCAAAAACCAAGAACCAATCCTAAATGGCTAGCTTAAAAGAAGTCCGGAGCCGCATTACATCGGTGCAGAGCACGCAGCAAATCACCAAAGCCATGAAGATGGTGGCGGCGGCCAAGCTGCGGCGGGCGCAGGACAATATCATGCGGATGCGTCCGTATGCGCAGCGGCTCAATAGTATTCTGAGCAACCTCACCGGCCTGGCCGGGGGCGAAATGGTGAGCGAATACGCCGTGCAGCGCGAGGTGCGCCGCGTGTTGGTTATCGCCATCACCTCGGACCGCGGGCTGGCTGGGGCTTTCAACAGCAACATCTTCAAAGGCGTGAACGCGCTGGTGCAGGAGCGCTACGCGGCGCAGGCAGCGGCCGGCAACGTAACCGTGATGGCCATCGGCAAGAAGGCCCACGACTACTTCGGCAAGCGCGGCCCGCTGCTCGGCAACTACACGCACGTGTTCGGCAAACTGTCGTTCGACACGGTGCGGGTGGCGGCCGAAGAAGCTATGGAAGGCTTCCGCGACGGCCGTTTCGATGAGGTGGTCATGGTGTTCAACGAGTTCCGGAACGTGGCTACCCAGGTAGTGCAGGCCGAACAGTTGTTGCCACTGGTACCCGCCGAGCCCAACCCGGCCGCCACGACAACCTCGAACGTGGACTACATCTTCGAGCCCTCGAAAGAGGAAATCGTGCAGACCCTGATTCCACAGTCGTTGAAGGTGCAGCTCTACAAGGCGGTGCTGGAAAGCAACGCCTCGGAGCACGGCGCCCGCATGACGGCCATGGAGAAGGCCACCGAAAACGCCGGGGAGCTGCTGAAGTCACTCAAGCTGACTTACAACCGCACCCGCCAGGCGGCCATCACCACCGAGATTCTCGAAATCGTGGGTGGCGCTGAGGCGCTGGCCGCGAGCCGGTAAAGTTTGTTGCTTTTTGCCTCAACGATTGGCCTCACCCCCTAGCCCCCTCTCCTAGGGGAGAGGGGGAACTAGCTTCTAGCTTTATCTACATCTTAGTCTAGTCAAAAGCTCAGCGGGCAACAGCCCGCTGAGCTTTTGTTTTTACAAACTAGAGCTAGTCCCCCCTCTCCTGTGGGAGAGGGGGCTAGGGGGTGAGGCCAATCGTTGAGGCTAGGGGTTTCGCGCTTACCTTGCGTATCCTATGCTGCTACCCAAACTACTGCTACCTCACGAAGCTACCGCGGCACTACGCCGCCTCCGGCCCACTCCCGATCAACTCACCGACTTCCGGGGGCACCTGGCCGAGATGCTGCGCCACCTCGACCCCAACAAGATTGAGCGACACGGCGAAACCCACATTCTTGACTTCCTGCGGGCGGTGAGCAAACCGGCCGAGGGAGGCGCCCGCTACGGCAACGTGCACGGCAAGCGCGACCTGGTGCTGCACCTCGGCGACACGGCCGACTCGCCGGTGGGGGTGGTGCTGGAAGTGAAGGGACCCAAGAACCCCAAGGAGATGCTGGCCCCCGACGACCTCAACCGCAAGGCCCTGCACCAGCTCCTGCTCTACTACCTCGAAGACCGCACCGACGAAAAAGCCGACGACTTCCGCCGCCTCATCGTGACCACCGGCTACGAGTGGTACGTGTTCGACGCCATCGACTTCAACCGGCTGTTCTGGAAGGATAAGGCATTCGTGAAGGACTTCCGCGCCTGGAAGGCCGGGGCCAAAGCCGCCACCGATACCGACTTTTTCTACAAGTCCATTGCGGGCAAGAAGCTGGCGGCCCTGGAAGGCGAGCTGCGCGTGGCCTACGTGGACCTGCGCCCCGGCCTGCCCACCACGCCCGCCGAGCTGCTCCACCTCTACCGGCTCTTTCACCCTGGCTACCTGCTCAAGGAACCCCTCACCGGGCGGCGCGACCCCAACACGCTCAACCAGGAGTTCTACCACGAGCTGCTCTACCTGATGGGCCTGCGGGAAGATAAGCAGGGCTCGGTGCGCCGCATCGGGCGCTGCCCGGAGGGCGAGCGGCAGCCCGGCTCCCTGCTCGAAAACACCCTGCGCAAGCTCGAAACCGGCCACGGCCTCAACTATCTGCCCGAAGCCGAGCGCCTGGGCTACGGCGACACGCTGCCCGCCCAGCGCGAGGGCGTGGCGCTGGCGCTGTGCCTGATGTGGGTGAACCGCCTGCTGTTTCTCAAGCTGCTAGAGGGCCAGCTCGTGCGCTACCATGCGCCCGAGCACGCGGCGGCCTTCCGCTTTCTGCACCCGGCCCGCCTCTCCGACTACGACGAAGTGCTGACGCTCTTCTTCGAGGTGCTCAACCGCGCCCCCGCCGAGCGCACCCCCGACGTGGCCGCCGCCTTCGCCGAGGTGCCCTACCTCAATTCCTCCCTTTTCGAGCCCAGCGCCCTGGAAGGCTACACCTTCGACATCAGCGGGCTGCGCGACGGGCTGGGGCTGGCGCCCTTTCCCGGCTCGGTACTGCGCAAGGCCGGTGCGCCCGCCGTGCCGCCCGCCAAAGCCAGCACCAGCGCCGCGCCGCAGTGGGCCGCCTTGCCCTATCTGCTGCACTTTCTCGATGCCTACGACTTCGCCACCGACCCCACTACCACCCACGCGGGCGGCGGCACCGAAGGCGCGCCGGCTGCCGCCCGCCCGCTGCTGTCGGCGGCCGTGCTGGGGCTGGTGTTCGAGAAAATCAATGGCTACAAGGACGGCTCGTTCTACACGCCTGGCTTCGTGACCATGTACATGGCCCGCCAGACGCTGGGCCGCGCCGTGGTGCGCCACTTCGCGCAGGCCCCGCAGTTCGCGGAGCTGGCCGGCTGCGAATCGGTGGAGGAGCTGGCCGATGCCCTGGCCCCGGCCAAGCGCGCCCAGCGCCTGCTCTACGCCACGCACTTCAACACGCTCACCGTGCTCGACCCGGCTGTGGGCTCGGGCCACTTCCTGGTGAGTGCCCTCAACGAGCTGCTGGCCCTCAAAAGCCGCCTCGGCCTGTTCGTGGCCGACGACGGGGCGCGGCTGCCTTATACGCTCGACGTGGAGCACGACGAGCTGGTAGTAACCGACCAGGACGGCCAGCCCGCGCCCTACCGCGTGGCCACCTTCGAGCCGGCCACCGGGCAGCGCGGCGTGGGGCCGGAGCGCACCCGCCTCCAGCAAGCCTTATTCCGGGAGAAGCGCGCCCTGATGGAGCATGCCCTGTTCGGCGTCGATCTGAACCCCAACTCGGTGCGCATCTGCCGGCTGCGCCTCTGGATAGAGCTGCTCAAACACGCCTACTACAAGCCCGAAACCAACTGGCGCGAGCTGGAAACCCTGCCCAACCTCGACCTGAACGTGAAAACTGGCAACTCCCTGCTGGCCCGCTTCAAGCTCGACGAAGACTTGTCGGAGGTGTTTAAGCAGGGCAAGTTCTCGCCGAAGCAGTACAAGGCGGCCGTGCATGAGTACTTCGGCAGCCGGGGGCGCGAGGAGAAAAACCGGCTGCTGGGCTTCTTCGAGCAGCTCAAGCAGCAGTTTACCACCGTGCTGCACAAGAAAGACAAGAAGCGCGAAGACCTGCGCAAGTACCGCAACCAGCGGCTGGTGCTCGAAACGCAGGGGCAGCTATTCACCGGCTCCGCGAAGGAGCAGGAGGCCCGCCACTTCGAGATGCGCCGCCTGGAGCTGCTGGCCGACAAGCTCGACGCCGACATCCAGGCCCACGAGCAGGGCGCCCAGTTGCGCGACGCTTTTGAGTGGCGCTTCGAGTTCCCGGAAGTGCTGGATGAGGACGGCCAGTTTCGCGGGTTTGACGTGGTGATTGGGAATCCACCGTATGGCGTGGAATTCAGCGCTGGGGTTAGAAAAGCGCTGATTGAACGTTTTTCTACACTCAACTACAGGATTGAAAGCTACGTCGCTTTTGTAGAGCAAGGACTTCAACTCCTATCACCAACCGGCCATTTGGCTTACATAATTCCTGACACCTTTTTGACCCTTGACTTCACTGCGTCCCTTAGAAAGTTGTTGTTAGACAAGTCTCAGATTGAGGAAATATTTACTATGCCTTCTACTGTCTTTCCAGATGCCGTCGTGGATGTGGTCATGTTGTCATTGCAAAATTCAGTAGCCTCAACTGAGGCTGTTCAAATCAAGCGGTTTAATAAACGAGCTACGCGCTTTGCTATGGATGCTCCCGCACAAAGCTTTCAGATAGAGCCCATGCTGTGGCAGAAAATGGGGTTATTTCTATTGCTTGAAACCCATGAGGTGCAGATTTTAGAGAAAATAATGGCTGTTTCTCAACCTCTGAGTACTTACGCTAATGGTATCTCAGGAATTAAAGCTTACCAAACAGGTAAGGGCAAGCCTCCACAAACGAAAGCAATTGTTGAGGCAAAACCACATACTTCTAATAAGCAACTATCTCAAGAGTGGAGACCATTTTATGAAGGGAAGCATGTGCTACGATATGGCACTAACTGGGCCTTTGATAATTGGATTCATTACGGCTCTTGGCTTGCTGAACCTCGTGAGCCAAGCATCTTTTTGGGAGAGAAAATATTGGTTCGTAAAATCGTATCTGATACTCTGCTCGCCACCTATATAAATGAGGAGAGCTACTGCAACACGCTGTTGTTTCTACTGAAACTAAAGCCAAATAGTCCTTACGGCTACCTATTCATTCTGGCGTTGCTGAACTCGCGCATAATGGCACGTATCATCAAGTTGCGCCTAGAGATTGATGTAACTGACTTGTTTCCTCAAATCATGCTCAGCAACATCTTGGACCTCCCCATCCCCACCGCCACGCCCGCCGAGCAGGCCCACATTGCTGAACTCGTGCAGAGCATCCTCGACGCCAAAGCCGCCGACCCCGCCGCCGATACTACCGCCGCCGAAGCAGCCGTAGATGCCGCCGTGGCCGCGCTCTACGGGGTGGCGCTACCGGCCGGAGCCGCCGCGGCAGGGTAGGAGCGGCCCGCTACGGCGCGGCGCACGCCCGGGCCGGGCCGCCAAAAACACCCTCGGAGGGTGTTTTTGGAGCCTCAGAGGGAGAAAAAACACCCTCGGAGCTACTTTTTACACCCTCGGAAGGAGAAAAAATACCCTCCGAGGGTGTTTTTTCTCCTTCCGAACGACTTATTACTCCCTCCGAGGCTCCAATAAGTCCTTTCGAACGACTTACCGGAGCCTCGGAGGAAGAAAAAAATAGCTCCGAACGAGCAACAGGTCGTTCGGAGCTGGTAACCGGTAGGGCAGCGCTACCAGAAGTAGTACGGAGGGCTGCTAGGGTTTTTTGGACGGCCGGCCGGGGAAGCGCTGGCTCAGGTCGTCGTAGGCGGCCTGGGCGCCGGGCCGGTTCTGCTGCGCCAGGAACCGGATGTTCTGGTAGACCGGCGAGGCCTGGCTCATACCTTCGGAGCCGGCCAGCATCACGGTGCTATCGAGGTCGAGGGCGAGCTGGGCGGCGAGCTGCTCCACCGGAGCCAGGTCGGTAGCCACGCTCACGTCCTGCTTCAGCTCCTCCAGGCTGATGAAGTCGGGTACGAAGCTGGGGTTGTTGGTGGCGTAATCGAGCAGCTTGTTCATAAAGCCCACCGACTTATCGCCCATTTTGATGATGCTTTTGCGCTCGTCCGGGGTGAGCGGGTGCAGATAGGGCGCCAGTACGGCGCGGGCCTGCTGGAGCAAGTCGAGGGCCTTGGCCAGCTCGGCCGGCGGAATGGCGACGTTAATTTGATTCGGCATGAGGGTAAGAGAATAAACAGTAAGAAAAGAGCTGACGGCCCCCGCTGCCAGGCCATCAGACCAGCCAATCAGCCGGCTCTTTAAATATGGATGTTTTTATTTATAAAAGACAAGGTATGTAGGCAGGACTGCCACGCCCGCAGCACGAAGCCCCGTTCCGCGCACGAACGAAGCGAGTATCCGGCAGAGCGCCAAGCAGATTGTAGCGCGAAGCTCCGGCTTCGCGCATCGTTGCTGAGGTTGCACGATTGGAGCCGTGCCGTGCAACGCGCATCGTTGCTGAGGTTGAACGACTCGCGCGAGGCTGCAACGCCTGTCGTTCAACGATGCGCGAAGCGGGAGCTTCGCGCTACGGGCGCGGCACCGGATACTCGCTGTGCTCGTTCGCGGGAAGCTGCGCTTACAGGTGCATATACTGCCGTTTCGCCAACTCCTTGCTGGGCTTGGGCGTGTCGGGGTGCTGCTCCAATAGCTCTAGCACCCGCTCGGGAGTGATGTCGGTGAAGTCCCGGATGACTTGCAGGGGCGCCTGAAACTGCTCCGGCTTCACCCCGCTGCTGACGGCGATGCAGCGCATACCGGCTTTGTAGGCGGCCTGCTCGCCCAGGATGGCATCTTCAAACACCACGCACCGCTCGGGCGGCACGCCGAGCTGCTGGGCCGTGACGGAGAAGGTATCGGCGTGGGGCTTGCCGCGCTCTACGTCGGCTTTGCCTACCACCACGTCGAAGAAGCGGCGCAGGTCGAGGTGGTCGATGATGTAGGCGATGGTTTCGGGGGGCGAGCCGGTGCCGAGCCCGATTTTGAAGCCCGCCGCGCGGGCCGCTTGCAGAAACGGCGTGAGGCCCGCCGTTTCGCGGCGCTTGTTCCAGTAGAGCGTGCGGTACAGGAACTCCCGCTGCGAGGCGTATTCTTTGAGCTTCTCTTTCGGGACGGGGTTGGTGAAGACGGTTTGCAGGATGTTGCTGGCCGGCATGCCGTTGAGGCGCGCCAACAGGCGGCGGGCGTTGGTGGTTAGGCCCAGGTCACGGAACAGAAGCTGGAAGGCGCGGGCCTGGTAGGGCGTGTTGTTGATGAGCACGCCGTCCATGTCGAAGACGAGGGCGTAGGGCTGGTTGGAAGCTGGCATAGGAAGTGGAGCCCGAAGCACGACTTCGGTTGTGAAATGGCGGGATAGAAGTAGGCGCGGGCGCAACGGCCACGGGGTACTGCACGTACGCGTCGGGCCCCGATTTAGCTGCGGACGAGTTGATTCCGGCCAGTGGCGGCTATCTTTGCGGCCGTTTGCGCTGGTACCTAATTTCCAGGTTTCGGCTAACTACTGCCTAACTACTTTCGATTTGAAAAAGAGCCTGTTACTCTTGCTGGCCGCTACCCTGGCGGGAGCGGCCTCCGGCCAGAAGAAGGCCCCGGCCCTCGCGCGGCCCAAACTGGTGGTGGGCATTGTGGTGGACCAGATGCGCTACGACTACCTCTACCGCTACTGGAACAAGTACGGCAGCGGCGGCTTCCGCCGGTTGCTGGGGGAGGGTTTCAGCTACGAAAACACCCATTACAACTACGTGCCCACCTACACCGGGCCGGGTCACGCCAGCATCTACACCGGTACCACGCCTTCCGTGCACGGCATCGTGGGCAACAACTGGTTTGTGCGCGAGACGGGCAAAGGCACCTACGTGACGGAAGACAAGACCGTGCAGTCGGTGGGCAGTACGTCGGAGTGGGGGCAACAGTCGCCGCGCCTTATGCTGACGAGCACTGTCACCGACGAGCTGCGGCTGGCTACCAACTTCCAGAGCAAGGTGATTGGGGTCTGCATCAAAGACCGGGGCTCTATTTTGCCGGCTGGCCACGCCGCCAACGCCGCCTATTGGTACGACGGCACCAACGGCGCCTTCATCACGAGCACCTACTACCAAACCGTGCTGCCGGAGTGGGTTACCAAATTCAACGCTGAAAACAGGGCGGCGCAGTACCTGAGCAAGCCCTGGGAGACGCTGCTGCCCATAGCCCAGTACACCGAAAGCTCCCCCGACGATGTAGCCTGGGAAGCCACATACAAGGGCGAGGCCAAGCCAGTTTTTCCGCACGATCTGCCCACGCTGAGCGCCACGTTGCCTGCGCCGGTGCAAGGCGCGCTGGCCGCCACGGGCGAAAAAACCACGCCCACCCGCAACCTCGACCTGGTACGCTCCACACCCTTCGGCAACTCGCTCACGCTGGACTTCGCCCTCGAAGCCGTGCGCGCCGAGCAGCTAGGCCAACGCGGCCAAACCGATTTTCTGGCCCTGAGCTTCAGCAGCACCGACTACGTGGGCCACCAGTTCGGGGTAAATGCCATTGAAACCGAAGACACCTACCTGCGCCTCGACCAGGACCTAGCCCGCCTGTTCGACTACCTCGACAAAACTGTAGGAAGGGGGCAGGCCTTGGTGTTTCTGACCGCCGACCACGCCGCCGCGCACTCGCCCGGCTTCCTGGCCGACCATCACCTGCCGGGCGGTTCCGTAGGGCCGCGCGTCATGCAAGACTCTATTCAGCAGGCGCTGGTGCGCCGCCACGGGCCGGGCCAGTGGGTGCTGAGCTACGAAAACCAGCAGGTCTACCTCAACCGCCCGCTCATTGCGCGACAGAAATTGAACCTGCGGCTGGTACAAGACGAAGTAGTGGACATTGCCACCCGGCTGGCCGGCGTCAACCGCGCCATCACGGCCGACGACTTGCAGAAGTCGCACTGGGAAAGCGGGATGCTGATGTACCTGGAAAACGGCTACTACACCAAGCGCAGCGGCGACGTGCTGGTGGTGTTGCAGCCGGGCTGGCTAGAATCGTACTCCTACCCCGTGAGCAAGGGCACCACGCACGGCTCGCTCAACAACTACGACACCCACGTGCCGCTCATATTCTGGGGCTGGCACGTGAAGCGCGGCGACTCGCACCACCCGGCTAAGATTACCGATATTGCGCCCACGTTGGCGAGCTGGCTCCACATTCAGGAACCCAACGGCAGCAGCGGCACCCCACTCCAGGAGGTGCTACGGCGGTAATGGATCGTTTTTCGTTGTTCGTTTTTTGTTGTTCGTTGGGTGGAGTTGCCTAAGTACCCAATGAGAAACGAGCAACGAGAAACCAATAACGAAAAACAAAAAACGAACAACGAAAAACGAATTTAATGTCTCATTTCAATCCCTGGCATGATGTTGCGCGCGGCGACGACGCGCCCCACGTGGTAAACGGCATCATCGAAATTCCCAAAGGCTCCAAAGGCAAGTACGAGCTGGACAAAGACAGCGGCCTGCTGAAACTGGACCGGGTGCTGTTTTCGGCGGTGCACTACCCGGCCGCCTACGGTTTCATCCCGCAGACGTATTGCGACGACAAAGACCCCCTCGATATTCTGGTGCTGTGTTCCGTGGACATTGTACCAATGTGCCTCGTGGAGGCCAAAGTAATTGGGGTGATGCAGATGATAGACGGCGACGAGGAAGACGACAAAATCATTGCCGTAGCCGCCCACGACATCTCCGTAAACCACTACAACGACCTCGACGACCTGCCCCCGCACACCCTGCGCGAGATGCAGCGCTTCTTCGAAGACTACAAGGCCCTGGAGCACAAGCACGTAACCGTAGAGCGTTTCATGGGCCGCGACGATGCCTACCGTATCATCGAGCAAAGCATCAAGCTCTACAACGAAACTTTCCCCAAAGACGCCGCTTCGGTAGTTCTGTAAGCACTGCGCCTAACAAGCAACAGCAACCCTTCTTCGGCCAAGGCGCCGGGGGAGGGTTTTTTGGTTATTGGTAGTTGGTTTTTGGTTGTTTGCTGGAAAGGAGCTGATAACAATCTGCCAACAACCAAAAACCAAAAGCCGTATGCGGCAGCATGGCAGCTCAACCTTCTACTTCCGCTTTCCGGCGCTTTCTGTACGAGAATGGGCTATTGCTGCTGGGGGCCGTGCTGGTGCTCGGCACGCTGACGGGACAGGTATTCACCGGCTGGCACGACTACAATGCCGAGCTGGAAGAAATGAAGCTGCCGCTGCTTACGCTGGGCAAGTACCTGACATCGGGGCACTTTCTAGAGGCAACGTTCGAGAACTGGGAGAGCGAGTTTTTGCAGATGGGCCTGTACGTGCTGCTCACCATTTGGCTGCGACAAAAGGGCTCCGCCGAGTCGAAAAAGCTTTACGAAGAAGAGGGTGTAGACAAGGAGCCGGACCCTACCAAACCTGATGCTCCAAGCCCGGTGAAGCGCGGCGGCTGGCAGCTACTGCTGTACCAGAACTCGCTCACCCTGACTTTTCTCCTCCTGTTTCTGGCTGCTATGTGGCTGCATGCCAAAGGTGGAGCCGAAGTCTACAGCATCGAGCAGCGACACGAAGGCAAACCGGCCGTCTCGACGATGGAGTATCTAGGCACGACGCGCTTCTGGTTTGAGTCGTTGCAGAACTGGCAGAGCGAGATGCTGAGCATTGTTTCTATTGTGGGGCTGTCTATTTTTCTGCGGCAGAAAGGCTCCCCGGAGTCCAAGCCGGTA
This sequence comes from Hymenobacter sp. M1-2, assembly GCF_057808495.1. NCBI lineage: Bacteria > Pseudomonadati > Bacteroidota > Cytophagia > Cytophagales > Hymenobacteraceae > Hymenobacter > Hymenobacter sp. M1-2. The sequence continues at coordinate 158,961 of NZ_JBTYZO010000008.1, forward strand.
GATGCCAGCCACGAGGAGACGGGACGGTAGATTGTCTGGAACCTTACCTTTAGGGCGCACATGGCAGACTTCCGTCCCTTCAGGTTGCTAGCTCCGGTTGTATGCGTCCTCCTTCGTCCAAGCCCCCCGAAATAGCCGGCCCGCTACCCTGGACCACCACGCTGCGGCGCGGCACCGACGCGCTACTCTACAGTAGCACGTGGTTGGCGTTGGCAGCCCTGGGACTTACCTGGGCCACCTTCCTGGTGTGGCAGGTGCATATTCCGTGGCGGCTGGCGGTGCTCATCTTCGCGGCCACGCTTTTCCTCTACAATATCGACAGCGTGCTGCCCTACAAGTTTCAGCAGCAGCTGGTTCTCTCGGGACGCAAGCGTTGGATGCTGGAACATCGGCGCGAGCTGTTCGCGTTGGCGCTGGGCGCATTGGCGGTGGCGGCCGTGCTGTTTTTCTTGGATGGATGGCTGCACCTGGCCCTGTTTCTGGGCCACTTAGCGGCTATTTCGCTGCTTTATTCGCTGCCGTTGCTGAAGTGGCGCGGCCGGTGGCGGGCCCTCCGCGACTTGCCGCTGCTGAAGGTGTTCCTTATTGCCTATGTGTGGGCCGCCGTTACGGTCTGGATTCCGGCGCTGTACCTGGGCAAGCCGCTGGCCGCTCCGCTGGTGATGGTGCTGTTTGCCCGGCGGTTCTGCTTCATTCTGGCCCTGGCCTTCGTTTTCGACATCCGGGACTACACCAAGGACCGCCTCATGGGCACGCTCACCTTTCCGGGCGTGTTCGGCGTGCGAGCCACCAAATTAGTGTCCTTGGCAACGCTTACTATAGCTGGGTTGCTATTGCCTTGGGGTACTACGCCCTCCCATTTGCTGGCGCAGTTACTACCCCTGGCGCTGGCCGCCCCCATCATCTGGTACGCCCACGAAAACCGTCCCGACTACTACTTCGCCCTGCTCACTGATGGCGTAATGATAGTGCAGTTCTTAGTGGTGTATTTGGTTTCCGTTTGATGGTCCTCCGAGAATCACAGGACTGTTTGCTAGCTTGTAACATGATCGACTAAAAAGCATCATAGTTCTTTTGAAGACTTATTTCAGTGCCCTAAAGCCCACTAATCAGCTCACGGCGCCAAGGATCAAGCCCCAGCGGGGCAATATATCGGTAGAAAGAATACCCGAGAAGTTGAATTTAGCCCCATCGGGGCGACACTCGGCAATGCGTGTGTCGCCCCGATGGGGCTCTGAAACGGTATGGAAGCCCAATGACTACCAACATGCCGCCCCGCTGGGGCTCAACTGCTCACTCTGTGAGGTAGATTAGACACAAACCATCAACCAACGACTTCCTGCAAAGCTGGCCCAATAAAGTGCGCAATGTCACCGGCTAGCAAGCCGGCTTCGCCGGTTTCGGCGGCGGCCAGGTCGCCGGCGCAGCCGTGGGCGAATACGCCTAGTAGCACGGCGTCAAGAGGGGAGAGGCGTTTGTCGGCGCGCAGGGCCAGGAGCAGGCCGGTGAGTACGTCGCCGCTGCCGCCGGTGGCCATGCCAGGGTTGCCCGTGCTGTTGAAGTAGATGGCGCCATCGGGGGTACCGATGGCGGTGTAAGCACCTTTGAGCACGCAGTAGCAATGGTGCTGGCGGCAGAAGTCGCGGAGCTGGGCCAGGCGGTGGTAGTCGTCGCGGGCGGGTTCGCCGGTGAGGCGCTCAAATTCTTTGGGATGGGGCGTGAGTAGGCTGTCAGATGGCAATAGCGCGAGTAGCTCCCGGTGCGTGCCTAGCAGATTCAGCGCGTCGGCGTCGAGTACCAGGGGGAGGTGGGCGCCGGTTTGCAGCAGTTGCCGCAGCACCTCCGCCGTTGCGTCGGCCTGGCCCAGGCCGGGGCCAATGCCTACCGCCGCGTAAGGGTGCAGGTTTGGGAGTTCGGTCACGGCTTCGCGAGTAGGGTCGGGGAGGGCCATGGCTTCGGGCACGGAAATTTGCAGAATGTCGTAGCCTACGGCGGGTACGCGTACCGTTAGCAGACCCACGCCGCCGCGCAGGCAGGCCCGCGCCGCCAACACGGCCGCGCCTATTTTGCCGTAGCTGCCCGCCAGCAACAACGCGTGTCCGAACGTGCCTTTGTGCGAGAATTTCTTTCGTTTTGGTAGCCTGCCCCGCAGAAAAGCAGCATCCACAAAGTAGTGGTCCACCGAAGTCTCTTCGATAAAACCTTCGTCCAGGGCTATAGGCAGCACTGTCCATTCGCCCACCAGCTCCGCGTTTTGCGGCAGCAGAAAAGCCAGCTTGGGCAACTCAAAGCTGAGTGTGTGCTGAGCCCGCACCACGGCGCTATCGGGTGGTTGCGGCGCGTCGGCGAAGAGGCCCGAGGGCACATCCAGCGCAATGACGTGCGCCGCCGAACGATTTAGCTGCTGCACCACCTCGGCGGCGAGGCCGGTGAGAGGCCGGCTCAGGCCCGTTCCGAATAAGGCGTCAATCACCACCATATCTGGTTGCAGTTGGGGCAGTTGGTCGGGAGCCAGCTCGGTCACGGGCAGGGCGGCGGGCAGGCGCTGCCGGTTCAGCGTGAAGTCGGCGGAGTGCTGGGCCGCGGGCAGCAGCCACACCTGGGGCGCGTAGCCCGCCTGGTGGAGCTGGCGCGCCACCACGAGGCCATCACCGCCATTATTGCCCGGGCCGCAGAGGCAGATGATTCCGTTGCCGTAGCCAGGCGCCAGGTAGGTGAGCAGCCATTCGGTGCAGGCTGTGGCGGCGCGTTCCATGAGGTCGGCGGAGCTGATGTTCTGGGCCTGAATGGTGGCCTGGTCGGCGGCGCGAGTTTGCGAGGCAGAGAGGATTTTCATGCGGAGTTGGCTATACTTGGCGGATAAACCACCGAACGATAATGCTGAAAAAATTTCGGGTTCTAAGTCTACTCCTGGTGCTGGCAGCGTGCAACGAAGCGCCGAAACAACCTACGGAAACCGCGGCTCCCGGCGTTGCCTCGTCCGCCGCGCCAGCGTCGGGCTCACCGGCTGCTAGTTCCGATTCCATCGCCGTCCGGCTCCTAACGGCCAGCCAGCTGCCTGCCAAGGGCCTGCTGCCACCGGGCACCTTGCTGGAGGCCCGGCAGTGGACCGATACCAACGGCGAAAATCTGTTGGTAATCACCCGCCGCGGGCCGTTGCCGGAGAAAACCACCGAATCCAGTGAAGACGAAAGCTACGCCGAACTGTTTGTCCGCCAATACGTGCAACGCGCCGGACGCTGGCAGGAACTGTGGCATTTGCAAGACGCCGTACATAACTGCCCGTTTGATCTAGGCCTTGGTCCGCTGCCCGGTGCTACCTCCGTCACGGACCTCGACCACGACGGCCAGTCCGAAACCACGCTGCTCTACTCCCTCACCTGCCGCAGCGACGTGAGTCCTTCGCAACTCAAGCTCATCATGCGCGAAGGTGCTGCCAAATATGCCCTGCGCGGCAACACGGTGGTGCAGTACGATTCCGTACCCGTAAGCCAGCGGGCGCCCGCCAACCCCTGCTGCCTCGACACGATCAGCAAAGAGCAGCTCGACGCTCCCGAAGGCTACTTGTTGCTGGCTGGCCGCTACGAGACAGAGAAGGAGTTTCGGGCCGCGCCGCCCGCGTTTCTGCGCTTCGCGCGGCAGCAATGGCGCAAGTGGTCCGTGCGCGACCAGTTGGAGCAGTTGTGAGCCGTTGCCAATGGCGGGGAGGTTTCTTTAAACTTCCGGTTGGGCTGCCGCGTTTGTTGGAGAACTGAGTGGTAGGTCAAAAACCAAGGCTCATGATGTGGTTAGTAAGGCGTTAACAGACGCCTTACTTCTCCTGTCTCAGTTCTAAGACTTCACTACTTAATTTCCGCTTCTGACCCCAAAACCAACCTCCTGATGCAAACCTGGAACGACGTTATCCGGCTGGCCAACCACGGCAGCCCCGCCCCCGACCGGCGCGTAGAGAAAACCGATGCCGAGTGGAAAGAGCTACTCACGGCCGAGCAGTACCACGTGACGCGGCAGCACGGCACCGAACGGGCCTTCACGGGCGAATACTGCGAGGCCCACGAAGCCGGCCTGTACGCGTGCATCTGCTGCAACACCCCGCTTTACGACTCGCGCACCAAGTTCGACTCGGGTACGGGTTGGCCCAGCTTCACGGAGCCCGTCAAGGAAAACGCCCTGCGCTACAAGAAGGACACCAGCTACGGCATGACCCGCGTGGAGGTGCTCTGCAACACCTGCGATGCCCACCAAGGCCACGTTTTCCCCGATGGTCCGCCACCTAGCGGCCTGCGTCTGTGCATCAATTCGGCCGCCATCAAGCTAGTGAGCGAGCCACAGGAAATTACCGCCGAGCCGCCAATCGTATAGTCCGCAACCCAAGTCAGAGGCGATATGCCGCCGCGCCGGTCCTCGCTTACTTGAGTGGTAGGCCTAAGTAGCGCCCCTGCTGTAAGATTCTGCTCACAAGCAGGATGTCTAACTGTTCACTGCTCACCACTTAAAAACCGCCGTTAGCCTTTAGGTTGATGGCGGTTTTTCGTGGGTGGCCTCGCGCCGAAAAACTCCTGACTTTCGCACCCGTACTTGCGTTACTTTGTTCTCTCGTTTTGAGTGTGCGCCGAGTCTGATTAAACCCTAGGTTCAGATTCCTCGCTCTACGCCGCCTACCTACGTTTTCTGTCTCCTCTTCCCACCCGCCATGTCTTTACTCTTCACTGATTTCAGCTCCTGGCAGGCGCATTGCGCCGCTACGGGCGAGCCACTCTACCAGCCGGTGCTGGCCTACGAGATAGAGCAGAAAGGCCGCACCGAACAACAAATCTGGGACGGCCTGCAACGCGCCTACGACGTAATGCGCGACGCCGTGCAAACCGGTCTCACCCAGGACATGACTTCCCGCTCGGGTATGGTCAACAACGGGGCGAAGAAAATTGCTGCTTCGCCCGTTACGGTGCTCTCACCGGAATTCAAGCAGCTCATTACGCGGGCGATGGGAGCCAAGGAAGTGAATTCGTGCATGGGCCGGGTGGTGGCGGCCCCAACGGCTGGCGCCTCGGGCATCTTGCCGGGTGTGCTCGTCACCGTTCAGGAACTGCATAGCCTCTCGGACCAAAAGATTCTGGAAGGGCTGCTGGTGGCGGCGGGCATTGCCCTCATCATCGAGCAGAATGCCTCGTTGGCCGGGGCCGTGGGCGGCTGCCAGGCCGAAACCGGCTCGGCGGCGGCTATGGGCTCCGGGGCCATCGTGTACTGCCTGGGTGGCACGGTGGAGCAGACGTTTGCCGCCGTGGCCGTTACGATTCAGTGCATGCTCGGGCTCATCTGCGACCCGGTGGCGGGCCTGGTGGAAGTGCCCTGCGTGGTGCGCAACGCCTCGGCCGCCGCCATTGCCTTCAGCTCCGCCCAGATTGCCATTGCCGGCGTCAACCCCGTCATCCCCGTCGACCAATGCGTGGCCGCGCTCGGGGAGGTAGGCCAGAGCATGGAAACCCGCTACAAGGAAACCGCCCTTGGCGGCCTCGCCAACACGCCCCGCGGCCGCGAAATTGAGAAGATGGTGCTGGTGCAGGACGTGCATATTTTGCCCGACGAAGGGGAGTGATAAGGTGAAAGGGTGGCGAGGACGCATAGGGTGTGCCGTACCTTCGGCCGCTCTACCTCAATATTATCTGCATGATGGCAAGAGATACACCCGTATCCCGCTCGCTGTGTGCCGCCGTGCGCAGGCCCAGCAGTTGCGCATGGCAGCCGAAGCCGGTTGGGCAGCCGCCAAAGCCGCGTTTGAGACGCGGCTGCTGGGGGCACGAGCGGCCAGCGAGTATGTTTGATTTTCCATTTTTTAACCTCTTTTTCTGTATGTCCTATATTGTTGTACCCTTCGTAGCCTCCATTGCCAACAACGGCACGTCTGCCCAAGCCGCCGAGCAGTTGCAGCAACTCATCCAACAACACTCAGCGCAGGGCTACCGCTACGTGCGCCTAGAGCAAGTAACTACCACCGTGGCCGGCACCGGCGGGTGCTTCGGCCTGGGCGCTACGCCCGCTGCTACCCGCTCGTTGTCGATGGTGGTATTTGAGCAAACGGCTTCCAGCCAAGAGCCTGTGATGCAGCACATGGTGCGGCTCTAATGCCTTTACTACTTCTCATTCAGCTTTATTGGGCGCTGATTGAGAAGTTCGACCGGGAAGCACGCGCCTGCGGGTATGCCATTGTGCTGTGCAGCCCCGACGACGTAGGCGGCTTGAAACCAGCCGGCAAGGCGGCACCCGCCTTAGCTCCCCGCGCCCGCCAGAACGTGATACTGGAGCTGGGATACTTTGTGGCCCTGCTGGGCCGCCGCCACGTGTTTGTGCTGATGGCCGGCAGCGTGGAAATGCCCAGCGACTTCAGCGGCGTAGTGTACGAGCCCTACGATAAAGCCGACGCCTGGAAGCGCCGCCTGGCCGACGAGCTGAGCGAAGTAGGCTTTTACATCGACCCCGCCGTGCGCAAAAAACTGTAACCAGCGGCTGCTATGCACCACAACAAACGCATCCGCTACGCCGGCCGCGAGTACGAAATCTTCTGGACTACGCAGTACGCAAGGCATGTGTGCTCTAACTTCAATGCCGATAAACTCCACGACCTGCACCACGAGGACATTGCCCAACTACTGGAGCAGTACGATGCAGTGGTGCCGGAACGCAACAATCGTTACACTTTCTTGCAGTGGCACAATCAGCGCCGTTGCGTATATGAGATACATGTATATTTGGTAGAAGGCAGCCGGAACCGGCCGGGCAAATGCGTAGTTGTTACGGCATATCGCTCCAATAAACAGCAGCATCTTGCCTATGCTGCCGCGCAACAGTCATGAAAAAAACAGTTGATAAATCCCTGGACCGGCCTTGGGGCGCACCCGAAGCGAGCTTGAGCAAAACAGTGGAAGCGCGCGCCATTACGGCCGCAATGGCTGCCAAGCAGAAGCAGCCAGCGCCGCTTGCTATCAACCCTGTAGGGGTCGAGGACCATTACGTAGACCCTTACCTCTTTGAAATCGGCTTCTATACCAGCCGCGCCGAGTATGAAGAGCTGACGCGTACGGCCCCAATACAGTCGCGGGCCGAAGCGGAAAAGGCACCCCGCCGCAAGCGCCAGCCGCGCCCCAGGAAATAACCGCCCCACCCTTTTGCCAGCCCCGGCCGCCCGCGCAGCTGGGTTTTTTTGCGGCGCGGGCACGCGCGGAACGTTCCGCGCGGCACTCCGCCAAAAACAAACGGTCCGCGAAACATCTCGCGGGCCACTGCGGCAAAGTCAAACGGTCCGCAAAACGTTTTGCAGACCACTGCGGCAAAGTCAAATGGTCTGCAAAACGTTTCGCGGACCATTGCGGCAAAAACAAAGTGCCCGCGAAACGTTCCGCGGGCACTTGTGCGAAAAACCAATGCCTCACGAAGCGTTTCGCGGGCGTATCGGTCAATGTTGAATGCTCCGCGGATCGAATTACTGCGCTGCCTCCTCGGAGTCGCTACCGCGGCGAGCCACTGTAGAGAAGTCGAAGTAGTCGGCTACGCGTTCCGGGGTGCGGTAGTAGTGGGCCAGCAGGGCGGCGTAGGCCCCGAATAGCTCAATGAGCAGGTCGGTTTCGTCGGTGGCGAGGGTAGAGGAAGCGGTGCGCACCTGCTTTTTACGCTCGTCCTGGGCGGTGCGGGCGGCGGTGTACTGCTCGGCCAGGGTGCGGGCCTCGGCCAGCAGGGCCGCCCCACCCGTGATGGCCGCCTGGTTGGTATCGAGCGTGCCGATGAAGCGCGCAAACGAAGTGCTCAGCGACTTGCGCGTGGCGGCGGAAAACTCTGAGCGGCCGGACGGGAAGAACTCTTTGAACAGGGCGGGGTTGGTTTCTTCCAGAGCGGCGAAGTGCAGCTTGTAGGCGCGCTTCATAAACTGCTTCACCAGGCCGTAAGCGGTTTCGGCTTGCAGGGTGTGGGAGCTGCGCTGGGCGCCGGCCCCGGCCTGCGTGGTGAGGGTAGCGTCGAAGGCATCGTAAAGCGGCTGAATCTTGTCGGCCGGGGCCTGAAACAAGGCTCCGTCTTGGCGCAAGGCCCGTAACGTGTAGCCCGCAATGGCCTTTAGGTCTTGCCGGGATGCCACGAGATAGAGCAGCCAGTTGCGAAATTTGCTGTCGTACAGCTTGCTAATCTTAGCCATAGAGGAGAGTATACTGCCACGTGCGGCGTTGCGCGCGGGATGGGGAAGGTACGCCGCGCAAGCCGAACCGTAACATTTACAGTCAAGTATTCGGCCCTTCTATCCAACAGGCCCGAAACCCGGCCAGAACCGCGCTAACTAGCTACCCCACGTTGCGAGGTAGCGGCTGAAGGTTTGTAGAACACCCGGCCCAAAACGACCCTGCGCCGCGTAGCGGTGCCAGAGCGGCGGGTGTCTCTGGCACCGCTACGCGGCACTACCTGCTGAACCGACTAGAGGCTACAAACCTGGCGCCGCTACGCGCCTACTCCGCAACGTGGGGTAGCTAGATGCGTGGTAAACTTTTGTTTTGCTGCGCTGCCAGCCCAAACCAGGCCGTTCTTGGTGCAAGCGAGTGATGCTTATATCTTATACGCTGATGATAACCTCAAACAGGTTTCACCTCCGGTGCCATCGTGACCTTGCCTAGAAAATCTAGGGCTGTAGCGTAGCGGCTGCGTAGTTCACGGTACTGCTGCCAGGCTTCCGTGCGGTTGGGGCGCAGTTCCAAGCCGGCGTCGCGCAGGTCATCGTAGGCTTGGTCGAAATCGGCGCGGCCGGGGTCTTCAATTGGGTCGTTGTTGGGTAGCCTATCGGTGGGTTTTGTGCGTAGGTCTTCGTCGAAAAAGCGGTACACGCGGTTCACCGCTAGGCAGCCCGCCTTAAAGGTTAGCTCGGCCTGCGGGTCGCGCGGTCCTTCGATTACGCTGAACATCAGCGCCGCTGTGTCTAGAATCAGCGTGGCCGTCGTCACCCAGGAGCGGCCCGGCTGGGGCGAGCGGAAGAAAGTAAGCACGGGCAGCGAGGTGTGGCTTTCCTCGATTTCCACGAACCACGCTTCCCACTGCTCCCACTGCGCAGCGTCGTCGCTGAGCGAGCCGCTGCGGTTGAGCCATTGCAGCAAAGCGCAAGAAGAAGGGGGCGTACCGGCCCGCAACTCTAGCCGCGACACCACCAGTTCGCGCCGCGAAAAAGCTTGGTAGATAGTGGGCAGGTAGGAGATGAGCAGCGTCAGCAGTAGCAAGCCAATGGTAGCCTCGGCAAACGTGAAGATGGTAACAATAGGCCCTCGCGTCTTGTGAGTGCCCAACGTGAGCAACGAGCTGCCGCTGAGTTGGTAGCATTCGAGCCAGGAGCCTTCGTTCAGACCCCAGTAAATAAGCGTAAAGCCTCCGGCCACCACCGCCAGCCACACAATAGGCAGTGCTACCAGCGCAACCGGGGCGTAGTGCGCCTGCACCTTGTCGCGGCCACCAAAGGTTTTGTGCATGGACGTGGCCCAATCGAAGATGACTCGTAGGCCGCGGAACACGTAGCCATTGAGGCGCACTACCTCATTGCGGGGCATCACAAAAGAGCGCACCGCCGCCGAGAGCGTAACCATAATGAAGTAGATGCCGGCGGCCAAAGCCAGCCCGCGAAGCGCAAGATCGAGCATATAGAAAAAGGGCTCCACTTAGGAGCCCCCTTCTTGTACTACGCTGGCAGCGTTAGGGTTGGCCTACCGGGCTTTCCACAACTGCTTGAACGATTTCGGCGCCACTTGCAGCGCGTCGCGGCGCTTGTTCCAGCCTACTTGGCTGAGCAGGCGCAGCAACACCCAATTTTTGGCGCGGGCCGGCAGTAGGTCCAGCAAACGGCGGTTTTTCATGGCCAGCAGCCACAACCGAATCGCCGTGCGTTCTTCGGTATCAGTAAGTTGCTCGCGTACGGCTTGCTGACGGTTTTGGAGCAGCAGGTTATGAATCGGAATCTTCACCGGACAAACCGAGGTGCACGCACCGCACAACGACGAGGCGTAGCTCAGGTGCTTGTTTTCGGCCATGCCGCCAAGGTGGGGCGAAATCACCGAGCCGATGGGCCCCGAATACGTGGTTTCGTAAGTGTGGCCGCCGATGTTTTTGTAGACCGGGCACACGTTGAGGCAGGCACCGCAGCGGATGCAGTGCAGCGCTTCCCGCTGAGCCGGCTGGGCCAGCAGGTTGGTGCGGCCGTTGTCGAGCAGCACCACAATCATTTCGTCGGGGCCGTCTTTTTCCAGCGGCTGCCGCGGGCCCGTGTAGATGGTGTTGTACACCGTGACTTGCTGGCCGGTGCCGCTGGTGCTGAGCAGCGGCCAGAACAAGTCCAGGTCCGCCAGCTTCGGAATCACCTTCTCAATACCCACAATGGCAATGTGCGTGCGCGGAAACGTGGCCGACAGCCGGGCATTGCCCTCGTTTTCCGTCACGGCTATGGCCCCGGTATCCGCAATGAGGAAGTTGCCGCCCGTGATGCCTACTTCGGCTTCGGTGTACTTGCGGCGCAGCAGGTGGCGGGCTGTGAGCACCAGCTTCTGCGCGTCGTCGGTGTACTCGATGCCGAGGTGCTTGACGAAGATGTCGGCGATGTCGAGCTTGCTCAGGTGCATGGCCGGCGTCACGATGTGGTAGGGCCGCTCGCCGTTCAGCTGCACGATAAACTCGCCCAGATCCGTCTCCACCGACTCAATGCCGTTCTGCTCCAGAAAGTGGTTCAGGTGAATTTCCTCGGTGGTCATGCTCTTGGCTTTCACCACGGTGCGGGCGTGCCGCCGGGCCATTATCTTCCCGATTTCCCGCAACGCCTCATCCGCACTTTGCGCCCAGATCACCCGGCCGCCGCGCGCTGTGAAGTTGCGCTCAAACTCCAGCAAGTACTCGTCGAGGTGATTGATGACGTCGGCTTTGAGGTAGGCCGCCCGTTCGCGCGCCAGCTCATGGTCCTGGTAGAAGCCCAGTCCCGTGCTTACCGCCGCGTTGTATTTGCCGATGTTGAAGCGAATTTTGCGCCGGTGCTCCAAGTCGAAGGCCTTACGGTCGGAGTCGGCCAGAAATTGCGCAGCTTTGAGAGAAGAGGCCATGTAAGCGCGTGGCTAATAGGTTGTACTGGTAGTTGTTACTGTTCTTATGGCATCACCCCGCATTCCTCACCCGCTACCCAACGACGGTTTTACGGTGCCCATCGACAAAATCCGCAGTCACTTCCGCGTCTGGGGCATTCTGCCGGGCCGCTCCCGTAACGGCATCAGCCCGCAGTTGGTGCTGTATCCGCAACACATGGCCATCAAGGTGCTGCAAACCAGCCACCACGAATATACGGCCCTACGGCAAGTCGATTATAAACCCGAAAGATTTCTGCGCGCCGCCATAGTGATTTTGCAGTTTGCTGACCACACCGAATACGAAATAAGCCCCTCATCCGCGGCCATCACCCGAGACTTGCTCCGGTTTTACCACGAACGAGGGGCCCCGCTCACACCCGCCGGCCAGCAAGAGATGCAAGCAGGCTAAGCAGCTATTTTTTGCTGGAGTCCACTACCAGCCGTTGCTCCCGGTTGGCTACTTCCCAGGCCGAGTGGAACACCAGCCGGGCGCGCTTTTCCGTCTTCGGAAACTCGATTTTCTCCACTTCGTCTCCGGGGCCGTGGTAGTCGTCGTGCACGCCGTTGAAGAAGAAGGCCACCGGTACTTTGTGCTTGGCGAAGTTGTAGTGGTCGGAGCGGTAGTAGAAGCGGTTGGGGTCTTCGGGGTCGTTGAAACGGAAGTCCAGGTCCATCTTCGTGTACTTCTCATTCGAGTTGAGCACAATCTCGTGCAGCTCCGAGGAAAGCTTATCCGAGCCGATAACGTACACGTAGTCCGCTTTGCCTTCGTGGTCTTTGTCGGTGCGGCCCACCATGTCGGTGTTGAGGTCGGCCACGGTGCTTTCGAGTGGGAAAATGGGGTGGTCGGTGTAATACTCCGAGCCAAGCAGACCCTTTTCCTCGCCCGTTACGCACAGGAACAAGATGCTACGGCGCGAGCCGTGGCCCTCGGCTTTGGCTTTGGTGAAAGCCTGCGCCATTTCCAGCACCGTCACCGTGCCCGAGCCGTCGTCGTCGGCGCCGTTGTGCACCTCGCCGCCGATGATGCCAATATGGTCGTAGTGCGCCGAAAGCACCACAACCTCGTTTTTCTTGTCGGAGCCTTCGAGGTAGCCCAGCACGTTTTCGGTGGTGAAATCTTCGCGCTTTTTCGAGGCCTTGATGGTGAACTTAGCGGGCTTGAAGGTGCTGGCTACCGGCTTACCGGCCTTGTCGATAGAACCAATGTATTTGGTTACGGCAGCGGCCGTGGTGCCCAGCATCTTGTAGCCCACCGCTGGCGACACGAAGAACGAAGGTGCGCGGCTCGGCTTGCTGGCGGGATCTTTGAAGCTCACCGTAGCCTGGCTCACGTAGGGCGCCATGCGGCCGGCCAGCTTCTGGAAATTGCTGTTAGGATTAAAGTCCACGAAGAACACCGAGCGGGCGCCTTTCTCGGCCGCTAATGCGGCTTTGGCCCGGAAATCATTGCCCCACTTGCTGCCTTCACCGTTTTTGCCGAGCAGCGGCTTGCCCTCGGCCGAGCTTGGTTCGCCAACCATTACGAGCAGGTCTTTGCCTTTCACGTCCAGGCTCGTGTAGTCGGAGTAGCCTTCCTGCTCGATGCCGTAGCCCACGAAAACGGGTTGCACCGTGGTTTCCGTTTGGAAGGGCGAGTTGCCGTAAGCATAAAAGTCTGTCAGCCACTTGTAGGTCTGGCCGCCCGCTTTTATGGTGGCGCCTTCGGCCCAGGTGCTGCGCTCCATCGTGAAACGCTGCAAATATGGGTTATCGGAACCAGTCACCGGACCCGTCAGGCTGAGCTTCTTAAACTCGGCGGATAGGTATTCGGCGGCCATTTTCTGGCCTTTTTGGCCGGTTTCGCGGCCCTCGTAGGCATCGGAAGCCAACACGGTCAGGTGCTGGCGCAAGTCGTTCTGGGTGATGGTTTCGGCGTAGGCGGCCGCCCAATCGGTTTCGGCGGCTGGTGCCGGCGCCGGGGTAGGAGCGGGCGTTGGCTGAGTGGCCGGCTCCGTCGTCGCTTCGGTTTTGTCCTTGCGCTTACGCTTGACTTTAACTTTTTCGGGCGCCTGCTGAGCCGCGGCCGAAACCGCAAAGCCCGCCAGCAGCAGCCAAGTCAGAAAGGTGGATTTATGCATATGGTGGAAAGGTTGATGTGCTGATTTTTTAATGTGCTGATTCGTTGATGTGCTGATGTGCTAATGGGTTTATATGAGAATCTATGTGATATGACAAGTCGGAACTGTCATCAGCACATCAAAAAATCAGCATATCAAGACGTGATGAGCACTGAGGCGTAGGCCGCCACTCCTTCGCGGCGCCCGACAAAGCCCAGTTTCTCGGTGGTGGTAGCCTTGATGCTGATGTCGTTGGCTTCGATGCCCATTACATCGGCTAGCACGCGCTGCATTTCCGGGATGTGCGGGTTCACCTTGGGCGCTTCGAGGCAAATAGTAGAGTCGATGTTGGAGATGCTGTAGCCCCGCTCGTGCAATAGGCGCACCACCTCGGCCAGCAGGCGCTTCGAGTCGATGCCCTTGTATTGCGGGTCAGTGTCGGGGAAGTGGAAGCCGATGTCGCGCAGGTTGGCCGCGCCCAGCAGCGCGTCGCAAATGACGTGGATAAGTACGTCGGCATCGGAGTGGCCGAGGGCACCGTGGGTGTGGGGCACTTGAATCCCGCCGAGCCAAAAGGGCAGGCCTTCCTGCAATTGATGAACGTCGTAGCCGAAGCCGGTACGGATTTTCATAGAAACACAAAACTGAAACGAAAGGGCCGCAAGGTACAAGACAAGCGCGGTATTGGCCTAAAGGCCATTCTCAACCCTTGCTGCCGCAGCACTTGCTTCTGTGCATGGTCAAAAATGAGTTGGCAGCTTAAAGTAAACGCTACTCCTTGTTCGTCTGCGCAGGCGCGGAACGTTTTCAGGGTGAAAGGGCGTGGCAAAAAATTAATGGAAACTTTTAGATCATAAATTGTTTCCATCGTACCTTTGCCTCGTTATCATGGAAATCAAGAACCGTATTCTGCAATCTGCCCAGGCGTTGTTCATGCGCAACGGCATCAAGAGCGTCTCGATGGACGACATTGCGACGCATCTGTCCATGTCGAAAAAAACTCTCTACAAATGGTTTGAAAACAAGGATCAGATAGTGCAAGCCGTGATGGAGCAGCACTTGACCATGGAGGAAGCCGAGTGCTGCCGCATGTTCGATGGGGCCGCCAACGCCTTGGACGAGCTATTCCAGATGATGAATTGGGCCAAGCGCCAGTTTCAGGACGTGCATCCCGGCATCTTCTATGATTTGAAGAAGTACTACCCGCAGGCTTGGCAACTGTGGGAAACCCACAAGAACACGTTCATTCTTGAAAGAATAGGCAACAACCTGCGCCGCGGCATGGCCGAAGGTCTCTACCGGGCCGACCTGGAAGTGGACATCCTCTCCCGCCTGCATCTAGCGGAAATCGAGCTGGCTTTCAACACCGATTTTTTCCCACCGCGGCAATACAACACGCAGCATGTGCACTTCACTTTCCTCGAACACTTTCTCTTAGGCGTGGCCACTCTCAAAGGCCACAAGCTGATCAACGAGTACCGTCACGTGACGGAAGAAGAATAATGCCGAGCACCTTCCTTTCTACTGTTTACGCAATGAGAACCCCCCTCCGCATGCTGCTCTCGGCAGTGGTGCTAGGCTCGCTGAGCCTGCCTCCCGTGTTAGCCCAGACGCCTTCTACCGGCCAGCCAGTAGCCAGTGGCGCCCCCCTGTCCATGACGCTGCAACAGGCCATCGACTACGCTCTTCAGAACAAATCGACCTTGCAGAGCCAGCGCCTCAACGAGCAGGTGGCCGTTGCCCGCGTCGGAGAAATCCGAGCCACGGGTCTGCCGCAGGTCAACGTGAATGCGGGCCTGACCGACAACTTCAAGCTCCAACGTTCCCTCGTCGATTTTGGCGCGTTTGCTGGTGGACCAGGTACGCTCAATGGCGCTACACTCACGCCCCAGCAGCTCGCCGACGTGAATGCCGGCCAGACGGTGGTGTTGGCTCCCACCTATACGCAGGTGGAGTCGGCTGGTCCGCAGCCCATTGCTTTCGGGTTGCAGTACGCGGGCAATGCCTCGGCTTCGGCTTCGCAGATGCTCTTCAACGGCTCGTACTTGCTGGGCCTGAAAGCAGCCAAAGTGTACCAGCAGCTTTCCGTGAAGCAGACCGTGCAGAGCGAGATTGAAGTGGTGGAGCAGGTTTCGAAAGCTTACTACAGCACGCTGGTGGCCCGGGAGCGGTTGAATCTGCTGGCCCGCAACGTGCAGCGCCTCGACACGCTCCTCTACCAAACCAACCAAACGTTCAAGCAGGGTTTTGCGGAGAAGCTCGACGTGGACCGGTTGCAGGTGCAGCTCAATAACCTGAAGATTGAGCAGCAAAATGCCCAGCGCCTGATTGACCTGAGCGTGGCCCTGCTCAAGTTTCAGATGGGCCTCGACCAGCGGCAGCCCGTGGAACTCACCGAGGCGCTTAATGCCGCCGTTCTGGACGCCGAGCGTGACAAGCTCAAAAGCGCCGGCAGCGAGTTCGACTACAGCCGACGCATAGAATATTCGGTGCTCGAAACCCAGCGCGATTTGGCCGTGCTCGACATCCGTAACCGGCGCGCTGGCTACTTGCCCACGCTCAACCTGACGGGTGCGTACGGCTTCACCGGCTCCGACCCGCGACTGGGAGGCTTGCTGGAGTTCCGCGGCCCTAATTCAACCTCTTTGTCGCCAAGTGGGCGGCCCATTCTCAACCAGAACTGGTTCGGGTTTGGCAATGTTGGTTTGGCGCTCAACATCCCCATCTTCGATGGTTTCCAGAAGAAATATTCCATTCAGCAGGGCAAGCTGGCGCTGGAGCAAGTCAATAAAGGCTTCACCACGCTCCAGCAGAGCATAGACCTAGAACGGCGCCAAGGCGAAACCACCCTGCAAAACAGCCTCGACGTGCTGGCCAACCAGAAAGCCAACCTCGATCTGGCCACCAACGTAGCGCGCGTGGCCAAAATCAAGTTTCAGGAGGGGGTAGGCTCCAACCTGGAAGTCATTACGGCCGAAACCGACCTGCGCCAGGCCCAGACCAACTACTACTCGTCGTTGTATGATGCGCTGGTAGCCAAGGTGGACTTCGACAAAGCCGCCGGCACGTTGTACCAAAAGAAATAAGGCTTGCGCCTCTCTTCCTGCTCTATGAAACGTCCTTTCCTGAAAGCGAAACGCTTTTCCTCCATGAAATACACGACCTACACTGCGGCTTTGGCCCTCGCTCTACTTGCTTCTTGCGGCCAAAAAGACCCGCAGGCGGAACTCGCTGAACTGAAAAAAGAACAGGCTGCCAATCAGGCGAAGATTGCGGAGCTGGAAGCCAAGGCCGGTAGCAAGCCCGGCGCTGGTGCTGGCTCTGACGAAGCCGCCACTGCTGCCCCAACCGTGGCCGTATCGGTTATCAACGTGAAACCCGAGAGCTTCAATAGCTACCTGGAAGTGCAGGGGCGGGTGGATTTCGACCAGAACGCCACCGTCGCGGCCCGCTCGGCTGGTACGCTCACCAGTATTCGCGTGCAGCGCGGCGACCGGGTGGGCAAAGGCCAAGTGCTGGCTTCTATTGATGCTGCCGTACTCGAAGCCAGCATTGCCGAACTGCGCACCCGTTTGGACCTGGCCCGCGTGATCTACGAAAAGCAGGACCGCCTCTGGAAACAGGAAATCGGGACGGAGATTCAGTACCTGCAAGCCAAAAACAACTACGAAGCCTTGCAGCGCAACCTGGGCACGCTCAACCGCCAAAAGGAGCTGTACAACGTGGTGGCTCCCTTCAGCGGAACCGTGGATGAAGTACTCCCGAAAATAGGAGAAGCCGTAGCCCCCGGTGCGCCGGTGGTGCGCCTCACCAGCGGCGCGGGCGGCAAAATCCTGGCCGACATTTCGGAAGCCTATGCTAGCCGTATCAAGGCGGGTGATAAGGCCCTGATTAGCATTCCGGACCTGGGCGAAGACGAAATTTCGGCCACCGTACGTACCGTGAGCCGCACCATCGACCCCACCAGCCGCACGTTCACCGCCGAGTTGCGCCTGAGCGGCAACCAGGCCGCCCGCCTCAGCCCCAACATGGTGGCCACGGTGCGCATTCAGAACTACAACCGCCAAAATGCCACCGTCCTGCCCGTAGACCTGGTGCAGAAAGACGACCAGAACAGCTACGTGCTGGTGGTGGAGCAGAAAGGCGCGCAGAAAGTAGCCGCCAAGCGCGTTATCCAGATCGGCAATACCTACAACGGCCGCGTGGAAGTAACCCAGGGCCTGAAACCCAACGACCAGGTTATTTCTGCCGGGTACCAAAATCTGAACGAAGGGCAAATCGTTAGCCTGTAGTTGCCTGCCGTTCGCCTCACCCCCTAGCCCCCTCTCCAAGGGGAGAGGGGGGACTAGTTCTAGCTCTAGTCTGCTAAAAAAGCCTGTTACTGCTTTCAACCATTCGCAACGCCTACCAGCAGCCATATACTCACGCCGGCTCTAGCACTAAAGCTAGAACTAGTTCCCCCTCTCTCCTTGGAGAGGGGGCCAGGGGGTGAGGCGAACGGCAGGCAAACCGCAGCCAACAATGCAGGACGTCGAAAAAGAATTCAAACCTACCAGCTGGTCTATCGACAATAAGACCAGCATTTACATCCTCACGCTCATCATCACGATTGCGGGGCTATTCACTTACGTGAAGTTGCAGAAGGAAAACTTCCCCGACATCGTGGTGCCGCGCATTATTGTGGCCACCATCTACCCTGGCATTTCGCCGACGGATATGGAAAACCTCGTGACGCGTCAGATCGAGAAAGAACTGAAAAGCGTGAACGGGGTGAAGAAAATCAATTCCACTTCCAACCAGGACTACTCGGTCATTGACGTGGAGTTCAACACCAACGTGGAGGTGCAGTACGCCAAGCAACTCGTGAAAGACGCCGTAGACAAGGCGAGCAACGAGCTGCCCAACGACCTGCCTACGCCGCCCAGCGTGCAGGAGGTAAGCTTCTCGGAGCTTCCCATCATGACCATCAACCTCTCGGGCAACCTCTCCACCACCCAGCTCAAGAAGTTCGCCGACGACTTCCAGGACAAGATTGAAGCCCTGCCCGAAATCAGCCGGGTAGACATTGTGGGCGCGCTCGACCAGCAGGTGAACGTGGATGTGGACCTGTATAAGATGCAGGCAGCCCGCCTCGGCTTCAATGATGTGAGCCGCGCCATCCAAGGCGAAAACCTCACTATTTCGGGTGGCTCGGTGGAAGTAGGCACTCAGAAGCGGGCCGTGCGCGTGGCCGGTCAGTACGCAAAGGCGGCGGACATCGCCGATATCCAGGTGAAAAACTTGAACGGCGCAGCCGTCCGCCTCGGCGACATTGCGACCGTAACCGACGCCTTCAAGGACCGGGAATCCTACGCCCGCCTCGATAACAATCCCGCCATTGCGCTCAACGTAATCAAACGCTCGGGCGAAAACCTGATCGATGCTTCTGATAAGATTCAGAAGATCGTAGAGGAAAGCAAAACCACGCTGCCGCAGGAGCTCAAGATTACCCTCACCGGCGACACCTCCAACGACACGCGCGTTACGCTCCACGACCTGGTCAATACCATTGTCATCGGCTTTATTCTGGTGACCTTGATTCTGATGTTCTTCATGGGAACCACCAACGCGCTCTTCGTGGGCTTATCGGTGCCGATTTCCATGTTCCTGGCCTTCCTGTTCATGCCCACGCTGGGCTTCTCGCTCAACACAATTACGCTTTTCAGCTTCCTGCTGGCCTTGGGTATTGTGGTGGATGATGCCATTGTGGTAATTGAAAACACCCACCGCATCCTGCACGACCATCCCAACCTGACCACGGCGCAGGCGGCTAAATTCGCGGCCGGCGAGGTGTTCGTGCCCGTGTTGGCTGGTACGCTCACCACCGTGGCGCCGTTTATTCCGCTGGCATTCTGGCCCGGCATCATTGGCGAGTTCATGTTCTACCTGCCCATCACGCTTATCGTGACGCTGATGGCTTCGCTGGTGGTGGCTTTCATCATCAACCCGGTGTTTGCCGTGAGCTTCATGGACCGTGAGGAGCACAACAGCCCGGAGGAGCTGCGCAAGCCCCGCTGGACGCCAGGTTTCCGCCGGGTGCTGTTCATTCTGCTCGGCATCGCGGGCATCGGCTACGTGGCCGGCTCGTTGTTTGTCGGCAACATGTTCCTGTTCCTGGCTCTCTTCGCTGCTCTCGACCAGTTTGTGCTGTACCGCCTTATTGCGGGCTTCCAGACCGGTGTGCTGCCTCGCTTCCAGAACGGCTACGCTAGCTTGGTTGGTTGGGCCGTGCACGGTACCAAGTGGCGGCAGCTAGGCATCATGCTGAGCATGGTGGGCCTGCTCATCCTCGGGTTCGTGGCCATCGCCATCCGCAAGCCGCAAGTGGAGTTCTTCCCGCAGGGCGACCCGAAATTCATCTACACTTACCTGCGCATGCCCGTAGGTACCAAAGTTGCCATCACCGACTCCATTACCCGCGTGCTGGAGAAGCGAATCTATGGTGTGCTCGGGCGCAATAACCCCGACGTGGAATCGGTGATTGCCAACGTAGGTATCGGCGCCGATGATCCGCAGGACGCCGCCCGCACGGCGCAGTCGCACCTGGGCAAGGTGTCGGTGGCTTTCAAAGAATTCAGCGAGCGGACGGGTCCCGTTACGAGCACCTATAAGGACAAGATCCGGGAGGTAGTGAAGGGCATTCCGGGCGCTGAAATAGCCGTAGACCAGGAGCAGAACGGTCCGCCCACCGGTAAGGCAGTAGCTATTGAGGTGTCCGGCGATGATTATCAGAAGCTAGCTGCGCTTTCCAAAAAGGTGGAACGCTACGTCGACTCGCTGCGCATTCCGGGCATCGAAGATCTACGCTCCAACCTGGAAGACCGCAACCCCGAAGTGGCTATCAACATCGACCGGGAGCGCGCCAACCGCGAAGGGTTGAGCACGGCGCAAATCGGCTCGGAGGTGCGTACTGCCATCTTCGGTTTCGAGGCCAGCAAGTTCAAGACTCCTGATGATGAGTATCCGATTCAGGTGCGCTACGCCAAGCCCTACCGAGAGGATGTAGACGCCATTCTGAATTCGCGCCTCACCTTCCGCGACGCCGGCGGCCAGATCCGGCAGGTACCCATGTCGTCGGTGGCGGATATTGAGTACAGCAACACCTACGGCGGTATCAAGCGCAAAGACCTCAAGAAAATCATCACGATTTCCTCGAACGTGCTCGGGGGCTATACGGCTCCCGACGTGGTGGCTCAGATCGAGCAGGCGCTTAAGTCGTACCCCACGCCTCCCGGCTATACGGTGCGGATGGGTGGCGCCACCGAAGACCAGCAGGAAACGCAGGACTTCCTCGGTGTGGCGGGCCTGCTGGCCATCGGGTTGATTTTTATGATCCTGGTTACGCAGTTCAACTCGGTCAGCAAAACGGTCATCATCCTCACGGAAATCATTTTCTCGGTGACTGGTGTGTTCCTGGGGCTGGCGGCTACCGGCATGAAAATAAGTATTGTGATGACTGGAGTAGGGGTAGTGGCCTTGGCCGGTATCGTAGTAAAAAACGGTATTCTCCTCGTGGAATTCACTGACATGCTCCGCTCCCAAGGTGTGCCGCTGCGCGAAGCGCTCGTGCAAGCGGGCCGCACCCGTCTCAACCCCGTGATTCTGACGGCTACGGCCGCCATTCTAGGGTTGATTCCGCTGGCCATTGGCCTCAATATCGACTTTTACACCCTGTTTGAGAGCTTCGAGCCCAACTTCTTCATCGGCGGCGAGTCGGTGGTGTTCTGGGGCCCGCTGGCCTGGACCATTATTTTTGGCTTAGCCTTTGCAACGCTCATCACGCTGGTGGTAGTGCCGGTGATGTACTTGATCAACGAGCTGGTGCGGGAGAAAATCACTGGCCGCCCAGCCGATACACTCAGCCCATCACCTGCCAATAGCCAACAAGAACAAGTGGTAAAAGACCCTGTATTGGCCGAGGCTTAACAAAGAGAGAAGAGCCCGGGCCTAGCTTTTCCCGCAATAGACGCCCGGGCTCTTAACTCAACTTTTTTGAAGCGGCTTGCAACCATTCAGTTGGCAACAAGACTCATTCGCCCGAACGGGCGTTCGAATGCCAATCCGGCTGCTCCGCCGCAATTTTTTTCAGCCCCCCACGTTTCTGTCGTTCCCATGATCATCTCAACGACCTCCGCCCCCAAATCCATTCAGCAGCAAGTGCTGCGCATCATCAGCAAGCGCAAGGCTATCAAGCCGCAACGCCTGCGTATCAGCAGCAGCCTAAGCCGCGAGTTGGGCTTCGACACGGTAGACGTGGTAGATATCATTCTGGAACTGGAGCGTAATTTTCACATCACCATTCCCGACGAAGTGCCCCTGGCTACCGTCGGTGATTTCGTGACCTATGTGGCTTCCCACGCCAAAGCCGCCTAACCGTAACCAGAAGCTTCTGGGTGCTACTTGTGGCTTAGTATCACATAAAAAAGGCCCGCATCAGCTGATGCGGGCCTTTTTGGTTCTTTCTAGTCGCACTTAAATTTCGCCTCGGTGGTATTGGCTCACTAAAAGTTACCGAACATTGCCGCCGGGGTCGCCGCCGCTGTTACGGGCGCCGCCGGGCTGGTTCGGCTCGCGGCTGCTGTCGGTGGTATTGGCCGCCACGTCAGCGTGGGGCTTTGCCTCATCATCGGCAGTAGACGTGGACGCGGTGGCCGGCGTAGATGCGGTAGGAAGAGGAGCGTGGGCGGCTGGCGCTTCTACGGGCGGGCTTTTGGGAGCCGCCGCTACTTTATCTTCCTCAATCACGTGCGCGTCTTCTATCAGCGGCTGAGATGGCCGGGACTTTTCCCAGGCGGCAAATTTGTCTAGCTCTTCTTTAATAGTGGTGCTGAACCACGCTACCAACGCCACGTCATCAAGCAGACCAAGCACCGGGATGAAGTCCGGAATCAGGTCGATGGGGCTCATGAAATAGATGGTCACGGCTACAGCCGCTATTACCGTGGTAGTGGGCAGGCCCGTGTATTCGCCCGAAACCGAAGAACGGATGAGCCGAAATAGCGTTTGCATGGTTTCCCATACTTCGTGCGCGATGGTGCCCACGTCTTTCTTATCGCTGGCCTTTTGATACGCATCGTTGAGCAGCTGCTTGATGCGCGTGGGCTTGCGGATGTATTCTTCCGCTTTGACGAGGAAGTTCTTGAATATGGCCGACGATGCTACTTGTTCGCCTTTGGGGTTACGCTTATCCATTGTGGGAAGGAGGTAAAAAGTGAGGAGCGGCAGGGCCGATTAGGGTCGGGCTCGGCTACTGCCTGCCTATACTGTTTCGCTGCAAAATGGTTATCCGGGGCCAAGCTACCAACAAAAACGCCCCGCTCAGAAGGAGCAGGGCGTTGGAGAAATCTAGTGGCAGCGGCTCTAGTTGGTTTCTACGCGGCCGGCGGCGTAGAAATTGCGGTGGTAGTACGCCTGGTTCAGGGAGCTAACCATAACGCCGCCGTTGGTGGCCGAGTGGGCAAACTTGCCATCTTTCAGGTAGATACCCACGTGGTAAATAGGCTGGCCGGGGCCACGACGGAAGAATACTAAGTCGCCGGCCTCCATTTCGGTTTTAGCCACCCGCTTCACGCTCTGAAACATGGAGCGTGAGCTGCGTTGTAGCGTAATGCCGTACACTTCCTTGAACACGCGGGTTACGAAGCCGGAGCAGTCGGTGCCTTTTTTGGAGTTGCTGCCGTAGCGGTAGGGAGTGCCGATCCAATCGAGGACGGTGCGGAGCAGGTCGGTGTTTTCGGTGCGGGCGAGGTGTACGCCTAGCGCTTGCTCGTAGTAATCGTACGCTACCGAGTCGTGGGCGGCGGTGGGCTTTTCCTCAGCCGGGAGGTTGAGGCCGGAGAACAGGGAGGCTTCGGCGGCAACGGGTGCCAAAGCGGGAAAATCGGGAGGGGTGGCTTTGTCGAAGAAGAAGGAAAGGGCCATAGCGGCCGCGGCGAGGCAATACAGGGTAATATTCTTCATTGTCCGTCGTGGAGGTGGCAAAAACGGTTCTCGGGGAATGCCGAGGGGACCGGGAAGTACTTCTTTCGTCGATAGAAGCGAGTCAAAAAAGAGGTCGAAAAACCTTGAAAAACCGGATCAAAAAGAGAAAACTCTATCTGCCCGGATGGTTAAAGCTAAGCCTAAAGTCTTGGAAGGTGCAAGCGAGGAAGCCAAACTCGCAAATAATCTTTATAAAGACATAACTTATATTGAAATGATCTTGCAACCTGCGTAACCGAACTAAACATACATATCGTATACTCCGCCCACTTTTCTAGCCTGTATGAACCTGCCTCGCATCATCGAAAATTCTCCCTTGGCACGCATTGCTCGACTCAAGCTCGGGACCAGTAATGTGGCCATGGTACTCGGCAACAGTATTCTCTTGAGCGGGGTCACGAAAGAGGAGTTTCTCAACGACCCGTATTGGGTTGCGCACGAGATGGAGCACATCCGTCAGTTCCGCGAGCATGGCACCGTAGGGTTCCTCTGGAAATACCTGGTCGGCTGGGCGCGCTACGGCTACTACGACATTCCCTTCGAAGCCCAAGCCCGGGAAGCCGGCCGCCGCAACGCCGCTCTCTATGCCCAGGGCCAACCGCTCCCCGACCCAGAAAAGATGCACCAGGGCGCGCAGAGGAAGGATAAGGGAAGAATGGGATAGTAGAGTCAGCCAGAAGGAGGGGAAGCAGTTGCTCCTTGCCACCTATTTAAGAGAGGACAGTCAAAAGCAGTACTCAGAGTAACGAGGCTCTATTTGTCGCGGATTATGCAATCCGTCGGCGAAAACCTGTGCAGCCAAACCGCAACCCAAAGCAATGTTTTCTCGAATAGGCACAAGATAAGAGCTGCCGATAGGTGGCTCCGTCACATGGTTTTACCTTTTATTCTTCCCTCTCATGGACACCAACAAGCAAAACCAGCCCAGCGCCAACAATAAGTCTGCTTCCCAGCCTTCTACTCCCAAATCCGGGGTTTCGGCCAACGCAACGAGCGCCGGTTCTTCGTCGGCATCTAACAACGCCGACGCGCAAGGCAGCTCGGTTACCAATAATGTGTATTCGTCGCAGAAGGGCGGGCAAAAATCCTGGCTCGACCAAGAGCAGCTGAAGAAGACGGTGAACCAGCTGCCCCAGTCGCTCAAAGACCTAGGTACCAAAGCAATGGACCAAGTAAATGGCTTGTCGACCACGCAAAAAGTGGTAGGCGGCGCCTTGCTCGTGAGCGGATTGAGCTGGTTAGCCTTGCGCAACAAGGATTCTAAGAAGTCGCTGGCTAGCGGTTCTCGCTACACGCCCAAGGGCGAGTCGAAGTGGAAATCGAGCAGCGAATCAGTATACCGGGGCACCGCCACTGGCTTGCACGGCACAAACTCCGCCCACGACCTCAACAAATTCTAGCAAGTTTGAAGCAGCCTCTCTCAATGGCTGCTAATAGATGAGAAAGCCCCTTGCTCATAGCAAGGGGCTTTTTTGTTGCGAAAAGACTGTAATAGAAGACGTCCGTGTACAGTAAGCAGTTCGGTTTCCAGCATCGGGCCACAGAGTTGGGCTGATATGTGAAGGCGAGTTTCGCCTGCCGACGGGCGGGCGTACCCTTTTTCACTACGCCCTGCATGAAGGCCTATTGGCCTTACAGTCCACACACTCTACTACGCCCTGTTGATGACTAACTCTCGGTTCTAAAATCAACTAGCACCTTCCTCTCGCGGACGTAACTAGTGCTGGCGACTGGGTCAGAACTTAACTCCGCGCTGGGGCAGCTTTGTACCGCGTAGGCAATATGGCCCAGCCGCAGCACCTAGACTACACTCTCCTCGACGTGCTGGTGGTAATATTTAGAGAGCCATCTCCGCGTTACCCTGACGGCCGATTTCGTAGTCTCCATCCTGAACCCGGGCGCAGCGGGCGTACGAGCTATGCAGCGTGGACCTTGTGAGCTACAGGCCCAAGAATGAGAAGCGTGAGCAGTATGAAGTAAACGACGTAGCGAAAATGGAAGACCATATTCGCTTCATAACGAACATTGGAACACAAGGCGAGGCATTTTAGCTTGTATTTGTACCTTATATTTAAGGCATTTTACAGTGCAGCAAACTGCTAAAACATGAGCTTCCCCTACTCTTTGTTTGTGCTCATCTTTGGGTTGATTCATGGACTTTTTTTCTCTTCTACCTCAGTTCACGCCGCTCCAACTGACAGTCTGCTCACGGTAGCGCGCACTGCACCTTCCAAGCCGCAGCGAGTGTTGGCTCTGATTTCGCTCAGTGAGCAGTTTCGCATCAGCGATACAACTCAGGCTCGTCACTACGCTTTACAGGCAGTATCGTTAGCCCGGCATCATGTTGATACGCTGCACGCATCTGCCTTGTCAGCCTTAGGAGTAGTGCACCGCAGCCAAGGGCACTACAGTGTAGCTTTGCAGTGCTTCAAACAGGCGCTGAGTATCTCACAAAACGCCGGGCGTTTGCGCGACGTCGCGCAAAGCTATAATGGCATTGCGTCTGTACATCATTTGCAAAGCCGCTTCACGGAAACGGTAGAGGCTCTACAGCTAGAAATGCCCTTACGCCAGCAATTGCGCGATACGAGCAAGCTGATTGCGGTATTTAACAACTTAGGCAACATCTACTACCGACACGGAGACTACCCGCAAGGATTACAATACTACCTGCGGTCACTATCCTTAGCTGAACGCACACGGCGAAAAGAAGCAGCATTTATCACGGTCAATGTGGCATTATTATATAGCGAGCAAGGTGAGCCGCAAAAAGCCTTGTACTATATGAACCGCGCGGTGGCCAAGCACAATGCGATACATGACACAACCAATTTGGTTATCGACTTGTACGTCTTAGCCGGTTTATACGCTGGCCAAAATCGGACTCGCGAAGCCTTGACTTTTGTATCCCGAAGTCTCTCGCTGAGTGAACTACAGAAAAAGCAAGCAAATCCTTACGATCGGGCGCAGGCCTATAGCGAATTAGGCCGAATTCAAATTAAGATGGGAAACCCCGCTGCCGCCTTGCGCAATTTTAAATGGGCTACCCCGGTGTTCCGGCAGTTGAATGAAGTGCGCAGCATCACAGCAAATTTTCTCGATCAAGCCGCTGCTTATCAAGCATTAAACGATTTGAAATCCGCGCAGTTTGCTGCCGATCAGGCGCTTGTGATAGCTCAAACGACGCGTTCCAATGTGTATCTTGAGCAGGTATACAAGACCTTGCTTAAAATAAGTGTAGCGCGCAAGGATTTTGTTGCTGCTTACCGCTGGCAGCAGCGCTATGTGGCAATGCACGACAGCTTATTCAACAAGGAAAAAGCGCAGCTGATAGCTGATTTGCAAGCGCGTTATGACTTGAAAAGTAAAGAGCAACAGTTGCGCAACAAGGAAGCGCGAATTCAATTGCTAGCCAATAATTCCCGATTGCAACGCCGACTCGGAATAGCTTTGTTAGCGGTGCTGTTGCTTGCGTGTTTGATGGGCGCTGCGGCGTACCGCCGCTACCGATTGCAGCGCCGTGCTACGCTCCTGCTACAAACCAAGGAACTGGAGCTAGCCGCTCGAAACGACGATTTGACACACACGCAGGAGCAGTTGCGGCGCTCATTGGGCGAAAAGGAAGTCTTGCTCAAGGAAATACACCATCGCGTCAAAAACAACCTGCAAATCATTTCCAGCTTGTTGGCTTTGCAATCGCTCGAGCAAAATAACCCGCCAGTAACGGCCGCTCTGAAAGAAGGGCAGAACTGGGTAAAGTCCATTGCTCTGATCCACGAGATGCTCTATCGTTCCAACGACTTGATGAGCGTCGACTTTCGGCAGTTCATCGAACGACTAACTACCGCATTGGCCAGCGACTTAACTCCGCACGCTACCGTGGTATTCGACCTCGACATTACAGCCCACTTTAACACAAGTACTGCTGTGCCCCTGGGGCTAATAGTAAACGAGCTGATAACGAACGCGCTGAAGTATGCTTTTGTTGATGGCCGCGCCGGCCACATTCGGGTTGGGTTGCAATCCGACCAGTTTTCGAACCACGTACTACTGGTGGCTGATAACGGAGTAGGCCTTCCACCTGACTTTGACCTGGAACAAGCATCGTCGTTGGGGCTACGGCTGGTGAAGAGTCTGGCCTACCAACTCGGAGGCACCCTTGGCATTGAGAGCACGGGCGCTGGCTCCCGCTTCACCATTGTGTTCCGCGAAATAGCCGAGTCCGTGCTGCCCGTTTAATTTCTTGTTCTGAGCCTATGGCCGTCCGCCGCGTACTCATTGTCGAAGACGAAGTTATCATTGCACAGCACCTTCGCAGCATTTTGCACCGCCTCAAGTATGAGGTGGTGGATGTGGCAAGCCGTGTGAGCGACGCTCTGCAGTGGCTGCAACAACATGACCCGCCCGATTTAGTGATGGTGGACATAATGCTACATGGTCATCTGGACGGCATTGATTTAGCGCATCTGTTGCGCACTGAATACCACGTGCCGTTCATTTTCACTACCTCATTGACCGACGCTAGCACCGTGACCCGCGCCAAAGAAACACGGCCCCACGGCTATATTATCAAGCCCTTCAACGAGCAAGACGTCTTCGTAGCGCTGGAAATGGCTTTCACCAACTTTGCCGCCGAGCACACGGTGCCGGACGTGCTACACGACAGCATCTTTGTGCGGGCTGGAAGACAACAAACCCGTATCAACTTCGCCGACCTGATGTGGTTAGAGGCGGCCGGCAACTACACGTTGTTGCACACGCAACAAGCCAAATACAGTGTCAGCCACCTACTCAAGCAAATCGAAGAGCGGCTGCCGGCCGCTACTTTCGTGCGTGTGCACAAGTCATACGTTGTAGCTTTGAACATGATTTCAGCTCTGGACGCGCAGGGATTAGTGGTGAATGGTACATCCATTCCCGTGGGGCGAGCCTATCACGCCAACTTGATGCGCCGCCTCAACTTACTTGCTCCATAGGTTAGCTTCTCCGCGGTGGAAGCTGGCGTGGGGGCTACTTGTTTTTCTGCACATACCTGGCTACTACTGGCAGGAATGAATTTTGATGCCATGTAGGGTTGCCGTTTGGGATGAGATGAAGCTCTGATCAGGGCCACGTGACAGGTATTTTTCAGGTGAGATAGTGGTGGCACGGAGCGCTGAACTTGACGGTGGCGAAGATTTGCTTGAGTAGTTTGTTGCCAACAGCAATTGACGTCAATCAACAGCAACTGGCGTCAATTCGCGGTTCCTGCTTCTGCCCGCGAGCCGCTCGTAAGGTGCTTTGTATGCAGGTTTGGTCCGGCAGACGGCTATATTCTATTGCCTAGTTTTGGGCCCACATTCCTAGGCGCATAAGCATGCGCGGCTGGTGCACAAGCAACGGCATGCTGATGGCAAAGTGCCCGCCTTTTCAGCAGCCGGGTAAGAGTTGATGGGAAGTGTTTTTGTAGATAAGTCCGCGAGCTTGTGCTAATACAATCTCTGCGCGTGAGCATTGCCTTAAATCATATTTTGCTCAATTCCCAAGACACGCTCTCAGCCAAGTTCGTGCTTCTGTGTTTTCTGAACTATAGGTACCAGCAGTTGGCGAAGTCCACCCACTAGCAACTAACATTTTACAGTTGTTTCTTATAATACCGAGAATGGGATGCAATTAATTTTATCTACATAAAGTTAAATTTATATGGGCTAAAAAAGGCTATAGGGTTAAAATAAGTCAATTTTAGTGCAAGCCCGCCTCTGTATTTTATACAAGTTTTTTGGTCGTTCATACGCCTGAGACCGGCGTTGATACTATACACCTAAAATCCAGCCCGACGATAAGCTCCCCAAGCCTACTTTAGTGGGACGGCTAGGTGTTTGTTGGCTTAGCATAATCCAAAACGACCCTCTTTGTTTCACTCTCTAATTGCTTGCCTATGAGTTTCCTCACCGGCTTCTGACGCCACACCACCTTACTGCAACTGTAAGATTGACTTTCAACTCTGAACTCTTCTCAACCCATCGTTTCATGAAAAGCAGACTACTCCTACTCACACTCCTATTGCTGTTGTTTACACAGGCCCAGCTAAGCTGGGCACAGAACATCAAGTATCCGGCCGGTTCGGGTGTAATCAACGTCAAGACGCAATACGGAGCCAAGGGCGACGGCGTGACCGACGACACCCAGGCCCTGCAAAAGGCCATCAGCAACAACATTGGCAAGCGGATCTGGTTGCCGAAAGGGACCTACCTCGTTAGCAACCGGCTCGAGGCCAAGGGCACCGACGGCAAGTGGACTAAGGGCATAAACCTACAAGGCGAAGACGAAGCTACCACGATCATCAAGCTGAAAGACAGCTGTCCAGGTTATGGGTCGTCAGCCACCCCCAAGGCTGTGGTGTACACCGCCTCCTCGCTGTTTGTGGAGCAGCCCTACGGCGGGGGAAAGGACTACCCAGCTCTAGGCGAGGGCAACGAGGCTTTCGACAACTATATCCAAAACTTAACCATCGACACGGGTACGGGCAACAGCGGCTCCATCGCCCTGGATTACCTCTGCAACAACATCGGGGCCGTGCGCCACGTCACGCTACGCGGCACCGGGGTGACGGGGCTGAGCCTGCTGCGCAAGTGGCCCGGCCCCAGCCTGGTTAAGTACCTTACGGTGCAGGGCTTCGAGTACGGCATCCAGGCAGCACACTTGACCTACAACACCACCCTCGAGTACATCGCGCTCAGCGGCCAGAGCCGCGCCGGCATCCGCAACCTCGACAACTCGCTCAACATCCGTGGCCTGGAAAGCACCAACAGCGTGCCCGCTTTGATCAACGCCCAGAACGGGGTGGTGGTTCTCCTGGACGCCAACTTGCAAGGCGGCAACAGCGGCGTGAGCGCCATCGAAAACGCAGGCCACTTGTTTGCCCGCAGCCTGACGGCGAGCGGCTACCGCTCGGCCATTGCTAACAAGGGCACCGTGGTGCCAGGCAACACCGTGGCCGAACATACCTCTGGCACGGTGCGCAACCCCTTCGGCGGCTCGGGCACCTCGCTCAACCTGCCGGTAGAAGACGCGCCTGAGTACAACGACTACAACCTCGCTAACTGGGCCGACGTGCGCGACTACGGCTCCGTAGCAGACGACTGGCTCAACGACGAGTGGGCCTTCCAGAACGCGCTCAACTCGGGCAAGCAAGTTATCTTCATACCGCCTGGTCGCCACTATATCTACCACCAGCT
The DNA here is from genome assembly GCF_057808495.1 of Hymenobacter sp. M1-2. Classification (NCBI taxonomy): domain Bacteria; kingdom Pseudomonadati; phylum Bacteroidota; class Cytophagia; order Cytophagales; family Hymenobacteraceae; genus Hymenobacter; species Hymenobacter sp. M1-2. The sequence continues at coordinate 189,420 of NZ_JBTYZO010000008.1, forward strand.
CATCGTGCCCTCGACGGTGCGCAAGATTATCGGCATGCAGTGCACGCTGGCCCCGAGCAGTGATTTTTTCGGAGACCCCGACAATCCAAAGGCTATGTTCCGGGTGGAAGGGGCCTCGGCTAATCCCCTCATCATTGAAGGCATCGGCATCGACAAGCTGCATCAGAGCATCTACCAGGGGGGCCTGATCGGCTACGAGAACGCTACCTCACGGCCCCTGGTATTGAAGGACGTGGCGGGCATGGGCCCACACGGCGAGTATAAGTACGCCTACCGCGGCTTGCCCGGCGCCGGCCCCGTGTTCCTGGAGAACGTGGCAGCCAGCCGCTTTTACTTCGGGTCCGGCCAGAAGGCATGGGCCCGCCAGCTTAATCCTGAAGACCACGTGACCCGCATCACCAACGACGGGGCCCAGCTCTGGATTTTGGGCATCAAAACCGAGGGCGGCGGCACCATCATCGACAGCCGCAACGGAGCCAAGACGGAGCTGATGGGCGGCTGCCTCTACCCGGCCCGGGGAGTGGATCCGGCCGAGGTGGCCTTCCGCGGCACCGATTCGGAAATGTCGCTCTCATTCGGCACCATCTCCTACGCTGGCGACTATACGACTTTGGTGCGCGAGACGCGCAACAGCTCTACTAAGACGCTGAGCCGTGCCGATGCCAGTGGGCGCGGCGACTTGGGAATCGTGCATCTCTACACCAGCGGCACCACCGCTCCGCAGTCGTCGGTCGGCCCGAACCTGGCCTTGAACAAAACGGCGTCGACCAGCTCGTCCTATGCCGACGCGTACGCGGCCTCTCGCGGCAACGATGGTAATACGGGCACGCTCTGGGCCAGTGGCGGCAACGACCCGACTCCTTACTATCAAGTAGATCTGGGCGCTACCTACATCATCTCCAGCCTCCAAGTGGTAGCCCGCAACGACGCTGATCAGGACTTCAGCCGGCGCGACTTCCAGGTGCGAGCCAGCAACAGAGCCGATTTTGCCACGAGCGTGGTGTTAGCCAGCCAGGGCGCGGCCGCTTTCCCCCACCAAGGCACCTGGACGAAAACTGTTACCGAGCCCGGCGGCTACCGCTACCTGCGGGTGGTGGCCACCGGCGGGCAAAACCACTTCACTCTGGCCGAGCTGCGCGCCTTTGGCAAAGCTGGACCAGCTGCCCAGTCAGTGGCTGACGGCACCTACCGGCTGCTGGCGCGGCACTCGGGCAAGGCCCTGGATGTGTACGGGTTGAGCCAGGCCGACCAGGCTAAAGTTGTGCAGTGGGGCTATGTGGGCGGGGCTAACCAGCACTGGCAGGTAACGGCCGTGGGCAACGGCTACTACAAGCTGGTGGCCGCGCACAGCGGAAAGGCCCTGGACGTAGATGGCTCGGGCACGGGCGACGGTGTAAAGATCCAGCAGTATACTGACAACGGCAGCGCAGCCCAGCGCTGGCGCATCGAGCCCACCGACGGAGGCTACTACAAGCTCACGGCCGAGTGCTCGGGCAAGGTGCTCGACGTCAAAGACGGCTTAACCAACGACGAGGCCTCGCTGCATCAGTGGGGGTACGGGGGCGGGGCTAACCAGCAGTGGCAATTAGAGCCCGTGAGCGCCACCGCGGCGCGCACAGCCGCGCCGGCAGCGGCGGCCGCACCGACGACGGGGGAGAAAGACGCCTTATCGGTGTTTCCCAACCCCAACCACGGCGACGCCACGCTGGACTTGCGCGCGCAAGCCGACCAGCGCATCACGGTAATGGTGCACAACAAGACCGGGTTAGTGGGCTTGTTCACATTGCCGGTAAAAGCTGGCCAAACCATCTTCAAGATGCCCATGCACTTACCAGCCGACACCTACTTTGTGCAGACGCGCATCGACGGGCAGAAGCACACATTTAGGGTCCAGGTTGAGTAAGCATCCGTGAACAGGCCAGCCATGAGGTTTCGGCCTTAGGGTTTATCCAAACTTTACGCAAAGCGCCGGCCCAACGGCCGGCGCTTTTTTTGAGGTTTCCGGAGGCGCCTTTGAGTAGGATGAGAGGGCGTTCCATACCACGAAATGTTCTATGTTTGGCGGCCGTTTCGGATAGGTTGGTTGCGGCTCGCCGAGCAGGGTGTTGCACGGGCTTTTGTTCAACTGCATTTAGTAGTTTTCAAGCCCTTGCGCGCGGCTACGCTGCAATCACGTATCCTAGTAGACTGCTTCTCACTCAACCTTGCTGTCGTTCGCACGTAACCGTCCCTTTTGATTACTAGCATCTTTTATCGCGCGGTAAGCTCTGTCGCCCCTCGACCCAGGCAGTAGCTCGCCCAATAGCCGACGGTCGGAAACAGTAGTAGGCTGCCCACCAAAGCTCGCCCGGACCGTGCGCTATGAGTGGCTCCAAGTGCGGGTTGAGCACCAGCACTCACCATCTCCAAGCCTGTTGAGGGAGTCTGCTACAGTAGTTCCACCATCAGGTGGCCTTGTGCGAGCGGCTCGATACGTATCTGGTAGCGAACACCAGCTACAGTCAGGTTCAATTGGCCGCCCTGGTTGGCATCTACGGCGTGGTACTGCGCATTGGCAGCCACAGTGCGGTAGCGGGGGCTGCCGTCGAAGGTTTCCAGGGTGAAAACGAGCTGGGGCGTCTGACCGGCGGCTGTGCGGGTGCCCACATAATGCAGCCTGAAATTGATCCCGCCCCTGACCTTAAACGTAACCCCAGCAAAGCGGTAGTCGGCAGGCTGGTCGAATGAGGCGAGGTTTTCGGTGCCTTCAGCCCGGCTCAAGTCCCAATAAGTGGGTGCGCGGCGCGGAACCGCCACAAAGTCTGGCTGCCGCTGCGCCAGCACCCGCGACTCGTTAGTTTCGCGCAGCAAGTCGGCCAAGTTAAAAGCGGCAAATTCTTCGGGTGGAAACCACAGTGACTCCGATACGCCTGCGCGCAGACGCAATTCGTGCCTCGTCGGTTCATCTTGCTGCAAGATGGCTTGTTGATTGAACGAGGTGAGGTACCGCCCAGCGGGGTTGTTGGCTGTAAAATACGACGGAGTAGCCGGCCGAGCTAGCGTTGAGGTGCCTAGACGGGCGATAAACAGCACGCCCTGTTCTTCGTTCACCCCATAAAAATAGTCGCCCACATCCACGAAGCGGCCCGGCTGATACAGCTCCACAGCTCGTAGTTCCGGTAGGCCCGCACCGGTTAGTTGCTGATTGAAGCTGAGCAGGTTGGCTTGTACATTCTTCTCTTTGATGGATGCCTGTTGCTGCAAAAAATGGCGCAAATACCCGAAGTGACGGGCCAGTGCTGCCGGTTCGCGCCGGAGACTGCGCATAGCTTGGCGCAACAGCTTTTCAGCTTCGGGGCGCGACAACTCCCGGTTGTCGGCGCTTAAAAACATGCGGACGCGTTGGGCCGGGTCGGTCAGGATGAGGTGCAACTCCTGGTACGCTTTCACAGAAAACCAGCCGGGGGCAGTTTGGGGTATTTCGGTGAAGTAAAGATCCTCGCCGGCGGGTAGGGCCTGGGCATACACCGCTTCTCGTTGGCCGTCGTAGTGATAGTCCTGCTGGGCAATGGTGTGGTAGTACGCTGAGTCAGGAGCGTTGGTCAGTACCACATCGTCGGCGTAAAGGGTGACGCGTAGCAGTACTGGCACCCGTCGGCCGCCAAAGCCGTAGGAATCATGGCTAGGCAAATAATAGGTTAGGTGGTCGGATGATACGGGCGCGTGCAGGTAGGGCTGGCGGCGCAGTCGCCGCGCCACTGGTAATTGTCGCTCCGGCGTATCGTCCAGATGGAAGGACGCTGGCAGTTCCAGCGCGGCCAGTCCGTCCAGGTCAATGCGCCGCACCGCGCGGTCAAATCCAAGCAATCGGGTTAATAGCATAACAAAAACGCAGAGTAAGACGCTGCTTAAGAGAATTCTCATTGTCACTTTCAAGGCTGCTGACAGCAACCGTAGTACAAGACGAACTTAGCCAAATAATCAGCCATAAAAAGGGGGCGTTATGGGGGGCATGATTCCCACCCGGAAGTGAAAGATTCGCGCCCAGGAGTACCGATTCCCCCAGACGCAAAAAACCCGGAAAACCGCTTCTGTTGCCAGATATGCGGTTTTCCGGGCGTTCCGGCAGAGAATACCTGAGCCCCTTATTGGGGCTCACCTACTAATCAGGCGAATGCCAAAAACCGCAATCTGTCAGTGAGTTATGGAAGTGGCGGACTTTAGCCGCCTAGAGGTGTGGCTTGTTTTGGGGCTTCTTCCATTAAATACCGTTTCACTTCTCCCCGGTCATGTCCCAGAAGCTCTATAACTTCCCAAAGCCTTTCCGCTGTGATGTCCGGCTTACTAGGAATATAGCGCGAGATATAGCCTTGTACTCGCCAGAGCTGTTGAATATCTGATACGTCTAAGCTGTAGGGCTTCACGTCCGGATTGTCTGAAAGCAACATCACTTCTTTGCTAGGGTCAGTGATACGTTGGGGTATGCGCTTGAGCATCACGCTTTCGTGTGTCACCACTACGTAAACCGCACCTGGTTCCAGCAACCGCCAGTTATCTACGAAGGAGCCGACTACAATATCGGCGTGGTTGAGTGTTGGCTCCATACTGTCGCCACTCACTTCAAAGGCCCGGTAGGTGCCCTGCTCGAAGCCAGGCAGCCGATAGGGCCGCAACTGTTCCAGAAACACGACCTCATTAAACTGTCGGGTGTAGCCAGCTTGAGCCTGCACTGGCACTAGCTGCGTGTTCTGCTTACCATCCTGCCCGAGAGTGATAGTCAGTATCTGCGTGTTCATACTAGGGATGCCGCTTTTATTGGAATGGGCTAACATGCCGGTAGCCTGAGTGTTCAGCCGTTCCATTGTCCCTTCGCCTAGCAACAGCCACTCTGGCGACAGGTCGGGCCAGACTCGCAGAAACTCCACAATAGTTTCAAAGCCTGGACTTGTGCCTTGTAAGATTTTATACATCTTACTAGCATTGGCGTATCCTAAAATCTGTGCCGCAGAGTTGGCATTCAGTCCTTTATGCTTCAGCCAGAGGTCTATTCGCTTGCTGGCGACATTCTCCTGTTCCATCTTTTTTGTAAAGAGGCGCATCTGATGCGCAGAAGTGTATGTATCCTTGTAAAGGATACTAAGTCGGTATCCGATGCAAGTATAACACATTACAAACAAATATGGAAGATAATACAACCACTCCCGGTAAATTGCGTGATCTGTACGACCGCTTGGGGCCGCGCAACCCTAGTGTTAACGACACGCTGAAACTGCTCGAGTCCCGCGGCATTAAAGCCAGCCGGGCTAGTATCTACCAGACTATTGCCGGCCGTAGCCGACGCCGCGAAGTCGTAGAAGCTTTTTTAGAGGCCGCTGAAGCGGAATTTGAACGCCGCCGCCAAGTAGAGCAACGTGCCGACCGCTTAATCGCCGAGTCCTAATGCAAACCGTCGTCATCATCCCCGAACCGGAGTGGCGCCAGGTATTGCAGCGCCTCGATAAGTTGGAGCAAGCAAATCATGCCGTTGCGGTAGCAACCGCCGTTGCTGATAACGAAATCCTAAATGTGCGGGAGGCGGCTGCTCGCCTCGGCATGAAGCCGGATGGCCTGCGCAAGGCCCGACGTGCCGGACGCATCAAAGGTGTGCGCATCAATGAAAAAGCCTGGGGATTTCGTAGCACTGAACTAGACCGTTATCAATGCCGCTATGACCGCCGGGCAGCATGAACTACATCCGGCACACTCGCGCCGCCCACGAGCACCTGAGTGCCCGCCCCGAGGCCCGGCCCCACCACGTCAGCCTCTACTGGGCGCTGTTCTATCAATGGAACGCCGCCCGCTTCGCGCCGTGCCTCGACCTCGACCACCAAGCCACCATGCAGGCCGCCCGCATCGGCAACGAAAGAACCTACCGTGCTACCCTCTACGACCTCGACGCCTGGGGCCTGCTGACCTATCAGCCGAGCCAGTCCCGCCACGAACGGAGCCGCTGTTTCCTCGCCGATTTATCGGAGGCAGAAGTGCCCCAAGCACTTCGGGCAGAAGTGCCCCCGGTAGACGGTTTATCGGGGGCAGAAGTGCCCGAAGACACCTTATATGGTAAAACAAATGATGTAAACAGTGTAGTAGTAAACGGCCCCGTCGCCGCTGCGCAAAAAAAAATAGAGGTCCTCGAAGGCGAAGGGCTTTCAGGGGTGGAACTGTTCGACGACAACGCTCCGCCCAACGGTACAGGCCCGGACCAGGCGTCAGCTCCCAAAAAGAAAGTTGCGCTAAAGAAAAAGGGGGTAGGGCAGAGGCTACATACCGACACCATCCGCACTGCTGCCACTGCCCCCCGCACCGTTGCCAGCCGAGGCCGCACCACCCTACCCGAACTGCCTTTCAGCCAAAGCCCCCTTGCCCAGGTCGAAAACTTTATAGCTGCCTTTCAGGGCACCGACTACGAATTAGCCGACCTGCGCCACTACCATCAGCTCGTTGCCACCTGGCGCGACAAGAAAACCGGATTAGAGCCCACCCGCAAGGACTGGGTAGCCACCGCCAAACGCTTCATGCTCAATGACGCCGCCGATAATCGCCTCAAACCTGCCCCGAACGTTCACCGCGTCAGCGCCGATGGTACCGGCCAATCAAACGCCGGAATCCCATCTACTGGCTACCGCAGCAGCCGCTACGATTAGTGCCCTGGCTACCGAGTCCACCGCCGAAACCCGCGCCATGCTGGCCGACATCGGCACCGGCCTCAACAAAGCCCAGGCTCTGGCCGCTCCCAAAATTTTTCAGCTCAACTACCGCATTGGTGAGCGAGAAGTAGTGAAGCTGCTGGTCATCATCCTGCGCGCGTTCGTCGACTCGCTCCGGGTGAAAGACAAACCTGATGCCAGCGACCTCATCGCCCTGGCCGACGACCTGGCCCGCACCTACACCCACGACAGCATCAAGGACATCATTCTGGCCTTGAAAGAAGCCCGCACCGGAGGTCATAATTTCTTTCAGGCCCTCGACGTGAGCACGCTCTACAAGCTGATTGCGGACTATTTCGAGCGGAAGGCCCGCTTCTTGGAAAACTGTCACCTTGACCGGAAAGCTACCGGGGCCAGCCAGCAGGCTACCGTTGTGCAACTGCTCGGCGACGCCGCCCCCCAGGTGCTTGAAAACGTGACCCAGCGGATTCCCGCCGACCACCCCAACGCCGAGGGCCTGCGCCAGAAGCTCACCATCACCAATCAGAAAGCCCGACGCGGCCTCATCACCCCTGAGCAGGCCGAGCAGCAGCGCGCTGAGGCCCGCAAAGCCACCCAGCGGAAGGATCGCCCTAATTGGAAGCCTAGCCCCGAGGCCCAGCGCCAAATGGACAAGCGCCATCAGCAGGGGAACCGCAAAATCATGGACCGCTACGGCACCTGACCCGCCCGCGCCCAAGTTTACCATTCCCGCGAAGCATAAGCCTGCCCATAATTGCTCGCAAATACGACTAACTGCCCATTGACTTCGCCTCAAAGCCCGCGAGATAACCAGCACCATCATTACCTACCTCACCAAGCACGTTTACACCGTCTGGTGCCAAAACACTACTGGCATCTACGACCCCGACACAAAGCGCTGGCGCGCTAACCCTCAAAGCAGGAGAGGAGTAGCCGACATCATTAAGTTTCGCAACCGCGACGGTCTGTTCATCGGCGTTAAAGTGAAAGCCAGCCGCGACCAACTGCGCCGCGACCAAAAGCGGTTCCTCGATGAGTTAAAAGCGGCCAAAGGCTTAGTTTTTATCGCGCGTGGCTTCAACAGTTGTTTGAGGGGCGGTCCGCAGCTGCCAACCAACTCCTACGTGAGTAAGAGGTTGGTTGCTTACGTAGGAGCAGGCAACCAACCTCTTGTCCAGCATTGTTAGCTGGTTTGGTAAAGAAGTCAGACTTCCACTCCTTTCATATGTTGCTCGATATGCGCCGTAACCGTCAGCCGATGTACCCCTAGTAGCCTACCAATACCGCTGACCGATATTTTCTTAGCCAACAGCCGCTCGATTTCCTCAGTCTTGCCCGTTAGCTTCTTGCGCTTCGACTGGCTGCCCTTCGGCCGGCCTAGTATCACGCCCTCCGCTTTCTTGCGGGCCAGTGCCTCCTTGGTGCGCTGTGAGATCAAGTTTCGCTCAATCTCGGCGGAGAGGCCGAAGGCAAACGCCAGAATTTTAGCGTTGATATTGTTGCCCAGCTCGTAGCCCTCCTTAGTGGTGAACACCTGAATGTCGCGCTCCATGCACTGGTTCAGGATGCCCATGATTTGCATCAGGTTGCGACCCATGCGCGACAGCTCCGTAATGATGAGCACGTCGCCCCGGCGCATCTGAGCCAGCAGCCCGTGCAACTTGCGGTGCTCCAGCTTCTTGAGGGCACTAATCGTTTCCTCCGTCCAGGTGTCGATGTGCCACTGGCGCTGCTCAGCAAACCGGTTTAGCTCAAATCGTTGGTTTTCGGTGGTCTGTTTGTCGGTACTAACTCGGATGTAGGCGAAAATCATGCGGCTGAAATGGTCGAAAGATAAGTCTTTCGCCTTTTTTGCAGCAGGTTTTGGGTAGTGGCAAACAAGCGTTTACTTTCAGCACCGCGCCCGACCCGCCCGCTTCGCCAAAGATGGACAGGCGTGGGTGGTGCTCAATGAAATTGAGGGGCGTATCAAAGCCAAGATTGAAGCTGCCGGTACCCGCCTTAAAGAGTGGGCTATACAGATTAACTATGGCATAAAAACTGGCTGTAATGGGGCTTTCATCATCGACACTGCTACTAAAGATAGGCTACTTAAAGATTCGCCGAAATCTGCCGAAATTATACGCCCACTGTTGGAGGCGACAGATTTAAACAGATATCACACAGGAGTTATAGCATCTTGGATGCTTAATCCTCACAATGGTTCTCCCTCCAAAAAGGTGGCACCTATCAATACAGAAACTGATTACCCACTTGTCCACAACCACCTACTTACCTTTAAGCAAAGATTAATTGGGCGGCAGGACCAAGGTGCAAGATGGTATAATCTTCGGTCTTGCGGATATTTGGAGGAATTTGACAAACCAAAAATTATTTGGGGGAATATGAGTATAAAACCTCGCTTTAGCTTAGATGTAGCAGGAGCATATTTATTTGCTCCATGCAATATGCTAACCTCAGAAACGGAGAATTTACACTATATTCTAGCTGTATTAAATTCAGCTACAACTTTCTTTTTCATGAAGCACCAAGGATACAGTCGCGAAGGCGGTTACCTTGAATACAAGAAGCAGTTTGTTGAACAGGTTCCCGTTCCTAAGGTCGATGAGGCTACACAAAAACAAGTGACAAGTTTAGTAAAGAAAGTAATGGCGAATAAAACACTTGGATTATCTACAGCAGATTTAGAAGGAGAAATAGATGCCTTAATTTTCAGTGCATTCGACCTAGTTAAAGAGGAAAGAGAATACCTTGTGCGTCAATAGCTTTTCGCCTCAATTAAAGCAATTTCCGCCTCGGTAAGCTCATACATTTCGTACAGTTTAGAGTTAATTTCAGATTCAATCGTACTAATATCAGCAACTGATGATTTTGCTTTAATGACAAGAATTTGCTTTACTAGGTTTTCAAATTTCTTCTATTGAACAATAGTAGGCCGTTTTATTGAAAGCTGCTCAAAGCTCACTTTTCGCATCTCGCGTCGGTCGCTCCCAAGGCTAGGGAAAATGTCGAGAAAGCAGAAACGAAACAGACGCGAGTTGCAAAAAGCAGATAAAAAGTAAAGTGACTCGCCTGTTAAGATGAATGCCTTGTTATTGGCATAATATTGACCGAATTGGTCTATTACAAAGGGCTGATGCTTGGAGATTTCGGGATATACGAGCTTTGGTAAATCAAAATCATTATAATAATCGCAAGCTCGTAACTCCCACCAATATTCTCCTTTGTCTTGGCGAATAGCCGCCTTTTCACTGTGTTCTTGTAAGTGAGAGGCCACCGCTGGATAGATCTTTTTGAAGTACGCTAGTGCTTCATCGTCGTTCTTAGGCTTTCCGTTCATTCTGGTCCAACCTTTTTTCAAGGTGATTAAAAACCATTGCCCCTTAGCTTGAGGAGTATAGCGCTTAATATCACGACCTCGCAGTATCGGGCGTATAATTTCGGCAGATTTCGGCGATTTTTTAACTAGGTCGTTTTTGATGGTTTCGTCAATGATAAATGCCGGGTTGCAGCCAGTTAGAATGCCGCGATAGATGCGCACGTTCCAGTTTTTGAGTGGTATACCAGCCCCTTCGATTTTGTGGCGTATTTGTGCTTCTAGCGACGAGAGCACCACCCACGCCTGTCCATCTTTGGCGAAGCGGGCGGGTCGGGCGCGGTGCTGAAAGTAAACGCTCAAATTTCCTAGCGAAGAGAAATCGGCCCCAACTACACAAGCTTGCGCCTTCTGTTGGTTGGCTCCCTTCTGCACAAGCAGGATGTTTGTGTCAACCGTGGCACTGTCAAAAATCTGAACGCCAGCGAAATCCAATAAATGTAAGGGGTTTGTGTGCCGGTAGAAATAGTCGCGTAGCGAGCTGCCATAGCCCGACTTCATCCACTTATTGGAGGTGATGTAGCAGAGTAAGCCACCCTTGCGCAGCAGTTGCATTCCTCGCTCATAGAACAGGACGTACAAGTCGCTGGTAGCTGTGAAGGTGCTGTAGCCCTGCTGACTTAGTTTGCGGCTAATGTCCTTTATCTTTTGCAACTGCACATACGGCGGGTTGCCAATCACCACGTCAAAGCCCTGGTCCGTGTCAATGCCGAACATCCATTCCGGGTCGAAGAAGTCGGCGTGGGCGTTCTGGTCATAGGGGTTCCAGCCAGCCACCTGGTCGGCCTCGGTTGCGTTCCAACCATCCTTTTTGAGCAGCTTCGAAATCTCATTTCGTAAGCGCTGGTCTTCGGTCCGCAGCTTGCGCTTGTCGTTACCGCGAGCCAGGAAGTGCTTGCGCCGGGTTTCCAGCAACTGCGCCTTCAACGGCTCAATGGCCGGGTTTTGAATAACGAGCTGTTTGGGCCGGGCCAGGCGCATCAGCGAGTTGGCAGCCACAAACTTCGTTTCCAGGTTCGGCAGTGCCCTAATGCCACGGTTGGGCCGGGTATCGTCAGGCACCTGTTCCACCACCAGCGAGATAAAGAAGCGCAGTTTGGCAATTTGCACTGCAATTGGCTGTAGGTCCACCCCGTACATTGCCTGCTGAATCAGGTACAGCTTACGGCCATAATCTGTACCGGTGTGCTGTTCAAACACCGCGTTCAGGTCGGCCAGTTGCCGGGCGCGCTCCTGCGGGTCCTCTATCCTGAACGTGCCCCGTACCCGCAGCTGTACCTGCTCGGCTAGTGCCTCGCGCCAGTAGTGGTTGAACGGGTCCAGCCGGCTCAGTACGTTGGTAAGCTGCTGCAACATGCCCATCGGATACGCTCCCGAGCCACAAGCCGGGTCCAGAATCCGCGCCTGCGCCAGAGCTATAACCAGGGTGCGCGTTTCTTCTGCGCTGAACAGCGGTTCCCCCTCATCACGTGTCATTCCTGCCGCGTGCTCCGGATGTGGTGCGGCCACCAATGGCGCGTGGCCCAGCAAACTCCGTAGGCGGGTCACCGTAGCTGTTTCTTTCGTTGGCGCATCCACCACCTCCGGCACCTCTGCTACTGCCGCCGCTACCCGCGCGGCCGGCACTATGCTCAGGCTCGCCTGCTGCGGCTTGGTTTCCTTGAACAGGTTTTCGGCCAGCCGGTCCTGCGTCTGCACCAGCTTTACTCTAGTACCGTTAGTGCCGGGCTGCCCGTTGCTTCGTGGTGGCGGCGTAGGCTCCAGCTTTTCCGCCAGGTAGTGCAGCAGGCTTTCGTCCACCATATACGCCACAATCTCCCGCGGCGTGTAGAACGAGCCAGTTTGCTTGCGGGCGGTCTGTCGGGTTTCCGGGTTATAGGTCGCCAGCAGGCTTTCAAACACCCGGCCCAACAGTTCGGGGTCCAACGCCACTTCTTCTTCCAGCGGCGTGTTTTCCTCTACCGTAAACTTATAACGGTTCAGCAGCGGAATTAACCCCCTCACAGCGTCGCGGCGGTGCTTGGTTTTCTCCTTATCATCGTAGTTGGCTGAAAGATCCTCTACGTGTGGGTCGCCAAAAAACAGTTCATCCGGCACCGATAGATGCTCGTAATGCTTTTTGTCAGTTGTAAAACAGTCCACGGCCCGGCTGATGCTATTCTTGGACCCGGCTCCGCCACTACGTTCGTCCAGGCACTCAAACAGGCCACCGTTAAGGTGGGGAATGTCCTGAAATAGCCCCACGCCAGCCGGCGAGTCACCTGTAGTCTTGTTGAAATCCCTAAACAGATTGGCGTAGCGGTAGTAGGTCTTGTCGCCCCGGTTAGGATCAATATTGCGTACCGTGGCGGGCTTGAACAAGCGGCTTTTCTCCTCGGGCTTGTTGGATGGCGCTACAAAGTCCTTTTCCATCTCCGTGTTGAGGGTGGCAAAAAACAGGTTTTGTAAAATTGCCCGGTAGTAGGCGCTGCCAGTTGTATCACGGGTTGGGTCCACCAGTGCCCGGAAAACATCTTCATTGAATACATCGACCGAAATCAGCCCTTTCTCTTTTAAAAACCAGCAGAACATCAGCCGCGTGATGAGGCGAATGACACCCGTGGCATTGCGCGTAGCCCGGTCGGGTTCTGCATCCGAAGGAAATTCTACCTTCTCCACGGCCCAGAAATACCAGTTACGCAGCTCCCGATAAAACCGGTTATTCAACGCCCGCGTGTCCAGCGTCTGATGCCAAGCTCGGTACAGGTCGGCAAACGTCTGCAAGCTTGGGTGCTGACTCTTCAAGGTGGCTAGACTCAAATCAGCCAGAATATCTAGGTGGGCGCGGTTAGGGTTGGCCAGGTTAATATCTTTCAACAGCGACACCTTTTCCAGCACGTCCCGGCTGCTGTCCTGCTTGTTTAACCGCCGATGTATCACGGCCAGGGCCGCTTGCTTTCCGGCATCTGGCCCGTAGGTCATCAGCACCAATGCCGGCCCGCTGAAAAGCTTGTTCACTTCGCGGGTCAGCGCCGCCAGCTCGGCCCGTGAGTAGACCGTACCTGTCAGCCGAACACTGAATACCAGCCAGGCCTGCACATTGCGCACGTCCACCCTCCGCTTCTCTTCGAACATGATACCAAGCTGGTGCCGGTCCTTTGTGAGTGCATCGGTCAGGTCTGGTTGCGCCAATTGAAAGGCTAAGTCCACTTCAGCCCATTCACCCACCCGAGCCTTTGCCTGGTCGAAGCCCGCCGCCCGCGGCTTATCCTGAATGTAATTGGCCTCGAATTCTGCCCAGGTAGGTTCTTCTAGAGCATTCTGACGGTCAGTAGGGTAGCCCAGCTGCCCAAACAGAGCCCGGGTAGTATCGGCCAGCGGCACACGGGTAGCCAGTGCGGCTAGGAAAGAGGATAGATTCATAGTAGAGAAGGCCACCGGTATTAACGTAACACTAGCCAGGTAACGAGTTCAAAGGTTTCGGCAGTGGCATCAGAGTCTTTGCGGTCTGCGCGCTTTTCTAATAGCTCGCCATCGGCCACCGCCCGGCTCACCCGCTTATTCAATTCCCTACGCAGAGCTGTCGTTGCGGCTTTCAGCAGGGCCGAATACGTGGCCATGTCCTGCCCATGGTCGGTTTCCTTCTCAAATGCCTCGCACAGGTTTTCGTAGGGCACATCACGCCCGTGACAAGTGGCCCGCAGCAAATCCAGCACATGTCGGGCCTGTACGAAATTATAGCGTACCTCGCCATTCTGCCGTACATATAGCAGGCAGTAGGGGTCCGTGGGGTTCAACGCTGCCGGCCCACCGCTAGCCAGCACCGGACCGCTCTTTCGGCGCAAGCAAAACACTACACCCGGTCCGATAGCCTGGCGCTGCGCTACACTTAAGGCAGCGTACTGTTTCAGGTCAGGATTACTACTAGGAGCAGGTACTACTGCGTACAGCCCCATCGGAGCCTCCGCCAGCTCTTCGCGCCGGCTGTTGAGGAATTGCAGTAGTTCCGCCCGGAAGTCTTCCAGCGTAAACTGCGTTAGCGAAACTTGCCCATCCTGTGGGTCATCGGCATCTAGCACCTCATCGCGCATTCGCAGCAACTGCTGCTGGCGGTAGTGCAAATCACCAACCACCAATTCTTTTATCTGCTGTTGGTCCAGTACATTGTCTTCTCCCGTTGCCGTCAAGTCCACTAGCGCCATTCGACTTTCCACCCGGTCTTTCAACCGAATATAGTGATTCAGGTCATCGGTCGGCCAGAAATTAACTAATTGAATGGCGTCGTTGCGCGACCCTAATCGGTCTACACGCCCAAACCGCTGAATGATGCGCACCGGGTTCCAGTGAATATCATAATTCACCAGGTAGTCGCAGTCCTGCAAGTTCTGGCCTTCCGAAATACAGTCTGTGGCAATTAGCAAATCAATTTCTCCCGCTTGAGGCAGCACCGCCATTTGCTCGCGTCGTTTTGCAATAGGAGAGAAGTGGGTCAGCAGCGTATTGAACTCCGTTTGTGGCCCGAAGCCATTGGGTTGGTAGGTACTTCGGTTGTGGCCGCCACCTGTCACCAGTCCGGTTTTCAAGCCTAGCGTGTCGGCCCACTCGTGGAGGTTGTTGTACAGGTATTCGGCCGTGTCAGCAAAAGCCGTAAATACCAACACCTTGTGGTTGCCCGCGTTCAGCGGATTCGCCACCTTCGCCGCAATCAGCTCCTTGAGCCGGGCCAGCTTGGCATCACGGCCGGCCGTCACTTCCGTGGCCGTATTGTACAGCTTTAGCAGTTGCCTGCGGTCTTGCGCTAAGTCTTTTTTCCACCGCTTCAAATCTAGGTCACCTAGGAAGTATTCGCGTTTGCCTACTAAGTCGGCTAGGTCGGCGACCGTTTCCTCGTCTAGTTGTTCCTCTTCGTTTTCTCCAAAATTAACTGGCAATGAGTCTGCCGAAATTGTAGCCTTCACCGTAGGCTTAGCTTCGTAGTCTACAATCTGCTTTTCCAGCGCTTGAATGCGCTTCACGGCCCGGTCCAGGGTCAGTTGGAATGAGCAGATAGAGCTTTCGAGACGCTTCAAAAAGTTGACCTTCATCACGCCCACCAAGGCAATTTCCCGGCCTCCCTGGTCAAATGCCAGCCTCTCATCTGCTTTCTTCGACTTAATACCGTACTTCTCCCGGTGCTCATCGGGCACGTAAACCGAGGGCGTGAACTGTGCCAGCCGGTACTGCTCCATGTCGGCGTTCAACTCGTCATAAGTCGGGAATGTACCTGCCAGGTCAATATCTGTCGATAGCGAGATAGGCTTTAGCCGAGTCGGAAACTTGCCAATGCGGCTCAGGTCGTAATACTGCTCGATATGACGGCGCGACCGGGCAATGGTCAACTCATCAAGAAGGGTGAAAAACGAAGCATCCAGTTTATCAAGCAGATCCTTTACCACCCGCGTCTTGTTCTTGGGGTCGGCCCAGGTCGTAAACAGGGCTTGAGCCTGTTTAATAGTCGTGCTCAGGCTGGCAATTCCCGTCGAACCCGCCAAGCCGTCATCTGCCCCATGCGTTATCAGGTTCAACTGATTGCGCAGGTCTTTAAGATTATTATTTACCGGCGTAGCTGATAAGAGCAGCACCTTCGTCTTTGCCCCCCGCTGCAACACGTCTTCCAGCAGCCGCTGGTAGCGGCTACGACGTATTAAGTTACCGTCAGCATCCCGTTTGCCGGGGTTGCTGTTGCGAAAATTGTGCGACTCATCAATTACCAGCAGGTCGTAATTGCTCCAATTGAACGTGCCCAGGCTGATACCGCCTGCCTGCCCAGTAGCGCGGCCGAGGTCGGTATGGCTCAGCACATCGTAACGAAAATTGTCGGCTAGAAATGGGTTGCGCGTGTCGTTCATTCGGTACACGTCCCAGTTGTCGCGCAGCTTCTTCGGGCATAACACCAGCACCCGCAGGTTGCGCAGCTCACAAAACTTAATCACGGCCAGCGCCTGGAATGTCTTGCCAAGGCCCACCGAATCTGCCAGGATACAGCCGTTGTGCCGGTCCAGCTTCTTCAAAGCTCCCGTTACTCCTTCGCGCTGGAAGTCATGCAGTGCCTGCCAGATTTGCGTGTCCCGAAAGCCAATTTGCTCCCCTAGCTCATTGGTCGCTTCCTGGTCCTGCACCTGCCGCTCGAACAGGTGAAACAGGGTTTTGAAGTAGATGAACTCGGGGTCGTTGTCCTTGTGCAGCCGGGTAAGGTAGCTCAGCACCCGCTCTTTTACATCCTCCACCAGCCCAGCCGGATTATCGTCATCGCGCAGATCGTCCCAAACTTCCCGGAACCATTCGCGCAAATCCGACAGGTCGCGCCGGTCATTTACTACCAGGTTCAACTCAATATTGGGACGCCCGCTCAGACCAAGGCCGGCTACTGTGAAGTTCGAGCTGCCCGTCAGAGCTTCCCGCTCTCCACTGGCTTTCTCAATGTAGTATAGCTTACCATGCAGAAAATCTGGCCGGATAAACGAGCGGATGCGCACTGAGTCCCGCGCCATCCACGCCGCGCAGGCCGCCGCCACCGACTTCTGCCGCAACGGCCCGGCTAGCTTCAGGTCGTCATCCGCAATTTTGAAATCCTTACCCGCCGTCTTACTTGGATCCACCGCCCGCAGAAACGAAGGCTCCCCGAACAAAAAGTTTAGCTCACCTGCTGCCTCCAGTTCCGGGCGCAACTGTTCGTAGGCGTAAATAGTGAAATAAGCCGAAACGAAAAACAACCGCGCATCCGCTGTCAGGTGCTCCTGCAGAAAGTCGCCGGCCGTGCCCCGCTTCTTTCGGTTGTCGCGAATAGAAGATAAATAGTTAGAAATATGAGAGTTATTAGAGTTGTGAGCCATAAACTTGAATTGAGTAAACACTTAGGCAATATGCCACAGTATAAACGTAGCAACTGTTTAGCAAAACTCGGTTACCCTTTCTTTCAGACAAGTGCCATTACCTAAATAGAAAGGCATGGCCGCATAGATCACTCTGATTTCTATTGGTTATAAAGAAGATTGGCCACCGAGCTTTATGCTAGTTGAACTATCAACTAAATTCATCTATGCCACTCAAGGTACCCCTATTGACTTCACTACCTACCTCAACATCCTATCGACTGTATCCACCACCCTGTAACAGGTTTTTTGAATGCCACGCATGATTTTCGTGCACCCTTGCTGCTTGTCTTAATGAAGACATCATTAACCCTTTAGCATGTATTTCGTGCCTATCTCCGTCGTGCCTAATTTCTGCGAATAATTCGCACATTCCGATTCGTTTAGGTAGCGCGCGGCCCTCGATTTGCTGACTCACAGCACCTCCTGCACCGCCGATTCGATGACCGTGTTGATGGTTTGCGTCTGCAGTACTCCAGCAGGGACTACATCCTCACCCGGCCAAGTCCAGCAATACTTGCCCTAGTACCCCAAAGCGCAATTGCTTTACGCTCCAAGTGTAAGCAGTAACATATACTATGCAACGCCACTATTTCAGAAAAGTGGCGTTTCTTTGCTTTATGAAAGAGCACATGGAAGCTACCCCAAACGCCTTACAATGGCCTGCCTTGCGCGAGGAGTTTACACGTCAACCCGAACTGACGCGGGCACAGGTGCTAGCCTTTTACCGCCGCCAAGATGCCGAACTGAAACAAAGTACCCTTGATTGGCGCATCCACGAACTGGTGCAACGCGGGCTGCTGGCCTCGACGGGGCGGGGGCGTTATGCGTTAGCCGATACCGTTGCCCGCCGCCGACCTTACCGCCCGGTCTTGGAGCCGGCCGAACGGGCCATATGGCGAGTCCTGGTAAAAGAACTGCAAATTCCCGAAGGCTGCTTATGGTCCACCGCGTGGGCCAACGAATTTGGACTACATCAGGCCGCCCGCAGCTTTCTAGTGATTGAGGTGCCCCGTGACTACACGCAAGCTGCCTTCTACACCCTGCAGGACCGGCACCATAACCGCGTATTTCTTCGCCCACAACCCGAGGTGCTGACCTACTATGTGGCCGAAGCCACTCGGCCGCTTGTCGTTATTTCCTTTGTCAGCCGCGCCCCCGTGCAAGAAATAGATAAAGTACCCGTGCCCCGTCTCGAAAAGCTATTGGTTGACTTGTTCAGCCGCCCCGATTTATTCTCCGCTTTCCAAGGCCACGAACTGAAAACCATTTTTTCCAACGCCCGGCGCCGCTATTTGCTCGACGAGCGGACCCTGCTGCGCTATGCCCAACGCCGCCATAAGGCCGATGACCTGCGCCAGTTTCTGCGCCAACTCCCCGATTGGTCCTAACCCCTCACTGCCGCATGATTGCCCCCGAAACTTTCCAGCCCGCCTGGCTGGCCGGACTGCGCCGCCGCCACCGTGGCCTGGACCCCAGCATCGCCGAAAAGATGATTTTCGCCCTGGCCCTGGTCGAACGCCTGGCTCAGGAAGGGCTGCCGTTTGTGTTCAAGGGCGGAACCTGTTTGGTGTTGCTGCTCGGCCAATTGCGTCGCTTCTCTGTCGACGTGGACATTGTAACCACCGCTACCCCCGCCGAAGTCGCCGAGGTGCTCGGCCGCGTATGCCAGCACCCGCCCTTTCACCGCTTCGAGTACGACGCCCGGCGCAGCAACAAGGACGATATTCCTCGCGGACATTATACCGCCTTTTTTAACCCGGCCCAGGACCTTGACCGCGCCGAACCCTCCGTTGCCCTCGATGTGCTCCACGAGGAGCACGGATACCCAGAGTTGCTTTCTGCTCCCATCCAATCAGATTTTCTACTGGCTTCCGGCCTGCCGCAACTCGTCAGCATTCCTAGCGTCGAATCCATCACCGGCGATAAACTCACTGCCTTTGCCCCCAATACCACCGGCATCCTCTACGGCCACGAAAAGGAACAGGAAATTATCAAGCAACTCTTCGACGTGGGCGTACTATACGATGAAGTGCAGCAGGTTGAACTGGTGCAAGCCGCCTACCAAGCTACCGTAAGCAAGGAATTAAAGTACCGCTCACTGGTAACCACCACGCCGGCTGATGTATTAATCGACACCATCCGCACGGGCTTGCAACTGGCCCACCTCAAGCTAAATCGACCCACCGACGCCACCGCGGCCCGCGAGTTAGACGCTGGCATCAAAGCCTTTGCTTCCTTTCCGCTCAATACCCGCTTCCGCACCGACGAGGCCACCACCAACGCCGCCAAAGCGGCCTACCTGGCCGCCCGTTTGCTGCTGGCCGATTATTCAGCCTTGCCGCGCTACCCCAATGCCCCCGCGCCCGCCATCTCTAACCAGCGCCTCAACCATCTCAACAAACTCCGCAGCGTGCCGGCCGCCCTTTTCTACTGGCAGCACACCATTGCGCTGCTCAGTTCCCATAATAAACTGTCATTACTGCTAGACCAAGCATGATGCAATCAGACACCTAGCCGCGCCCGCACTGCGGATACCAATTCCTGCAACCCGCGCCCCTTGCTTTGGGCGGTTACAAAATCATGCGTAATTCGAACCCGGTGGGTGCCAAACTCTACTTCTAGGCGCACGTTGCTAACCGGTGGTTTTGCCAGCGCATCCATTTCGTCCCAGCGTTCCACCACTGGCTTAAAATGCTCCTCTTTTACGGGCACGGACTTCAACGCTTGGTGTGAGTTCGGTTAGAGGATGTTGCGGGAGAAAAAACGAA